>NZ_JBQKDH010000011.1:0-112709 GCF_052121955.1 Parafannyhessea sp. LCP19S3_B1 | reverse complement strand
GCGCGGACCCCGTCGGCGCCGTCGGGTCGGCGAGGTCCGCGAGGAGGTCGGCGGCGTCGAACGCGGCAGCGGAGCCGATGGCCGCGGCCAGTGCCCCCTTCGGTTTGCCGGCACTCACTTTGACCGCTCCTCGCGCCTGGGCGCGAGGTCGCGACCGCGCTCGCAGTCGCGCGCGCGGTCGCGCGCGCCGGACCCGTCGCGCATGGCCTCAGACGCCTCGCGTGCGCGCCTGCCGCGGTCCTCCAGGGGCTCCGCGTCTCGGTCCTTCCGGGCAACGGCCTTCCCGTCGCCGCGGGTCTCGCCGGTGTGGTCGTCGTCGCGCGCCTCGTCGGCGTGGCCCCTCTCGTCGCGGTCCCCGTCGTCGCGGGCGCGGGCGTCGCGCTCCGCGCGCTCGGCGGCCCTGCGGGTCTCCTCGATGAGGCGGTCCAGGCACTCGGCCACCCTCGGCGCGTCGTCCAGCCTGAAGACGAGCTCCGTCCTGCCGTCCCGCCCCTCCACGAAGCCGTTGCCGACGCCGTGCGCCTCGAGGTCGGAGTGGATGATCCCCTTGAGCTCCTCGAAGCCGTCGATTGCCTTGAGCTCTCGCACGTCGAGGCGGGCGTACTCGGGCGCCGCGCCCCCGCGCGGCTCCTCCCTTGCAGGCCCCGGCGCCGCCTGGTCGCCGAGCTGCCGCCTGAGCGCGGAGAGCGCCTCCTCGATCCTGGCGGCCGCCTCGCCCATGGCGCCGTCGCGCGCGGAGAGCCCGGAGCGCTCCGCGGCGACCGTGCCGGCGCGGACGATCATGTCGTAGAGCCTCTGTCCCGAGTCGTCGCCGTAGTCGTCCGCCATGCCCGCCCCCCGTTCCTTGCGTGAGGGGCGGGCCGCCGGGACGGCCGCGCCCGGCCGAGTCCCCGCCATGTCCTGTGTGGCGCCGCGGCGACGCCGCCCCACACCCTTCTACAGGGGATGGGACGGCGCGTGTCGGCCCGCCGGGGCGCCTGGCTTCCCTGGGCTTCCCTAGGGTATCCCGTCATAAACTCTCCGCATCTGCGGGGGCGTGGCGGCGGCGCGCCGCTTGTCCGGACCGCCGAGCCTCACGTCGTCGCACGTCTGCCTGATCCGCGAGACTATCGCCCTCGCGGTCTCCGCCTCGCCCCGCCTCGCGAGCCGCGCCTCGAGCTCGTCCATGGTGTACTGGGTGGTGATGACCGTGGACCGCATCCCCTCGTAGCGCGCGTTCAGCAGCTCGAAGAGCGTCATGACCGTCCAGGGCGACTGCGCCTCCTTCCCAAGGTCGTCGAGCACGAGCACCTCGCACGAGAGGTATCGCTCCTTCACCGAGGCGGCGCGGGCCGGCGAGGCGTCGTCGAAGGTGTCCCTGATCCTCGCGAGGAGCCCGACCGAGGTCGTGAAGGCGACGGTCTCCCCCCGGTCGAGGAGCACGGACGCGATGCCGGCGGCGTTGTACGTCTTGCCCACGCCGATCCCGCCGTGGATGTAGAGGCCGTTGCCTGCGCCGTGGCGGTACCCCATCGCGAACGACGCGCACGCCTCGTCCGTGGGGAGCGCCGATCGGAAGCGGCGGCCTATCCCGCACCGTGCGAGGCGGGCCTCGCGGTCCTGCGCCTGGCGCTCGCCCTCCGCGCGGCGCGACTCCTCCTCCGCGGCTGCCGCGCCGCTGCACGAGCAGCGCTCCCTGGAGACCCACACGACCCTCTCGCCGACGACGACGCCCCTCGCCTCGAGCGCCCTCCCGCAGAACGGGCAGCGCGCGGCGGGCGGCTCGGGGCCGAGCCCCAGCTCCCTCGCCTGGGCCGGCCCGATGAGCGAGCGCCTGGGGTCCGGCGCCTTTGCTGTCTCTCCTTTCATGTCCCTCCTCTCTTATCGGGTGACGCCGCGTCACCCCTGCCGCTGACGCGATGTCATGGGGGCCCGGTTGGCGGCGTGACGTCCCGTCATGGGCGTGGGGCCTCCCGCCATGCCACGCCGTCATGGGTGGCTCAGCCTCCCACGGACCTGTTCCTCCGTTCCGTGACCCTGACCGCCCGCTCGACCGCGCTGTCCACGAGCCCGTACCTCTTTGTGATCCGCTTGTTGGGCAGCACGTGCTCGCCGAGCTCGACAATGAGGCCCCTGGCCTCCAGCGCTGAGACCGCCCGGTGGACCTGTCGCTCGCTGACGCCGAGCATGCGTGCCGTGCCCCTCTTGCTCTCGTAGAACTCGACGCCCTCATGCCTGCAGAAGCCGAAGATCCTCGCGTAGACGAGCAGCTCACAGCCTCGGAGGCCCATCCCCTCTGTCATGAACCGGTAGACCCGCACGTACTCGACGGCGCGCTCGTGCGCCCTCCCGTCAGTGCCCCGTGCCATGGGAGGACCTCTTGTAGACCGTCGCGTTCCTCCCCGCGGGGGAGTCCTTGTAGGGGACCGTGTTCCTGTCCCACCAGAGCTTGAACTCGTCCGCGTGGACGAGGGGGTTCCTGCGCTGGTCCTCGAAGATCCTGAAGGGTATCGGATCGACGTCCCTCAAGGCGAGCTCACGGACCTTGGTCACCTTCACGTGCATCAGCTTTCCCACGTCCGCTATGGTCAGGTAGTCCTGCACCATCTGCAGGACGTAGATTACCCTCTCCTCTTCGCCGCCTCTTCCACTCATCGGAATCGCCCCCGTTCGCCTCGTTGGGTTCCGACCGGCGTCCGAAGCCGGTGGTGGGGGCCTGCTGGCAGGCCGTTGGAGACGCGGGCCCGGCCTGCCGGCCGCTGCTCATAAAACGTTATACGAGCGACGTTGCCTTGTTCTTTCAGGGGCACGGCGGGTCACCAGACCAGACCTGCCGCTACGGCGACGTCGAGGGCGCGCTTGCTCACGCGAATCCTCCTGCCGACCCTGCTCACGGGTATGGCGCCGTTCTTCACGAGCCGGTACAGGGTGCGCCTGGAGATCCCCAGGTAGAGCTCGACCGAACGCGTGTCCATCCAGAGGTCGCCATCGGCACCCGCCGCGCAGATGCGGGCGATCCTCTCGAGGTCCTCCTCGTTCCTCGGAACGGCGGGGGATTCTCCCCGATGCCCGTTGTCCGTGCGGCTCCCGGCCTGATCCGCAGCCATGCGAATCCCTCCCAAATGTTCCCGTCTCGGGTGACATCGTGTGCCACCATGTGCCAGTCGTGCGCGTCGCCGCGAGTGGCGACGACACATGTATATGACTGGCACTTTCGTCAGTGCTGACCTCGCGCGAACGCCTGACTTCCACGGGCTTCCCGTGGGTTCCCGACCAGAAAATCGACACAGCTACGGATGGCTGGGCGAGGGGTTTTGGAAGGCCGATGCCTGCACGAACCGGCTTCGGGGGAGTGAAAGTTGTGTCTGCATAATGGAGAGTTCAAAATGTATAAGGAAAATTCTGACACGCAGATAAAACGGCATGCTGCGGAAGCGTCCTGAATGGGTTGCGTGCACTACGCGTGCACTCTTGCGTGCACCAAACGAAAACAGGCCAGAGGACATAGCCTCTGGCCTGCGAGTTTATGGTGGGCGTTAGAAGATTTGAACTTCTGACCTCTTCCGTGTCAGGGAAGCGCTCTCCCCCTGAGCTAAACGCCCGAATAGCTCGTCGCGATGCGACAGAGAGACACTTTATGGCAAACGCGCCGCGCTGGCAAGCGCGAATGCGAGCAAAACGATTTCTCCGCAATTCGCGAGGGGAGATGGGCGTGCTGAATGGGGGAGAAGTACGCGCTGCCATCCTCCGCGCCGTCTGCCCGCGGGGAGTGCCTGCGGGTGCGCGAGCGCCAGAACTTTCCGGAGTTTGTGAGCTCCTCGCGCGGCGGCATGACCTCCTTGTTGGTCCAATGCTCCAAGACGCGACCGTCCTCTGCCGCGCGGAAGATGTCTGTGGTGACCCAGTGCGCTGCGCCGTTTTGTGTAATGTCGGCCAACGTGATAGAAAGTATTTGACACGTTACATGTTATCAAATACATTACACGTATTGGACGACGACTGAGGAGGCGCCATGGACGCGCAGGATTGCCTGGACACGCTGCGACAGATCAAGGACGTGTCGTTTGCGACGGTGGACCAGGAGGGCCACCCACAGATTCGCATCATCGACGTGATGCTGGTGGAGAAGGGCAGGCTCTACTTCTGCACCTCGCGCGGGAAGGACTTCCATGCGCAGCTGCTGCGTGACCCGCACGTGGCAATCGTGGGCATGACGCACGACTTCAAGATGGTCCGCCTGGCGGGAGAGGCCCGTCGCGTGGAGGTGGCGCCGCGTGCCGTGATCGATCGCATATTTGACGAGAACTCCTCCATGAACGACGTGTACCCCGGAGACTCGCGATACGTTCTTGACCCATTTGTGATCGAGACCGGCTGCGTGGAACTATTTGACCTTGGGGTGAGCCCCATCTTCAGGCAGACGTTCTCGCTGGGGGGCGCGCCCGTGCACGTGCAGGGCTTCAAGATCACGGACACGTGCATTGGCTGTGGCCCGTGCGCGCGCCCGTGCCCGCAGCAGTGCATAGCGGCGGGCAGCCCGTTTGTTATAGACCAGGCGCACTGCCTGCACTGCGGGCTGTGCTTCGAGTCGTGCCCGGTCAAGGCGATCGTGAGGAGGGCATAGCCCATGCTTGTGCAGATGCTCGACCTTCTCGCCACAAGGCGGGACTTCTTCCTGGGACTGCTGCTAGAGCACGTACAGATATCTCTGGTGTCCATCGCCATCGCCATCGTGGTGGGCGGCATCGCGGGCATCCTCATAAGCGAGTTCCAGCGCGCGGCAAAGCCGACGCTTGCCGTGGTGAACTTTCTGTACACAATTCCTTCCATCAGCATGCTCGGCTTCCTCATCCCGTTTTCTGGCGTGGGAGACGCCACCGCCGTGATCGCGCTCACCATATACGCGCTGCTCCCCATGGTGCGTGCCACGCATACGGGCATCACGAACGTCGAACCCGCCATTCTGGAGGCGGCGCGCGGCATGGGTGGTACCCGCATGCAGACGCTGCTGCGCGTGAGGCTGCCGCTGGCGCTGCCCGTGATCATGAGCGGTATCCGCAACATGGTTGTCATGACCATCGCGCTTGCCGGCATCGCCTCGTTCATTGGCGCGGGCGGCCTGGGCGTGGCCATCTATCGAGGCATCACCACCAACAACGCCGCCATGACCATGGCGGGGAGCCTCCTGATCGCGGTGCTGGCACTGGTGGTGGACTTTGTGCTGGGGTTTGTTGAGAAGCGCATGGGCATGCGCTCGAAAGCGGCCAAGAGGACCAACCGCCGGCTTGCCGTGGGCGCCCTGGTGGCGTGCGGCGTCGCCGCGGCGTGCGCCGTGGTGCCGGGCATGGTTGCCGGCGCGCCCGCGACCATCAACGTGGCGACGAAGCCCATGACGGAGCAGTACATCATGGGCAACATGCTGAAGGACCTGATAGAGCAGGACACCAACCTCAAGGTGAAGGTGACGCAGGGCGTGGGCGGCGGCACCTCGAACATCGAGCCCGCCATGGAGTCCGGCGACTTCGACCTGTACCCCGAGTACACCGGCACGGGCTGGGCCATGGTGCTCAAGAAGGGTGGCACGTACTCAGAGGACGAGTTTGGCCAGCTCAAGGCGGGGTACCGCAAGAAGGGTTTCAGCTGGGTGGGCATGTACGGCTTTGGCAACACGTACGGCATCGCCGTCAGGAGCGACGTCGCGAAGCGCTACGGCATCAAGACGTACTCCGACCTCGCGAAGGTGGCAGACCGGCTGAAGCTGGGCGCGGAGGCGGACTTCTTCGAGCGCGCGGACGGCTACGACGCCCTGTGCAAGGCGTACGGCATGCGCTTTGGCTCCACGATGCAGCTGGACATCGGCCTGAAGTATGACGCGCTGGAGCAGGGGAGCGTGGACGCGCTCATCATCTTCACGACGGATGGCAAGCTGAGCCACGCAAACGCGACGGTGCTGAAGGACGACAAGGGCTTCTTCCCCTCGTACGAGTGCGGTAACGTCGTGCGCACGAAGGTGCTTGAGCAGCACCCTGAGCTGCGCGCGGTGCTGAAGAAGCTGGACGGCACCATAACGGAGAGCGACATGGCGCGCATGAACTACCAGGTGGAGGAGAAAGGCGAGGACCCCGAGGACGTTGCCCGGGAGTACCTGCGTGCGAAGGGACTGCTGAAATGAGCGAGACCACAGACATCGCCATCGAGTACCGCGACGTGACGAAGGCCTACGGCGAGAAGACCGTGCTTTCCCACTTTGACCTTCGTGTGGCAAAGGGGGAGTTCCTCACGATCGTGGGGTCTTCCGGCTGCGGCAAGACGACGGCGCTGAAGATGGTGAACCGGCTGATAGAGCCCACCTCCGGCGACGTGCTGGTGGACGGCCGCAACGTGCGCGACGTGGACGCGATAGAGCTGCGTCGCAGCATAGGCTATGCCATCCAGGGCAGCGTGCTCTTTCCCCACATGACCGTGGAGGAAAACGTGTCGTACGTGCCGAACCTGCTCAACCGGCACGACCGCGCGCGCACGGAGAAGGCCGTGAGCAAGTGGATGGACATCGTGGGACTTCCGCAGGACATGCTGGATCGCTACCCGGCGGAGCTTTCCGGCGGGCAGCAGCAGCGCGTGGGCATAGCGCGCGCACTTGCGGCCTCCCCGGACACCCTGCTGATGGACGAGCCGTTTGGCGCCGTGGACGAGATAACCCGCGGCCAGCTGCAGACGGAGATCGCGCGCATCCACCGCGAGTGCGGCATCACCATCATGTTTGTGACGCACGACATCGGCGAGGCCCTGCGCCTGGGCACGCGGGTGCTGGTGCTGGACGCAGGGCGGATTCAGCAGTATGGTACGCCGCAGGAGATTCTGGCCCGGCCGGCGACGGAGTTTGTCGAGCGCCTGGTGGCGCGCCAGCGGCACGCATGCGACCTTTCCGACGAGCGGCTGTGCGCATGCGAGCACAGCGGTGCCGCACGCGCGGAGGCGGCGCTTCTCGCCCAGGGGGCAGACAAAGGAGAATGACATGCAGATAACCAGCAGACTCACCATGGCCGCACACATGGTGTGCGCAATCGACTACTTTGGCGACAAGCTTCCCGTGACGAGCACGTTTCTGGCGGGGAGCCTTGGCACGAGCCCGGTCATGGTGCGCACAATCATGGGCATGCTCAAGCAGGCGGGCATCATCAGCTCAAGCAAGGGGAAGTCGGGCATCACGCTTGCGCGCCCGCTTGCGGACATCTCGCTGCTGGACCTGTGGCGAGCCGTGGACCAGACGGAGGCGAAGTCGCTCTTTCACTTTCACGAGGCTCCGTGCCCGCAGTGCCCCGTGGGCGGAAACATCCACGCCGCGCTGGACGGCCACCTCGAAGCCGCGCAGCGTGCGCTGGAAGACCAGCTCGCCGCGGTCTCGTTGGAGGAGGTCGAGGCAGAGGTGCGCCGCCGAGCGGACGCGGGCGCGGCGCGGCAAGGGGCGTAGCGCCGCCGCGGGCGCGACACCGAGCGCGGGCGTGGTCCTTCTCGCCCGGCGCGGCGCGCCGTGGATGCTATGGTTGAGCGTGCGTGTAGCGCAAAGCCGTCGCGGTCGGGTGCCCCACAACGCCATCCTCCGCGACAACAGGGTGTAGTTGGCAAAGCGTGCGGTTGCCCACGGGCGGCCGCACGCTTTTTGTGTCGCGGAGGGTCCGCGGCGAGAGGGGGAGAAGAGCATGCCACAAAACAAGAAGCAGGGACTCATCTTTGGGATTCTGATGTCCGTCACGATGGCCTACGGCATGGAGGTCTACAACGTCGCGTGGAAGATGGGCATCCCCACCATGCCGGGCGGGTTCTCTAACATGACGAACGACGTGTTCCTGGGGGCGCTCGTCGAGGCGTCGTACATGTGGCTGTTCGTGCTGCTGTTCTCGAACCTGTGGGGCACGCGCGGCGGGGCGGCTCTGGCGCGCCGCGTGGTCGATCCCAAGCGCGACGGCGCCTTTGTGCAGGGCGTCGCGCGGTCGTGCTGCACCGTGCTCGTGATGTGTCCCACCATGAGCCTTGTGGCCGCCATCCTGTTCAACGTGGTGCTTGGCGGCATGCCCGTAGCGCAGCTGCCGGCGATCTGGGTGGGCACGCTCATAAAGAACTTCCCGATGGCGCTCCTGTGGAACCTCTTTGCGGCAGGTCCCGTGTCGCGCTTCGTGTTTGCCAGGTGCTTCTCGCACGTGGGCGAGCCCGCGGCGGCGACGGGTGCCGTGCAAGAGGAGCGTGACTAGATGCGACTGTAAGTACGTGCGGGCGAGAAGGGCCTCGCTCTTGCCCGCGCCCTCGCTACCAGGCCGCGAACCTCACGTTCTCCAGGGACCAGTGCACGTCGCGCACGTAGTCCTGCAGCGCGGCGCCGTCGCCCGCGCGGAAGAGTCCCAGCATGTGGCGGTGCTCCTCGTTCGCGGCGCGCATGTTGTCCAGGGCCTGTGCGTCGTCGCGCGCATACGATCGCGACGACAGCTGACCCATGAGCTCGGACAGGGCCCTCTGCAGGCGGGCGTTGCCGCAGCGGTCTATGTAGCGCTGGTGAAACTCGCGCTGCAGGTTGTAGTAGCGCTCCGTGAGCCCGCCCGCGATGGCCAGCTCCATGGACTCGCACAGGAAGTCCATGTTCGCGAGGTCATCCTCCGTCATGTGCGGCGCGGCCAACAGCGCGGCGCGCCCGTCAAGGGGGCCCAGCATCTCGAACACCTCGCGCGCGCTCTGCTCGTCAAAGCTCCGCACGCGGAACCCGCGGCGCGGCACGCCCTCCAGGTAGCCGTCGGCCTCAAGCTGGATGAGCGCCTCGCGCACCGGCGTGCGGCTCACGCCCATGGCCTCGCTCACGGCAAGCTCGCCGACCTTCTCGCCCTGCTCAAGCTCCCCGCGCTCGATCTGTGCCCTCAGCTCTTGGTACACGCGCTGCTTAAGCGGCGCCAAGACGTGTCCCGCCATGGAATCCCCCTTCCATTTTGAACGATTGTATACATGTACGGGTGTGCATGCAATGGATGCGGCAGATGCAAAGAGCCTTGCAAAACCGCTTGTTACAGCCACATTACCGCTTGCAAAACAGTGCAACCCGTCCCGCGAATCCGCTTGACCATTCATGCATGCATTTTGTATACATAAGGCATCGGTACGCGAGCAGCGCAAGAGCGAAAGGATGCCCCATGGCAAGCAACTTCACCCACGCAATCGTCAGGCGCCCGTCGCATTCCGTGATCGACGGCATCGCGGACTTCACCAACAAGGGCAAGCCCATGTACCAGAAGGCCATGGAGCAGCACGAGCAGTACGTCGAGGCGCTTAGGCAGGCCGGCCTCGAGGTCACGGTGCTGCCCGCGCTCGAGGACTACCCGGACTCCGTCTTCGTGGAGGACACCGCGGTCATCACGCCGAGCGGCGCCATATCAGACCGCCCGGGCGCGCCCACCCGCCGCGAGGAGGCGGCGCTCATGCTGCCCACGCTGCACGAGTTCTTCTCGAGCGACCAGATCAAGGTCATGACCGAGCCCGCGACCCTCGAGGGCGGCGACGTCATGATGGTGGGCGACCACTACTACGTGGGCCGCTCGCGCCGCACCAACGACGAGGGCTTCCGCCAGTTTTCCGGCTTCCTTGCGGAGTGGGGCTACACCGCCGAGCAGGTCCCCGTGGAGCACATTCTGCACCTCAAGACGGGCGGCACGTACGTGGAGGACGGAAACCTGCTGGTCAGCGGCGAGTTCAAGACGAAGCCGGCCTACCGGCGCGGGCAGTTCAACATCTTCGAGGTGCCGGACGAGGAGGCGTACGGCGCAGACTGCGTGCGCATAAACGACTACGTGGTGATGGCGAAGGGGTATCCGCGCGTGAGGGCGCAGCTCGAGGCCTGGGGCTACAAGATCATCGAGGTCGAGATGACGGAGTTCGAGAAGATCGACGGCTCCATCACGTGCCTGTCGCTGCGCTGGTAGCGAAGATTCGCCCCAGGGGAGAGGAGCGGCTTCCTTTACGGGTGGGTTGCCATGTGCGGCCTCCCAGATTCGCGTCGCGACTTTTTATAACGAACGCTTGTTCGAATGCGCTCCATCCGCTACAATCGTCACAAAGACGATGTCGCGGATTGGTGGCTGGGTATGGTTGCATGCGTTCCGGAGGAAATCGAGGTCTACGGTGCCAGGGTGCATAACCTGCGCTCGGTCGACGTAAGGGTCCCGCTCCACAAGATCGTGGGGATTGCCGGGGTGTCGGGCTCGGGCAAGAGCTCGCTTGCGCTGGGGGTGCTCTACGCGGAGGGGTCCCGCCGCTACCTCGAGGCGCTCTCAACCTACACGCGCCGCCGTCTTACGCAGGCGGCACGTGCGGACGTCGACCTCGTCAAATACGTGCCGGCGGCGCTGGCGCTGCACCAGCGCCCACCCGTGCCGGGGGTGAGGTCCACCTTCGGGACCATGACGGAGGTTCTGAACTCGCTTCGCCTGCTCTTCTCGCGCGTTGGCTCCTACACCTGCCCAAACGGTCACAGGGTGCCGCCGTCGATGAACGTCGCGCTCGAGAAACCCATGGTCTGTCCCGTCTGTGGCGAATCGTTCTACGGGCAGGGGGCGGAGGACCTCGCCTTCAACAGCAACGGTGCCTGCCCCACGTGCGGAGGCACCGGCGTCATGCGCGTGGTGGACGAGTCGACGCTCGTGCCCGACGAGTCGAAGACGATAGACGAGGGCGCCGTTGCCCCGTGGGGGACGCTCATGTGGTCGCTCATGAAGGACGTCTGCCGCGAGATGGGGGTGCGCACCAACGTGCCCTTCCGCGAGCTCACGTCCCGGGAGCGCGAGATCGTCTTCCATGGGCCAGCGGAGAAGCGCCACGTGGTCGTGCCGATGAAGAGCTCCGACACCGCCACGGAGCTCGACTTCAAGTACTACTCCGCGACGCGCTCCGTTGAGAACGCGCTTGCGAAGGCGAAGACCGACAGCGCCTACCAGCGCATCGCCCGGTTCCTTAAGGAGGAGCCATGTCCCGACTGTCACGGGACGCGGCTTTCCGCAAAGGCACGTGACCCACAGGTGCTTGGCATCAACCTTGCGGAGGTAACCGAGAAGACCCTGGACGAGCTTTCCGCATGGCTCCCGCTGGTTGAGCCGAGCCTCCCCGAGGAGGTGAGGCCGATGGCTCACACGGTGATAGCGACGCTGGACGAGCCCGTCGCGCGCCTGCAGGAGCTGGGGCTTGGGTACCTCTCGCTCGACCGCGCGGGAAGCACGCTCTCCACGGGAGAGCGGCAGAGGGTGCAGCTGGCGCGTGCCGTGCGCAATCGCACGACCGGCGTTTTGTACGTGCTGGACGAGCCATCGATCGGTCTGCACCCCGCGAACGTGGAGGGGCTGCTTGGCGTGATGGACGACCTCCTTGCGGACGGCAACTCGGTGGTCGTGGTGGACCACGACGTTCGCGTGCTGAAGCATGCGGACCACCTGATCGAGGTCGGGCCGGGGTCTGGCGCCGACGGAGGGCGGATCGTGGCGCAGGGGAGCGTCGCCGAGGTCGAGGGGAACCCGTCGTCGCGTATCGCCCCCTATCTGCTGGCAAAGGAGCCCAAGCGCCTGCGTGCTGTCCGCCCGGAGGGGGAGCTCTTCTCGCAAGGCGCGATAGCGATGGAGACCAAGGCGGTCCACACCGTGCATCCGCTTTCCGTCCGGATTCCCCGGGGCGCGCTCACGGTCGTGACGGGAGTCTCGGGCTCGGGCAAGACCACCATGGTGCTGGAGTGCCTGGTTCCGGCCCTGGTCGCCCGCTCGAAGGGGCAGCGGCTGCCACGGCAGGTCGAATCCCTGGACGCAGACGGCATCCAGAGGGTGCACCTGATCGACTCCACGCCGATCGGCGCCAACGTGCGCTCCACCGTCGCCACGTACTCCGGCGTGATGGACGAGCTCCGCCGTGCGTTCGCGCAGTTTGCGGGTGCGAAGGCGCGCGGACTGAGGGCAGGAGACTTCTCGTACAACACGGGGTCGCTGCGTTGCCCGACGTGCGACGGAACGGGAACCATATCGCTTGACGTGCAGTTTTTGCCAGACGTCGAGGTGACGTGCCCGGACTGCCGCGGGTCGCGCTTCTCTGGCGTCGCGTGGCAGGTGAGAAGGGCGCTCGCGCGCGCCCGCAAGGACGCACCCGCCCCCCGCGAGCACAGCCTGCCCGAGCTCATGGCGATGACCGTCGACGAGGCGCTCGGCTGCGTGGAGTCGCTCAAGAAGGTGCGCGGGAAGCTCGGCGTGCTGCACGACCTTGGGCTTGGCTACCTGACGCTTGACGAGGCGACGCCGGCGCTCTCCGGGGGCGAGGCGCAGCGCCTGAAGCTTGCGGGGGAGATGGGCCGCGACCAGACCGATGCGCTCTTTGTGTTTGACGAGCCCACGATCGGCCTTCACCCCCACGACGTGGAGGTGCTCGAGGGGGTGCTCGACACGCTTGTGTCGCATGGGGCGACCGTCGTGGTGATCGAGCACGACCTGGACATGATTGCGAACGCGGACTGGATGATTGACATGGGACCTGGCGGAGGAGAGGCGGGAGGCAAGATCGTGTACGCGGGGACGCCTTCCGGGGCGAAGGGGTGCGCGCGCTCCATTACGGGCCGATACCTCTGACGGGCTGGGGCAATGGATCGGGGTATGCCGTGCTACATTGGCAAGCAATCGGCACGTTGGAGGGAGAGCCATGGCGTCATTGGACGAGAAGTGCCAGAGTCCCGAGGTGGAGGACGAGCTGCGCAGGCTGAGGGTGTTCGACCTGCACTGCGACACGCTGGACTCGCTGTGCATGAGGGACGTCGAGCCCTTTGCGACGCAGCTTGCGAACGCGGTGGGCGGAGACATGGTCGAAAACGACCTTGCGCTTGCGGCGGGACGCATGGCGAAGGCGGCGCCCGGGGGATGGACGCAATGCTATGCCGCGTGGGTGCCGGACGACCTCTCGCACACGCCGTTCACGCCGCTGGAGTTCTATCGCCACGTGAGGGACTACTTCAAGCGGCAGACAGCCACGAACTCGTGCAGCCTCGCGCGTACTGAGGACGCCCGCAGCGCGCAGGCGGCCCATGCGTGGGGGAGCGTCGCCGCGATGCTCACGGTGGAGAACGGGTCTCCCATCGGGCGCGACCTTGCCGTGGTGGACGAGCTCGCGGCGGATGGTGTGAAGATGCTGACGCTCACGTGGAACGGGAAGAACGACATCGCGTCCGGCAACGACACGGCTGACGGCATGTCCGACTTCGGCCGTGAGGTCGTGCGCGCGCTGGAGGACCGCCGCATCGTGGTGGACGTGAGCCACCTGAACGACGCGGGCTTCGCGGACCTGCTGCGCGTGGCGACGCGACCGTTCGTGGCGTCGCACTCCAACAGCCGCGCCATGTGCCCGCACCCGCGCAACCTGACGGACGCCCAGTTCGGCGAGATCCGCGACCGCGGCGGCCTTGTGGGCATCAACTACTACCGCGCGTTCATCGCGGACGAACCCGTGGGCAAGGACGTGACGTTCGACCAGCTCAGCAGGCATATCGACCACTTCCTCTCCCTCGGGGGCGAGAAGGTCCTCGCCCTGGGCAGCGACTTCGACGGGTCGGACACCCCCGCCTGGCTCGCGCGCTGCGACGACGTGCCCGCGCTCTTCTCGCGCGTCGCGTCGCGCTTTGGGCTGGACCTCGCGCGGCGCATGTTCTGCCAGAACGCGCAGGAGTTCTTCGAGCGCAACGAGACGCGGTAGCGAGACGCCTTCCGCGCCGGTCGCACGCGGCGGCGCCCGTCGTCCTGCGGGCGGCGTGGGTTGCGCCGCCTGTCGGACAGCGCTGGACGTCCCCTCCCATAAATGCTATTTATGTAGTAGCAATTATGGCGACAGTCGGGACGGTCGTGGGTCACGTCCTGGGGTCGCCTACGTCTTGGCGGCGTCGGCCACTGCCGCGCCAACGGAGGGAGACCACCACCATGAGCAGGATCGTCATCGTCGGCGCAAACCACGCGGGCACCGCCGCGGCAAACACCATTCTCGACAACTACCCGGAAAACGAGGTCGTGATCTTCGACCAGAACAGCAACATCAGCTTCCTGGGATGCGGCATGGCGCTGTGGATCGGCGGGCAGATCTCCAAGCCGGACGGACTGTTCTACCAGACGAAGGAGGGCTTCGAGGCGAAGGGCGCGACCGTCCACATGGAGACTCGCGTGGAGTCGATCGACTACTACGCCCACGTGGTCCACGCGGTCGCGGCGGACGGCACCGCCATCGACCAGCCGTACGACAAGCTGATACTGGCCACCGGCTCCGAGCCCATCATCCCGCCCGTCGAGGGGATGGACCTCCAGAACATCCAGCGCGTCAAGCTCTTCCAGCAGGCGGAGGAGGTCGTCCGCAAGCTTAAGGACCCTGCGATTCGCCGCGTGGCGGTGGTGGGCGCCGGCTACATTGGTGTGGAGCTTGCGGAGGCCTTCCGGCGCAACGGCCGCGACGTGACGCTCATCGACATGGCTGACACCTGCGTGGCAGGAAACTTTGACCCGGAGTTCAGCGCGCTCATGGAGAAGAACCTGGCGGACCATGGGATCGGACTCGCCTTCGGCGAGCGCGTGCTGCGCTACGAGGGCGAGGGTGGCAAGGTCACGCGCGTAGTGACGGACAAGGGTACGCACGAGGCCGACATGGTATGCGTCTGCATTGGCTTCAAGCCGAACACGGAGATGTTCCGCTTCGTTGGCTTCGAGATGATGAAGAACGGCGCGCTGCTTGTGGACCACCACCAGGAGACGTCCAAGCCGGGCGTCTACGCCGCGGGTGACTGCTCCAGCTGCTTCTATAACGCGGCGGACGGCGAGCCGGCGTACATCGCGCTTGCGACGAACGCGGTGCGCTCCGGCATCGTGGCAGCACACAACGCGTGCGGCACGGCGGTCGACGGCATCGGCGTGCAGGGCTCCTCTGGCATCTGCATCTACGACCTGAAGATGGTGGCGACCGGACTTACCCAGAAGAAGGCGCTTGCCGCCGGCTACGACGCGCGCGTGAGCGACTTTGCGCAGGTGCAGAAGGCGACGTTTGTAGAGACGCCGAATCCCGAGGTCAAGGTACGCATCGTGTACGACGGCACCACGCGCAAGGTGCTGGGCGCGCAGATGGCGTCCACCTACGACATGAGCGCGGGCATCCACATGTTCTCGCTCGCGATCCAGGAGGGGGTCACGATAGACCGCCTGGCGCTTCTCGACGTGTTCTTCCTTCCGCACTTCAACCAGCCGTACAACTACTACACGATGGCCGCGTACAACGCGATGCTGGGGAAGTAGGCTAGGCGCGTCTGCGTGAAAACGCCGTGACGGCGGTCGCGGATAGGCAAATCGAGCGGGAGGCCGGCATGTTGCCCGGCCTCCCGTCTTGTTGTCGTGCTACCTGCGACGCACATCGGTAGGTGATGGAAACTCACCCTGCCAACTGCGAATTTGCGAGGCTATGCCGCCTGCTGGCGAAGCATCCACAGCGTCTTGGACAGGCTCGCGATGTACTCGTCCATCTTGGCGCTCACGAGGTGGTTGGACTCCGCGTCCGCCTGGTCCTTTATCGCAGATACCTGCTCGAGGAGGTGCGAGAAGTCCTCGCGCACGCTGGCGAAGGCCTCGGCGCTCGCAAGCGGCTCGTCTGCGCGCTCAGCGATGTCGGCGGTGGAGAGGACTTCCGCGAGCGACGCAATGGGCTTTCCACCCAGCTGCAGCAGGAGTTCAGCCACGTCGTCGATGGCGGGAAGCAGCCCGTCGTAGAGTTCTTCGAGCTGGGCGTGAGCCTGGAAGAAGTCGCTTCCGGCTACGTACCAGTGCTGGTTCTGGAGCTTGTGGTACTCGACGGTGAGGTTGGCGAGAAGGGCGTTGAGCTTGGATTCCATGGTGGATCCTTTCTGTCGTGTCCCGTTTGGCTGAGCCTTTATTAGGACAATTTCTTGTTAGTGGAACTATACCCGATTGGCGGGCGATAGTAAACAGGAATTTGTCCTAATAAATTCTTCACACCCGAGTTCTTGGAAAGGTTCCCGCTAGACGCATGCGAAGTAGCTGCAAGTCCGATTTTGTATCATGCCCCCACTTGTTGGCGCGGCGAGAGGAGCGCGGGATGCGATAGGGACTTGACTTCAGCACGATGGGAATCACGGACGACTTCATGTTTGGGACCGTCTTCCAGGACTTGGGGCTCTGCCGCGGGCTTGTGGAGGTCCTCCTTGGGATCAAGGTAAGGGACCTCAGGATGGTCGAGCGACAGGAGCTCGTGGACTTTGGCCCCGCGTCGCGGGCCGGGGTAGTGGATCTGCTGGTGTGGGACGTCGACGGCAACGTCTACGACGTGGAGATGCAGAACGGCGCGGACCCGGACATCGCGCGAAGGGCGCGCAGGTACCTCTCGCTGGTGGATGCGAGCCTGTTGGATCGAGGCCAACGCTTTGGCGACGCGGGAAACGTCGTCGTGGTGTTCATCTGTGCTCACGACCCGTTTGGGCGGGGATGGAAGCGCTACAACTACCCGCGGCAATGCGAGCAGGACGGCGAGCCGCTGGGAGACGGGACGAGCATCGTGTTCGTGAACGCGGAGGGCACGAAGGGCGACTTCGGCGACGGATTCGACGCGTTCATGAGCTACCTGCGGGATGATAATGTGATTGGAAGCGACTTCGTCCGAAGCGTGGACGACGCCGTGTGCGGCTTTCGCGACGACCCCAGGTGGAGGCGATTCAGGATGCTTTGGTCCGAGAAGTATCGTAACGAGTTTGCGGACGCGCGCGACGAAGGCAGGGCCGAAGGTATGGCTGCAGGTAGGGCAGAAGGCATAGCCGAGGGCAAGGCCGAAGGCAACGAAGAGGGCTTCTCAAGGGCCATGGCCCTGACGTCCAGACTCATGGCGGACGGCCGCGAGCGGGAGCTCGAGGAGGCAATGCGAGATCCGGAGATGATGAGGCGACTCCTCGAGGAGTACGGGCTCTCGAACGATTACGTATGACGCTCCGCGGGGTTGAGAGCGGCGTGTGGGAGATGCGGCATGTAGGAGAATGGCGAACGATATGAGCTGGCGGGGCATCCGGAATCCGGAAACCCCGCCAGCGGCTGCATCGTCCTTCTCGCCGCGCGCCTTTGCTAGATCGTGTGCGCGACCTCGTACGCGTCCCAAATGGCCGTGAGGATGTTGCCCACGTGGCGCCCGTCACCGATCTCGAACACCTCGTACCCGTGTCCGCGCAGGTCGGGCGCCATGGACGGGTTGGGCCTGAAGCCGACCGCGATTACCACGGTGTCCGCAGGTAGCGTCCTTACGCCGTCCGGACCCTGGACCACGGCGCCCGCGTCCGTCACGGAAGAGATGCGTGTGTTCGTGAGGACGGGCGTGCCGTGGTGGGCGAACGCGTCGCGCAGGTACATGGCGTTTGGCAGCGGCACCGCGGGGCCGGAGCTCAGGATCTGCGGCAGCGCCTCCACGATGGTGACGTCGTGCCCCTTGTTTACGAGGTCGAGCGTGATCTCGCAGCCCACGAGGCCGCCGCCGACCACGACGACGCGCCGGCCGACGCGCTCCTCGTGCAGGAGGGCGTCGATGCAGCCGAGGGTCTTGGGGTGGTCGATGCCCGGGATGGGCGGCATCACGGCGGAGGAGCCGCTCGCCAGGATGACGGCGTCCGGCGCGAGGCCGTCGACCAGCTCCGGCGTGGCCTCGACGCCCATGCGCACGTCGACGCCCCAGTCGTCCAGCTCGCCCTGGTACCAGAGGTTGAGCTCGCGCACCTCGCCCTTGAAGTCGTGTGCACCGCCGCTGATGAGGTGTCCGCCGAGCTCTTCGCCCTTCTCGAACAGCGTTACGCGGTGGCCGCGCATGGCGCAGGTGCGCGCCGCCTCCATGCCGGCGACGCCGCCACCCACCACCACGACACTCTTGCGCACGAGCGCCGGCGTGGGCGCGTAGTCCTTGTCGCGGCCGACGAGGGGGTTCACGGCGCAGCCGCTGGGCAGGCCCTGGAACAGGCGGAGCAGGCAGCCCTGGTTGCACGCGATGCAGGGGCGGATCTTGTCCGGGCGGCCGATGGCGACCTTCTTGGGCAGGTCGGGGTCGGCGAGCATCGGCCTGCCGATGGCGATGGCGTCGAAGGCGCCCTCCTCGATGCAGCGCTCGTCCGCGTCGACGTCGCCCATGCGGCTGCCGCAGATGATGGGGATGCCCACGGCCTCCTTCGCGGCCCGTGCGATGTCCTCCATGTAGCCGCGCTTCACGTACATGGGCGGGCAGGCATAGTAGAAGCTGTCGTACACGCCGGTATCCACGTCGAGCGCGTCCACGCCGGCCTCCTCCAGGATGCGGCAGATCTGGACGCCCTCCTCAAGCGTGCGCCAGGCCTCGCCCTCGCCGTCGATCGAGCCCTGGTTAAAGCCCCTGGCGTACGCCTTCAGCCCCAGGCGCACCGTCACGGCGAAGTCGTCGCCGCACGACTCCTTTATGCCCTGGACGATCTGCGTGCACATGCGCATGCGGCCGTGCAGGTCTCCGCCGTACTCGTCCGTGCGGCGGTTCGTGAGAGAGGACGCCATCTGGTCAAGCAGGTAGCCCCAGTGTATGGCGTGAAGCTCGACGCCGGGGTATCCCGCCTGCTGTACCACGCGGGCTGCGTCCACCATCATCTTGATCTTCTCGCGCACGTCCTCCGTCGTGAGGACCGGGTTCATCTTGTCCGTGGTGCCAAAGTACGGGTTGGCGCTGGGGCCATAGGAGCCGGGGCTGTTGCGCCCGAGGCCAGCGGAGATCTGGATGAACATCTTGGCGCCGTACGCCTCGAGGCGGGCGAGAAGGGCGGCGGAGCTTACGATGAACGCCTGGCGGGACGCGGGCGTCGCCATGAACGAGGGGCCGAGGGCGCCGGGCTCGTCGATCTTGTAGTCCGTCATGAGGGCGCCGGTCTGCACGAGGCCCATGCCGCCCTGGGCGCGGCGCACGAAGTACTCGATCCCCTCCTTGCTGAAGGATCCGTCTGGCGCGAGGTAGGCGCCCGTGGTGGTCGGCGCCATCACGAAGCGGTTCTTGATTTTGACCTTTCCTATGGCAAACGGGCTGTTGAGGGCTGCGTAGCTGTCTTGCATTACTCCTCCTAAAGGGATGTGGGTGGCCTGATTCTAGAAGGGGCACGCCGTGTGGGCGGCGCCGTTTCGGTAGGTGACGGCATCGCCGCGCCTACCGCGTAAACGCGACGAGCGTCTGGCCTCCCACGAGGTCGGGCCACGCTCGATGCCGTGCGCGAGGTCGGCCGACCACGCGACCTGCAGGTTCGGGAGGCTGTCGAACACGTGGAACGCCTCCGGCCACCCGGCTCCCGGCTGGCCATGGGCTCATGGGGCGTCTCGGTCGCCGCAGTCATCGCGCTTCTCGCCGCCCGCGCGGCCGCGACCGCGTTTCAGGCGCCCGCGATGCAGGCCATGGTCCCACAGATCGTTCCGGAGGAGTCGCTCGTGGAGGCCGGCGGCATGTCGCAGGCCATCAGCAGCGCCTCGTACGTCCTGGGACCCGTGGTCGGCGGCGCGCTCTTCGCGGCGTTTCCGCTGGCGCTCATCCTGGTGACGGACCTCGCGGGCGCGCTCGTCGCTTCCGCCACGCTCGGCGTCGTTCCCGTTGCCGACCACCGCGCAAAGGGGGAGCGCCCAAGGCTCCATCCCGTCCGCGAGCTGCGCGACGCCCTCGTGGTCGCGAAGGCGAACTTCGCAAACGAGGTGCGCGCGTCGTTTAAGGCGACGGTGGCGCTGGGCGCCACCTGCCTCGCCTGCGGCCTGCTGCCCAAGAGCTTCGGCGGCTGGGTGGCGTTTGCGGTGCTCTGCGGCGCGATGGGGGCAACGGCCACCTGCTACGACGTGCCCATCGTGGCGTACATGCAGAAGAGCATCGCTCCCCAGAAGCTCGGCCGGGCGTTCTCGGCGTTCCAGATCGTCTCGATGGTGTCGACTCCCGTCGGTCTTGCGGTGGCGTCGCCCGTGGCGGAGGAGCTTGGCGTGAGCGCATGGTTTGGCATCAGCGGCGTCGCCATCGTCCTTCTCGGCGCGGTGATGCTGGTGCTTGAGGGCACGGCGCGCAGGTAGGCGAGAAGGGCGCGCCCCCGTCCTCGCGTCCCTCTCGCCCGTCCCCCTGCCTTACAGGTCGTCCACCAGCGCGGTCGACTTTGCGTACGCGGTCGAGCGCGCCTCGAAGAAGTCCGTCTTCACCATGTTGGCGTCGCTGTACTGCGAGACCCACGCCATGTCCGGCGGCTCCTGCGCGTGCTCCGGCCACAGCGTGCCGAAGCCCAGGGAGCTCCAGCGCAGGTTTCCCAGGTAGTGGATGTAGTCGCTCACCTGTTGGCTCGTGAGGCCGGCGATGTCGTCGCCTATCACGTACGTTCCCCAGGCCACCTCCTGGCGCACGCCCTCCACGAGCATCTGCAGCAGGTCCTCGATGGCCTCGGGCGTAAACAGCCCCGGCTCCTCCTTCTGCAGCTCCAGGATCATGTTGCGGAACAGCCACAGGTGGGTGTTCTCGTCGCGGTTGATGTAGCGGATCTCCTGCGCGCTGCCGGGCATCTTGCCGTTGCGTGCGAGGTTATAGAAGAACATGAAGCCAGAGTAGAAGTACACGCCCTCCAGGATGAAGTTCGCCATCATCACGCGAAGCAGCGCGGGCGCGTCGCGCCGCTCCTGGAACTCGTTGTAGAGGTTCCCGATGAACGTGTTTCTCGCCAGGAGGCGCTCGTCGGTGCGCCACTGGTACAAGATGTCGTTGCGCTGCTCCGGGCTGCAGATGGTGTCCAGCATGTACGAGTAGCTCTGCGAGTGCACGCACTCCTGGAACGTCTGGATGTGCAGGCACAGGTTCACCTCGTTCGCGGTGATGAACTCGCCCACGTTGGGGAGGTTCGCCGTCTGCAGCGAGTCCAGAAACACCAGAAACGAGAGGATCTTGTCGTACGCGGTGCGCTCCGCGGGCGTGAGGTTGGGGTAGTCCTTCGCGTCCTGCGAGAGGTTGATCTCCTCCGGGATCCAGAAGTTGTTCATGGCCTGGCGGTACCAGTCCGTGGTCCACGCGTACCTCACGTTGTTGAAGTCGTTCAGGTTGGTGGTGTTGCCGCCTATGAGGCGCCGCCGGCGCACGTCCGTATCGCCGTTGGGGTTGAAGAGCGCCTTAGGCGAGAGGGGCGTGGGGTTCGTGTGCTGCATGGTCTTCCCTTCGTGTGTGGTCGTGCCTGTCGTCGCGCCGCGTGCCGGCAGGCGGGTCTGCCGGCCGTGGTGGCCCGCTAGCTGGAGCAGCTCTCGCACTCGTCCACCTCGAGCGACTTGCTGCGGACGTAGTAGACGGTCTTCACGCCGTCGCGCCACGCCTCGAGGTAGAGGCCCAGCACCTGGCGCATGGTGTACTCGTTCGTGATGTAGAGGTTCACGGACTGGGCCTGGTCTATGTGGCGCTGGCGCACGCCGGCCGCGCGCATGCTCCACGTCTGGTCGATGTAGTGCGCGGGCTTGTAGTACCACCACGTCCTGGGCGAGAGCTCCGGCGCGACGCGCGGGAGCATGGCGCCCTTCTTCTCTTCCAGGAAGAACTTGCGCATCACGGGGTCGAGGCCGGCCGTGGTGCCCGCGATGATCGAGGTGGAGCTCGTGGGCGCGATGGCGATGAGGTAGGCGTTGCGCAGGCCGTGCCTGGCCACGCGCGCGGCGAGCTCGCGCCACGCCGGGGAGTCGTAGCCGCGCTTGCTGAAGTAGGCGCCCGTCTGCCAGTCCGAGCCCTCGAACTTCTCGTATGCGCCGCGCTCGCGCGCGAGCTCGCACGACGCCTCGATGGCGTGGCGGTTTATGCGCTCGAACACATCGTCCGCGAAGTCGAGGTGCGCCTGCGTCTCCCAGCCGATGCCGCGCCTCGCGAGCATGTGGTGGTAGCCGGACACGCCGAGCCCGATGGAGCGGTAGCGGCGGTTCGTGACCTTCGCGTACGGCAGCGCATAGAAGTTGAGGTCGATCACGTTGTCCAGCGCGCGCACGGCCGTGCGCACGGTCTTCGCCAGGTACGCGTCGTCCTCCACCGGCAGCCGCCCGAGCGACAGGCTCGCGAGGTTGCACACCACGAAGTCGCCGGGGCGCGTGGTGGTGACGACCACGGTGTCGCCGTCTTCCGTCACGACCTCCTGGCTCACGCCCTGGATCTCGCTCGTGTTCTGGGCGATCTCGGTGCAGAGGTTCGAGCAGTAGATCATGCCGGCGTGCGGGTTGGGGTTCGCGCGGTTCACGGCGTCGCGCATGAACGCGAACGGCGTGCCGGTCTCCACGGCGCTGCGCAGCACCAGGCGCACGACGTCCTTCACCGTGACGGTGCGCTTGGGTATGCGCGGGTCGGCCACGCACTCCAGGTAGCGGTGCTCCCACTCCTCGCCATAGTAGTCCTCAAGCGCGTATCCGCGCGCCACCAGGATATCGTGCGGGCACATGAGGTGCCACGGCTGGTTAAGGTCCTCCTGCGCCATGCGCCAGAACAGGTCCGGGTAGCACACCGCGGGGAACACGTCGTGCGCCTTCATGCGGTCGTCGCCGTTGTTGGTGCGCAGCTGCAGGAACTCGGGCAGGTCGCGGTGCCACGCGTCCAGGTACACCGCGACGGCGCCCGCGCGCACGCCCAGCTGGTCCACGGCGACGGCCGTGTCGTTTATCACGCGTATCCAGCGCACGACGCCGCCGGCCGCGCCTTGAAAGCCGCGGATGCTGCCGCCCTTGGCGCGCACCTTCCCCAGGTACATGCCCATGCCGCCGCCGTACTTGGACACCTGGGCAAAGTTGTCCACGCTGCGGTAGATGCCCTCCAGGCTGTCGGGCACGGTGTCGATGAAGCAGCTGGACAGCTGGTGGTGGGGCTTGCGCGCATTCGAGAGGGTCGGCGTGGCCATGGTGACCTCAAGCCGGCTCAGCATGTCGTAGAAGCGCCTGACCCACCCCATGCGGGCGCCCGCCTCCTCGCGAAGCGCCAGGTGCAGCGCGATGCCCATGAACATCTCCTGCGGGGACTCCAGCGGCACGTGGTCGTGGCTGCATACCACGTAGCGCTTCAGCAGCAGGTCGAGGCCGGGGTAGTCCAGAAGGTCGTCGCGGCTGTCGTCGATCCACGTGGCCGCGAGCTCTATCTCGTCGCGCGTGTAGCCCTCAAGTACGTACGACCCGTACAGCCCCTGGTCCGTGAGGTAGCGGAGCTTGCCATAGAGGCCGTCGATGCCGCGGGCGCGCTCCTGCCGGCGAAGGCGCCACGCCGCCACAAGCGCCAGCAGCCTGCCCGCTATGCGCGACCACTCCGGCGCCTCGGCGTTCGTGAGCTCCACGGCGGCCCGCACCAGGGCGTCCGCCCGCTCGTCCGCCCCCATGGACGGCTTCGCGAAGCCGGAGAACTTCGCCGCGAGCGCGGAGAGCGGGTAGGTCGCGGGGTCGAACTCCCGCGAGACCCTGTCCAGCACGGCGTCGAGCGCGTGCGACATTCCCTCGACCCCGTCGGGCGAGAAGGACGCGCCGCCCTCGCCCGCGGCCGCGTCCCGGGCGCAGGGGAACGCGAGCTCGCAGATCGCCCGCCTCGCGGCCCTGAGCTCGGAGCGGCGGTGGCGGTACAGGATGTACGCCTTCGCGGCGTCGTAGTGGCCCCTCTCCATCAGGGTGCGCTCCACGAGGTCCTGGATGGACTCGACGTCCTGCGCGTCGTCCGCGCCCAGGTGCGCCTCCACCGCCGCAAGCAGCGCCTCGAGCGCACCGGCGTCCTCTGCCGTGCCGTCGCCCACCTCCGCGAGCGCCTTTCGCATGGCGGCGCCGATCTTGCGCCTGTCGTAGGGCTCGACCCTTCCGTCTCGCTTCGTTACCACCGTCGTGTTCCCATCTGCCAGCGCGCCGTGCCGGCGCGTACACTCGTCAGTCACATGGGGCGTCGCCCCGCAACAAATGCTATCAAACAAGTAGCAATAAAGGTGGCACAAGTGGTGGCGTGGAGCCATCTACATACCGCATGTTGTGTTTGTGAGGTACGCAACGATGCTTGCGGGGGCGGCGGGCGTCATGTAGGCGCGCTGCCGGCGGGCGAGAAGGGCGGGACGCCCCGGCCGGCGCGTTCGCGTCCGGTCCGGGGCGTCCCTCGTCCACGGGATGTCACGGCCTGGGAGGCCGTCTCGCCCAGGCTACTGCTTCGGGTACTCGTAGAATCCCTTGCCCGCGTTGAGCCCCAGCTCGCCGCGGTCGATCTTCTCCTTCAGCTTTGCCGCGACCCTCGCCTGGACGGTGCTGGGGTCCTTGGCGCGCGGGTCCATGATGCCGATGTTGTACGCCGTGGTCAGGCCCACGATGTCCAGGATGCGGAACGGGCCGGCGGGGGCGCCCGTGCCCAGCGTCCAGGCGCGGTCGATGTCCTCCGGCGTCGCGACGTCGTTGGCCCACAGGGCCTCGGCGGAGCTCAGGAACGGCACGAGCATGGAGTTCAGCAGGTAGCCCGGCTGCTCCTTGTTCACGCGCAGCGGGATCATGCGGATGGACGCCGCAAACGCGATCGTGGCCTCGAACGCCTCGTCGCCGGTGCCGGCGTGGCGCATGACCTCGGCCGTGGGGTGCGACCAGATCTCGTTCGCGAAGTGCAGCGCCAGGAACTTCTCCGGGCGGCCGGTGGCCTCGGCAAACTGCGAGGGCAGCAGGGTGGAGGAGTTCGTGTCGATGATGGTGCGCTCGGGCAGGTGCTTCGCGAGCTCGGTGTAGAACGCCACCTTCTGCTCCACGTTCTCCGCCACGGCCTCGATCACCAGGTCCGCGTCGCCAAACGCCTCGTCCCAGTCCGTGGTGAGCCTGATGTTGGCGTATGCCGCCTCAACCTTCGCCTTCGCGTCCTCGCAGCTCTGCGGGGTCACGTCCTCGCGTGGCATGAGGCCGTACGCGTAGGCGGCCGGGCTCTCCTTCATGGCGTCGAGCGTCTTGAGGTACGTGGCGTGCAGGTAGTCGAGCTTCGGCTGGCAGCGTCCGATGGAGGCCTCCGTGCGCAGCCAGATGGTGACGTCGTATCCGCTGTACGCGCTCTGGAACGCGATCTGGCTCCCCAGCACGCCGCCGCCGGCGACGGTTACCTTCTTGATGTCCATGCGGTTTCCTTTCTGCGGCATGGCCGCTCTGACAGCAATGCTCCTCTCTTACCCAGCGGCCCACCGAGCGTTCCCAAACCGGTCGGAATCGTCGGTGGACGGTTGTTTGCTCAGGTAGTTGCGGTGCGTAAAATGCGATGACGCCTGTGTCAAATGCAAGGCCGCAAAGGTTTCGGCCCGCCATCGCGCGCACCGAACGCCCGCGATCGAAAATGCCGAATGCACCCAAGGTTGACCGGCGCCGCGGGAGGCGGTATAACGGGTGTCAACAAATTCCTAGTTAGCAAGTAGGTATTAGGCTGCGGGGGTTTGCGGGGTATCGCCCCGAAATGGTTCACGAGGGACCACGGCCAGGGCCGCGGCCGGCGCGTGAGCACGGCGACGAATCACTCTCCTCTCCCGTCGCCGGTGCCCCCCAGCGCGCGTGCCGGGCGCACGCCTGTAGGTCCCGGACGACAGGCGGCGCGGGTGCACGGCAGGCGACCGGGCACCCGCGCCTGCCATGTCGCGCGCGGACGCCGTGCGCGCCGCCTTGCGCCGCCCGCGCCTCGCCCCGAACGGCTAGACTGGACAGTCCGTTACGGAAGGCGAGGGGAGTGCGATGGCGGCATCTAGCAGGAGCGGCGCCCGTGGAGGGGCGGAGGGCGCCGCGGACGAGAAGGACGGGCGGATCCAGCCCAGGCAGTGGCTGGCGCTCGCGGGGCTCGCGGTCGCGGCGTTCGTGTTCAACACGTCGGAGTTCGTCCCGATCGGGCTGCTCACGGACATCGGCGCGTCCTTCTCGCTTGCGGAGGAGGGCGCCGCGCACATGATCTCGGTGTACGCGTGGGGCGTCATGCTCATGTCGCTGCCGCTCATGGTGCTCGCGTCCCGCGTGGGGTTCAGGCGGCTCATGCTGGGGTTGCTCGCGGTGTTCGCCGCCGGGCAGTTCCTGTGCGCCGCCGCGCCCACGTTCTGGCTGCTGGTGGCGGCGCGCCTGGTGGTGGCCGCCGCGCACAGCGTGTTCTGGGCCGTGGTGATGGTGGTGGCCGCGCGCGTGGTGGACCCGCGCGCGTCGTCCGCGGCCATAGGCCTCGTGGCCACGGGCAGCTCCGTCGCGCAGATCGTGGGCATGCCGCTGGGGCGCGCCATCGGCCTCGCGCTGGGCTGGCGCATGACGTTTGCCGCCATGGGCGCGGCGGCGGTCGCCACGCTCGCATACCTTGCGCTCGTCTTTCCGTCCATGGGGCCGGGGGAGCGCTTTCGCGTGGGGCAGCTGCCGGGGCTCCTTCGCAACGGGTCTCTCGTGGCGCTGTACGTGGTGACGGTCTTCCTGGCGGCCGGTCAGTTCGCGGCGTACAGCTACGTGGAGCCGTTCCTGCTGCGCGTGGCGGGACTCCCCGCGCGCGGCGTCACGCTGGCGCTCTCCGCGTTTGGCTGCGCGGGCCTGCTGGGAAGCGTGCTCTTCTCGCGCCTGTACGACGGCAACCGACGCGTCTTCCTGGCGGCGAGCCTTCTGGGCGAGTCCGCCGTGCTGTTCTTGCTGCTGCCTGCTGCCGCGTCGCCGGTGGGCATGGTCGCGGCGCTCGTGGCGTGGGGCGCGTGCCAGATGGGCTACGGCATCGCGTTCCAGGCGGTGCTCATAGACTTCGCGCGCCCGGAGGAGGCCACGGTGGCCATGGCCATATACTCCGGCCTGTACAACCTGGGCATAGGGGGCGGCACCGCCCTTGGTGGCGTTGCCGTGGCGCGCCTGGGCGTCGCATCCGTGGGCATGGTGGGAGGCGCGCTTGCGGCCGCGGGCACCGCCGTGGCGCTTGCGTTCTTGCTGCCCCGCATGCGGTGCGGCAGGGGCGGGGCCGGCCCGCGCTGACGCCTGCGCTGTCGCGCCCACCGCGGCGCGGGTCGATTGCCGCCGGCCGTCGGCGCGGTCTGGCACCTGCCTTCCGCCGCGTTTACAGGTTCTTCTCGCCCCAGTCCCTCAGCTGCATCAGTATGGGCACCAGCTCGCGCGCCTGCGGCGTCAGGCTGTACTCCACGCGGACCGGCATCTCGGCGTACTGCGTGCGCAGCACCAGGCCGTCGGCCTCCAGCTCCCTGAGCGAGGCCGCCAGCATGGTGTTGGTGATGCCAAACACCAGGCGGCGCAGCTCGCCGTAGCGCAGCTCGTCCGCCTGCGACAGCGCCACGATCAGCAGGATCTTCCACTTGCCTCCCACCGCGTCCAGCACGCGCCGCAGCGCGCAGCCAGACCCGGTGACGCTGGGGTCCGCGCTCGCCAGGCAGGGCGACGGATTCTTCGCATGTGCCGCCGTGGTCGTGCGAGCAGCATTCTTGCTGGTGGCTGCCATGGTCAGTCTTTCCTTACCACGTATATCCAAACTGCGTACTTGCTCAGGAAAACATACCACGTACAGTGGTGTCAACGACCAAGGCGCAAGGCGCCAACAAGAGAGGAGCAACCATGGAGTACAGGTTCACGAAGGAGAACTTCGAGTCGGAGGTGCTTGGGAGCGACGTCCCCGTGCTGGTGGACTTCTATGCGGACTGGTGCGGGCCCTGCCGCGCGATGATGCCGGTGGTGGAGCAGCTCGCGAAAGAGTACGACGGCCGCCTCAAGGTGGGCAAGGTCAACTCCGACGAGCAGCCGGAGCTTGCGTCTGCCTTTGACGTGATGAGCATCCCCAGCTTCTTCATCATCAAGGACGGCAAGGTCGTCGACCGGCTGGTGGGTGGCATGCCGAAGGAGATGCTCGCCCAGCACGTCGACGCCCAGCTGTAGCGCCGCCCGCGCAACACCTTGCGCGTGGGTGCGCCGGCGGTGGCGCCCTCCTCCAGACAGTCTACATCCCCGCGGCGCAATCGCGCGCGGCACAAGAAAGCCCCGCCGGAACGTCCGACGGGGCCTTGTCCGTGCTCTGTCCTACATTCACGCCCCCTGGGCGAGAAGTGCCGCCTCCTCGCTCACTACGCCGTCGCGGTGACGCCAGCGAAGCTTATGGACGCGACGTCGCTCGGGTCGACCACGCGGTCGAAGAAGGAGCCCATGCTCACCACGGTCTTCCCGTCCTTCTCGCTCGAGCTCGCGGCGCCGGTGGGCACGGTCATGGTGGTGCCGTCCCTCATCGTGACGGTGATGTCGCCCAGGTCAAGGTACTTCGGCGACCACCTGCCGCTCGCGGGCGCCTTCTCGGTGCCGTTCACGGTGTAGTCGATCGTGACGCCGACGGGCGATACGCTCACGCCCTGCACGCTGCCGCTGGTCCCGGCGACCTCGAGGCTGCCCGTGGGCTTCAGGCTCACGGAGTCGCTCTCGTAGTTGAGCTTAAACTTCAGGTTCCAGCTGCCCGTGGCGATGGTGCCTGCGTCGTGGTAGCCCTTGTCCTGCAGGGTGATGCCCCTGAAGCTCGTCCTCATGGTGGCGCCGATCACGTTTGCGTCTGTCGTCATCTTCGTGACCATCTGGATCGCGTTGTCGCTGGGGTCCGCGTCGTAGAAGTAGCTCTCTCCGCCCGCGCCGGATGTGCCGTCCACGCTCTGGTCGAAGTCCGCGTTCGGAGTCTTGCCGTCGATCGTGAGCGTGCCGTTCGCGTTCGTCGCGACCTTGCCCAGGGGCTTGCCGTCCGCACGGCGGATACTGTACACCACGGCGTAGTTGTGCTCGTCTCCCATGATGGCGTCCGCGCTGATGGTCACGCCGTCGCTCGTGGCGACCGCGTCCACCGGGCGCCCGACCTTGTTCCTCACCTTGGTCGGCGCCGTCGACCCCAGGAACACGTCGTCGAAGGCGCTTGCCACGCTCACCAGCTGGCCGCTCGCGTAAGCGTAGCCGCCCATGCCCACGGCAAGCGCGAGGCCGGCGGCCACGGCAGCGACGGCAAACCTCGGGCGCCTGCGCACGCCCGCCGCCCTGCCGCGGACGCCCGGGCGACACGCGCCGCCCCTCTCGCCCTGCGCGGCGTCAGTCGCAGACAGCGCGGCCGAGGCCACGGCCTGGGCCATCTGGCTCATCCTTTTGGAAGAAAGAGAGACCCGATCCATCTCGTCCCGATACGCCCTCATCGTGGTTTCCATCGCTCTTCTCCTCCAAGCTCTTGCGCAGCTCCGCGCGGGCGCGGCTCAGCCTCTTCGTGATGGCGGCCTCCGTCGCCCCCGTGGCCCGCGCTATCTGCCTGATGCTCATCCCCTCGTAGTAGTACAGGTACACCGCCTCGCGGTACGGGGGAGAAAGGCGCATCACCGCGGCGGTCACCCGCCCGGGAAGCTCGCTCTTCTCCACCAGGTCCTCCACCTGGGCGGACTGGTCCGCGACCTCGCCCGCCGCCGTCAGGGCGACGTTGCGGCTCCTGGCCGCGCTGCGGAGCTCGTCCTTGCAGGCGTTCGCGGTGCAGCGGATGACCCACGCCCTCTCGTGCTCCGGGCTCTCGAACGGCCGACGCCTGCAGATGAGCTTGCAGAGCACGTCCTGGCTCACGTCCTCCGCGTCCTGCCGCGAGCCAAGGTATGTGTAGGCAAGCCGCATTGCGAGGTTGCCGTACGTCTCCACGAGGCGCCGGGCCTCCCGCTGCACCTCCTCCTCGCGGCCTCTTGTTCTAGGCATGATGTCCTCTTTTCCGTTTGTGAGCGCTCGCCTACAACACGAGCGTGGGCCAAAAACCTGACGGCGGGCCTTGGGAAGGCGCGGCTCCACATTGTGCGCACGCGCCCGGGCACGGCGGTGGTGCCGCGTGGCGCGCGCCGCGGACATGGGCTATAGTTTCCAGCGTTTGCAGGAATCTGGCAGCCAGGGGTTATATGAGGGAAAAGGTCGTGGACGAGAGGCGCTTTCAGGGCGTGGAGCTCGTGGGGCAGATCGTGGCGCACGAGCGCTTCCTGCGCTGCGAGTTCGTGGGCTGCGTCGCGGACGGGTGCTCGTTTGGGGGCTGCACGTTCGAGGAGTGCAGCTTCGTGGGATGCCGCATAGCGGACCCGCGCGCACAGAACAGCTTCCTGCGCGCGTGCGACTTCGAGGACTGCGAGCTTTCCGGCGTGGACTGGGCGCTCTGGTGGCCGGAGGACCGCGGCGGCTCCGCGCTTTCCGGCGTGCGCTCGTGCCGCCTGGAGCGAAACGCGTTCGACGGGCTCAACCTGCGCGGGGGCACCTTCGCGGGCAGCAGCGTGCGCAACAGCCGCTTTGACGCGTGCGACCTGCGCGACTGCGACCTGCGCGGCTGCGACCTTTCCGGCACCTGCTTTGCGGACTGCCGCATGCAGCGGGCAAACCTCACGGGCGCCCGCGGCTACCGCCTGAGCCTCCTGCGCAACCGCGTGCAGGGCGCGCGCTTCACCTACCCGGACTGCCTGGCGCTCCTCGAGGGCACGGGCGCCGTCGTGGTGCCGGGCGAGCGTGACGCAGCGCCTGCGGACGGATCGCCTACAAACGCAGCGCCTGCGGGCGAGAAGGACGGCCGTCCCGACGCGCCGGCATCCGCGTAGGCCACGCCCTTCTCGCCCCGCGCAAGGCGAGGCCCGGCCCCCCGCGGTGGCTTTCGCGTCGCGGGGGCCGGGCCATGTGATGCCGTGGGCCCTCTGTCGGGTGCGGGCCCGCCGTGGGGCCGCGTGCGGTCGCGCCGCGGCTACTGCGTCAGCTCGAGATACAGGTCGCGGTACTGCCTCGCGGACCTCTCCCAGCTCACGTCCTTCGCCATGTCACGCTGGACCATCTCGTCCCAGCAGAAGCGGTTCGTGAAGAACAGCGTCTTCGCGCGGTTGATGGCGTCGTACAGCAGGCCGGCGTCGTAGCGGTCGAACGTGAAGCCGTTGCCCTGGTTGCTGAACTTGTTGTACGGCTCGACCGTGTCCTTCAGGCCGCCGGTCTCGCGCACGATGGGGATGGTGCCGTAGCGCATGGCGATGAGCTGCGTCAGGCCGCAGGGCTCGAAGCGCGACGGTACCATGAGCGCGTCGACGCCGGCGTAGATCTGGTGCGAGCGCGCCTCGTCGTACATGATGTTCGAGCAGACGGTGCCCTTGTACGCGTTCTCGTAGTAGCGGAACGAGTCCTCGTACTGCGCGTCGCCGGTGCCCAGAAGCACGATCTGCGTGTTGCCGTCAACGAGGCCGGGGATGACGGCGTTCACCAGGTCCAGGCCCTTCTGGTCGGTCAGGCGCGATATCAGGCCAAGGATCATCTTGCCGTCGTCCACCTCCAGGCCAAGCTCCTCCTGCAGGGCGCGCTTGTCCTCGCGCTTCTTCTGGATAACGTCCTCGACGTCGTACGGCGTGGCGATGAACTTGTCGCGCGCCGGGTCCCAGATGTCCACGTCGATGCCGTTCACGATGCCGCGCAGCTTCCAGGAGTGGTAGCGAAGGTGCGCGTCCAGCCCCTCGCCGTACTCCGGGCTCTGGATCTCTTGCGCGTAGGTGCCGCTCACGGTCGATATCATGTCCGCGTACGCCAGGCCGCCCTTCAGGATGTTCGCCTCGGTCCAGTCCTGCTGCAGCGCGCCCTCGTTGAAGACGTAGTCGGGCAGGTTCGTCCAGTACTTGATGGTGGGGATGTTGTACTTGCCCTGGAAGCGCAGGTTGTGGATGGTGAGGACCACCTTGGAGCGGCCGAGCTCCGTGTTCTGGAACATGGTCTTCAGGAACAGCGGCACGAGCCCCGCCTGCCAGTCGTGGCAGTGGATTACGTCGGGCGTCCAGTCCAGGAAGTTGAGCGCGGCGAGCGCGGCCTTGCTGAAGTAGCAGAACCTGGGGATGTCGTCCACCAGGTTGGTGTACGGGTTGCCATAGCTGAAGAAGTCCTGGTTGTCGATGAAGTCGTACACCACGCCGGACTCGTCCACGTACTCCATGATGCCCACGTAGAAGCTGCGCCCGTCGGAGCAAAGGTCCATGTCGAACGCCCCGCGGTACACCATCTTCTCCTGCCACTCCTGCTTGATGCAGGCGTAGCGCGGCAGGATGACCTTAACGTCGCAGTTCTGCTTCACGAGGGCCTTCGGCAGCGCGTACATGACGTCGCCCAGGCCGCCCGTCTTCACGAACGGGTAGCACTCGGACCCTATGAAGGCGATGGAGCGGCGCGGCTGGGGGAGAGGAGCGGGCTCCGGCTTTGGTGCCGGTGCGGCCTTCGGCTCCGGCTTGGCCGCGGCCTTGGGCTCTGCCTTCGGCTCCGGCTTGGCCTCGGTCTTGGGCGCGGCCTTTGCTGCGGGCTTTGCCTCGGCTTTTGCAGGCGCCTTCTCGGCCGGCTTCGCCTTCTGCTCGACCTTCGCGGCAGCGGGCTTTGCGGCCGGCTTCGCCGCAGGCTTGGGCTCGGCCTTTGCTGCGGGCTTTGCCTCGGCTTTTGCAGGCGCCTTCTCGGCCGGCTTCGCCTTCTGCTCAACCTTCGCGGCAGCGGGCTTTGCGGCCGGCTTGGGCTCCGTCTTCGGCTTCGGCTTTGAGGCGGCGACGGGCTCGGCCTTGGCAGCGGGCTTTACGGCCGGCTTCGCCGCAGGCTTTGCGACCGGCTTCGCCGCGGCCTTCGGGGTGCTCTTTGCCTCGGACTTCGCGGGTGCCTTCTCGGCCGACTTTACCTCGCTCTTCTCGCCCGCGGGCTTTACGGCCGGCTTGGGATCCACCTTCACAGGTGCCTTCGCCGCGGGAGTCACCTTTGCCGCGGACTTGGGGGCTGCCGGTTTGGCCGCAGGCTTCGCAGCGGGCTTGGGGGATGCGGGCTTCGGGGTTGCGGTGGCCTTCGCCGCCGGCTTCGTGGCGGCCTTGGGCTCCTCGGTCGCCTTTGGCGCCGGCGCGGGCGCCGATGCCTTGGATGCCGGCTTCGCGGCGGTCTTGGGCGACGCCTTTGAGGCTGACTTTGCTGTGGAGGAGGTCCTCTTCTTGGTAGCCATGTGCATTCCCCTTATCCGGATCAACGGTTCTGGCGGCCAAACGCGCCCGGCACCTGCCGTGGGACGGCCGCTCGCATCCCCTCCATTGTACTTAATGGCGGCGCACCAGAGGCGTCTTGGGGTTGTCTGGTGGCTGTTTGCCCCTGTGCGTAGCGCGTGCCGCCGGCCAGAAATGCCGCATGTCGCCGCTGCGTCGCCCGGGCCTTCTCGGCGGCGTTTGGGGCCGTGTTGGGCTCTTGCGCGGGCGCGCCGCCACGCGCTACAGTGGGCGCATGGACGCGATTCTGTTTGACATGGACGACACCCTGTACGACCAGGCGCTGCCCTTCGCGCGCGCCGTGCGCAGGGTGCTGGGAGAGGTGCCGGGCGCCACGGCCGAGGGCCTGTACCTTGCGAGCCGCCGCCACTCCGGCGAGGTGTTCGCGGCGTACGCGGCCGGCGAGCGCCCGACGGACGCCATGTACGTGCGGCGCATGCAGCGCACCATGGCGGAGTTTGGCGTGCGCGTGGACGATGCGTGCGCCCTCAGGCTGCAGCGCGCCTACACCGCGCGCGACGACGCGGGCATGGTGCTTTCCCCAGCGATGGCGTCCGCGCTTGACTGGTGCCTTGCGCACGCGCGTTGCGGCGTGGGTGTCGTCACGAACGGCACGCCGGACCGGCAGATGGACAAGTGGCGAGCGCTCGGCCTGGGCAGGTGGATACGGCCGGAGCACGTGTTTGTCTCGGACGCGCTCGGCGTGGCGAAGCCGGACCCCGCCATCTTCCGCGCGGCGCTTTCCGCCATGGGCGCCCGCGCGGCGCAGTCGCTGTACGTGGGCGACGCGTTCCAGACGGACGTGGTGGGCGCACGCGCGGCCGGAATGCGCGTGGTGTGGCTCAACCGCAGGCGCCGCGCCGTGCCAGGGGACGCCCGCGTGCGGCCGGACGCGGAGGTCCGTTCCGACGAGGGGCTTCTGGACCTCCTGCGCACGTCCCTCTAGCCCTTGGCGTCCCGGCCCAAGGCCGCCTTACCCGGCCAGGGCCTCCGCCACGCGGCGGCGCAGCTCCGGCACCACGTCCTCCTCGAACCACGGGTTCCTCTTCATCCAGATCTGGTTCCGGGGTGAGGGGTGCACCAGCGGAAAGCGCTCCGGCAGGTACAGCCGGTAGTCGCGCACGACGTCCGTCAGCTTCGCGGAGCTCTTCAGCCCCAGGTAGCGCCTCGTGGCGTACGAGCCAATCAGCACGGTCAGCCGCACGTCCGGCATCAGCTCCAGAAGCCGCGGGTGCCACTTCTGAGCAAAGCCCCTGCGCGGCGGCAGGTCGCCGCTTTTGCCCTTGCCGGGAAAGTAGAAGTCCATCGGCATGATCGACACCCTCGCCGGGTCGTAGAACGTCCGCGCGTCCATCCCCAGCCAGTCGCGCAGGCGCTCGCCGCTCTTGTCGTTCCACGGGATCCGCGTGTCCTGCGCCACCCGTCCGGGCGCCTGCCCAATGATCACGATGCGCGAGGTCGCGCTCGCCGTGTACAGCGGGTCGATCCCCGCCCGCGTGTACGCCTCGTTCTGCGGGTCCGCCTTGATCGCCTCGAATATACGCTCGAACCTCTGGTCGCCCTCGCCCGGATCGCCCTGTGCCCGCCGCTCGTCTTCCTGCCGCATGTGCCCCCGCACCGTCCTTCTCGCAATTGTTTTGCGGGCCGCCCTGTGCCCGCGCCGCCTGCGGGCACGCGCCCGCGGCACCCAGTGTAGGACGCCGACGGCAGCCATTCCGTTGCAGGTGCAACGCAGCGTGCGGCCACGGGCGGCATCGGCCGCGCCGCGGACGGCCCTCGCGGGCAAGGGGGACGGCCCCCGCGGTTTAGGCCGCGCCATACGGGATAGAATCACCTCGACCACGAACATGGCGGCGCGCGGACGCCTGCGCGCCGAGGCGATGGAGGCGAGGCATGGGCGAGGTCGGGTCGGGCGGTCCGTCGGCGGGGCCGGGAGTCGCGGGCAAGTCGCGTGCGGGCGCATCCGCCGCGCGCCGTCGCGCCGCGCATGGGGCAAACCCGCTTGCGCGGGCGCTGTCCAGCGTGTTCAACCTGCGGGCGGGGCGCGCCAGCTACCAGGACATCCGCCGGCGCTTCGTAAACGGCTCCAAGCTCAACGGCACGCACCTGTGCATCCTCATCGTGGCGATGCTCATAGCGTCCATCGGCCTGAACACGGACTCGACGGAGTGCATCGTGGGAGCCATGCTCATCTGCCCGCTCATGGGCTCCGTGCTCGCCATCTCGTACTCCGTGGCCACGGCGGACGTGCGCCTGCTGCGCGACGCGATCGTGGGTCTCCTCGTCCAGGTCTGCATCTGCCTTGCCACGTCCACCCTGTACTTCGTGCTGTCGCCCCTGAGCGGCGTCACGAACGAGCTGCTCGCGAACTCCAACCCCACGGTGTGGGACATCCTGGTGGCGCTTGCGGGCGGCTTCGCGGGCGGCCTGGGCAACTCGCGCAGGCAGGAGCCGTCCACCCTCATCGCGGGCGTCGCCGTGGCCACGGCCCTCATGCCGCCGCTGTGCGCCGCGGGCTACGGCATCGCCGCGCGCGACCCGGCGCGCTTCGCGAGCGCGTTCTACGAGTTCGCGCTGAACGTGGTGTTCATAGCGCTGGCGGCAGAGATCGTCCTTCTCATCCTGCGCGTGCCGCTGCACCGCGAGGTGGGCCCGGACGGCGTGGTCGCCCTTGAGGAGGAGGTCGCGGAGGAGCGGCTCTCGCGCCGCATGAAGCGCTTCATCCTGGTGGCGACCATCGTGTTCATGATCCCGTGCGTGCTCGCGACGGCCGACATGGTGCGCCAGGCGGCGGGCCCCGGCGCCGCGGGCGCGCAGAGCGCGGACGAGTACCAGGTAGACCTGACGACGCGCGAGCTTTCCGCCGTGTGCCCGTCGCTCGTGGAGTACCGCGTGGGCACGGAGTACGTTGCCGAGGCCGGCCACGCGACGGCCACGCGCCGCGTGGTCGCCACGGTGAGGACGAGCGCGCCGCTTGACGCCACGCAGAGGTCGCGCCTGCGCGCGCTCATTCGCGTGCACGTGAAGAACCTGGACGGCGTCACGTTCGAGGTCGCCGGCGGCTAGGCCGCGCGCCTACTGCAACAGGTCCGCGTTGTCCGGGCTCGTCAGGAACCCGACGAACGTTCGCGCCACCGCCGTGAGGCCGGCCGGGTCCAGGGTCGCGATGCCGATGGTGCGCCAGCGCGCGGGCGAGAAGGGCCTGACCTCCACGTCGAAGGCGGAGTTGCGCAGGATCAGCTCCGGCATGACCGAGACGCCAAAGCCGTGCTCCACCATGGCGAGGGCCGAGAAGTCGTCGTTCAGGGCGTAGCGCACGTTGAGCGGGCTCGGCGAATCCGCGAGCGCCGCGCGGATGTCCTGCTCGGATCCGCGCAGGGGCATGACCAGCTCCTCGCGGGCCACCTGCCCCACGCTCACGCGCCGGCGCGCGGCGAGCGGGTGGTCGCGCGGGAGGATGGCCATCATCTGGTCGCGGCGCAGCGCGTGGAAGCAGAGCTGCGGGCTGCGCACCACGGACGTGAGGAAGCCCAGGTCCGCGCGGCCCTCCTGGACGCGCTCCGCGATGTCCTCGTAGCCGCCGGCGTAGATCTGGAACTCCACCTGGGGATAGCTCCTCTGGAATCGCTCGATCATGCCGGGCAGCCACTGCGTGGAGACGGACGTGAACGTGCCGATGCGCAGCGCGCCGGCGACCACGTGGTTGACCTCGTGTATGGCCTGCTCGAGCGCGCGCTGCTGGTTTACGAGCGCCTGGATGCGCGGCAGCAGCAGCCGGCCGTTCTCCGTGAGGGCGACGCCCGCCTTGCCGCGCGTGAGCAGCGCGACGCCGCACTCCTGCTCAAGCGCGCGGACGGCGTGGCTCACGCCGGACTGCGTGTAGCTGAGCGACTCCGCCGCGCGCGTGATGTTGCCGAGCTCGACGACCCTCAAGAAGATCTGGTAGCGCTCCATGCCTGCGGCCATGCGTGCCTCCGGTTACGTTTTTCCTGGTATGAGGGCATGCCGCGGGCGGGTGCGCGCGTCCTTCTCGCCCAGGGGCGCGCCGGCGGCATAACCAGTACACAGTGTAATGGATGCAAGTACAAAGATGAAGTTAACAAATGGCTGGGAGGCGCGTAAAACTGTTCGCGGAACATTTTTGGCGGGCATGCTCACGGGACGGAGAGCTTGATGGAAGTTGCGCGCAGGGCGGGCGTCGGCGCAGGCTGGACGCAGAGGCAGGCGGACCTCATGATCGCGGTCATCGCGTGCGCGTGGGGCAGCTCCTACCTCATGATGCAGGTGGGGCTCTCTTCCATCCCGCCGTTTGGCATGGTGGCGCTGCGCTTTGGCATCGCGTTCGTCGCGGTCGCGGTCATCTTCCGCAAGAGGCTGCGCGAGATGACGGCCTCCGTCGTGGCGCGCGGCGCCGTGCTCGGGCTGCTGCTGTGCGTGTTCTTCGGGCTGCTGATGTACGGCCTGAAGACGACGCCCGCCTCGACCGCCGGCTTCCTTACCAGCGCAAAGGTCATCTTCGTGCCGCTTATCGTCGCGGTGGCAACGCGCAGGGCGCCCAGCCGCGCCACGCTCGCGGGCATCGGGATCTGCGTCGCGGGGCTTGCGCTGCTGACGCTGAGCGGGCCGGTCTCCCTGGGCGGCGGCGCCGGGCTGTGTCTGGCGGGCTCTGCGGTGTACGCGCTGCAGATCGTGGCGACGGACACGTTCTCGCGCTCCGACGACGCGCTGCTGCTGGGCATCTGCCAGCTGGGCTTTGCGGCCGTGTTCGGCGCCGCGTTCAACCTCGCGTTCGAGGGGCCGGTGCTTCCGCAGTCGAGCGCGGAGTGGGGCGCCGTGCTCGGCCTCGCCCTCGTGTGCAGCGCGTTTGGCTTCGCGATGCAGCCGGTGGCGCAGAGCCGCACCACCGCGACGCACGCGGGGCTGCTGTTCTCGCTCGAGTCCGTGTCCTCCGCGGTGCTCTCGTTCGTGTTCCTGGGAGAGGTCATGGCGCCCCAGTGCTACCTGGGCTGCGCGCTCATCCTGGCGGCCGTGCTCCTGAGCTCGCTTGCGGACGGCGGGTCCGAGGCCAGGGACGCCGCGGCGGGCGTGCCCGCGTACTCCGCCCCCTCGCACGGCGGCATCGCGCGCGGCCTCGCGACGGCCCGCGCCCACGCGAAGCGCGCGCAGCAGTAGCGCTCGACGCGCCCGCGCGGCGCCTGCGATGCGCGGAAGCTGTCGCGATGCGCGGAAGCTGTCAGATTGTGGTGCCTCGCACTACGGAATTGCTCGCTCCCGTCAGATAGTGGTACCACTATCTGACGGGAGCTATTTCTGTCAGTTGGTGGGGTCGCCGCGGCACCACTTTCTGACAGGAGGCGATCCTGTCAGTTAGTGAGGCTTCCGGGCTTACCACTTTCTGACAGGAGGCGATTCTGTCAGTTAGTGAGCCGGCCATGGCGCCACTATCTGACAGAACACGCCTCCATCGCATGCTTCTGTCAGTTGGTGAGCCCACCGCGGCACCACTAACTGACAAGAGCAGCTTCTGTCAGTTAGTGAGGCCATTCGGGACGCCACGGGCCGCCGGCACCGCCCGGCGCGGCGGCGGGAGGGAAAGCGCAGCATGGACGCAGGCGTACGCAGGGTCATGGGGCTCATCAGCGAGATGAACGTCCGGTACGTGGTGCCGGTGTACCAGAGGCCGTACTCGTGGGGAGAGGAGCAGTGCCTCCAGCTGTGGGACGACATCCTGGCGTGCGGGCGCTCGCGCGAGCAGACGCACTTCACGGGCTCCATCGTCACCATGCAGGATGGCACCGCCTCGCCGCAGGGCGTCGCGGCGCTCGCCGTGATCGACGGCCAGCAGCGCATCACCACCATCGCGCTGCTGCTGGTGGCGCTCGCGCGCTACGCGGACGCGCACGAGGCGGAGCGCCTGCCGTTCTCGCGCCAGGAGATCCTGATGAGCGGCTACCTCACGAACCCGTTCCGCTCTGGCGACGACCACTACAAGCTCACGCTTTCCAAGGGCGACCGCGCGACGTTCCGCGCCGTGGTCGACCACCTGGAGGATCCGTCGCGACCCGCTCCGGAGGGGCCGTCCAGGATCCTGGACAACCTCGCGCTCTTCGAGCGGCGGCTGGACGCGCTCGCGGACGTCGCGCTCGTGTGGGAGGGGCTGCGCCGCCTGGAGGTCGTGTCCGTGACCATGGCGCAGGGGCGCGACAACGCGCAGCTCATCTTCGAGTCCATGAACTCGACCGGCAAGGACCTCAGCGCTGCGGACCTCATCCGCAACTTCGTGCTCATGAAGTACCCGCTGGACCGCCAGGCCCAGGCGTACCAGACGTACTGGAGGCCGCTCGAGGACGTGCTGGCGCCGCTGGGCGACGAGGGTGCGTTCGACGACTTCGTCCGCTGCTTCTTCCAGATGGCCTACGCGCCGGAGCGCCTGGGCGACGCGGACCTGTACCAGGTGTTCAAGCGCTACGTCAGCGCGAACGCGTACGACGCGAACGACCGCATGGGCTTCCTCTGCCTTCGGCTGAAGGACTTCGCCGGCTACTACGTGGACGCGGTGCGCGGCGGCCTTTCCGGCGCGGACGCCGCGGACCCCGTGGCCAGGAGGACGTCGTTCCACCTGGCGGCCGTCGCGCGCCTCGGCGGCGCCGCGGCGCGCCCGCTCGTGCTGGAGCTCTTCCGCAGCTGCCGCCGCCGCGAGTGCACGCGCGAGCAGCTGGCGGACATGCTCGGCGTGCTCGAGTCGTACCTGCTGCGTCGCGCGGTGTGCGACTGCGAGGGCAGCGCGCAGGAGCACTTTCTGCGCCACCTCGTGGCCAAGCTCGCGGCGGTGCGCAGCGCGGGCGAGAAGTACTACGAGTCCTACGTGGCGCTCTTCCTTGTGGAGGAGGGCACCCCGCGCCGCTTCCCCACGGACGACGAGTTCCGCCGCGCCCTCCTCACGCGCGACTGCTTCGGCTTCGCGCAGGCGCCGTTCCTGCTCGCGCGCCTGAACGCGCACCTCGCCGCGGGCGACGGCTCGGACGGCGCGGCGACGGACTCGGCCGCAGCCGCCGCGCAGGCGGGCGTGCCGGGATCTGCCGCGGACGCCTCCGCGCTGCCGGAGGGCTGGGGCGTGGAGCACGTCATGCCCGTGGGCGCGCTTGCGGACCCCGCATGGGCGCAGGCGCTGGGGCAAGGCGCCAGGCTCGCGTTCGAGCGCGGCGTGAACGCGCTCGGCAACCTCGCGCCTTCCGCGTACCCGTACGACCTGCAGGACGGCACCCTCGCGCAGAAGCAGGGGCGCCTCGCGCGCGACGGTGAGGGGCGTCCCGTGGACGTGCCGCTCTGCCGCGACGTGCTCGCCGCGAAGTCGTGGGGCCCCGCGCAGATAGAGGCCCGCGGCCGCGCCCTCGCGGACGTCGCCGTGGGCGCGTGGCCGCTGCCGCGCATGGACGCGGCCGCGCTCGAGGCGTTCAGGCCGTCGCGCCGCGCGGCGCAGGTGAAGACCGTCACGTGGCAGGACCTGGTGGACGCCGGCGTCGTGCAGATGGACGACGTGCTCGTGAGCGCGAGCCCCATGTACCCGGGACGCGCGACCGTCACGTCCACGGGCAGGATCATGCTCGCCACCGGCGAGACGTTCGACGAGCCCACCGCCGCCTACGAGCGCTTCCTCGGCTCCGTCGGCGCGCACGAGACGGGGCTGAACGGCTGGACGCACTGGCGCCTGGGCGAGGGCGGCCCGCTCTTGGACCAGCTGCGCTAGGCGCGGGCCCGGGCGCCTTCGGGCGTCTGCTGCTTTTTTGTTACCCGCGCGCAGGCGCCGCGGCGCCCGGGACTGCAAAGCGCTAATCTGTGCTAGTAATCGTGGCAGGGCACGGCGATGCGCCGGCACACGGGACGCGCGCACGCGCGGCAGAGGGGGACCATCGACATGGGTTATGACGAGCGCTTTGGCCTGCGGGCGACCGTGGGGGAGGACGACTCGCTCCACGACGAGTGCGGCGTGTTCGGCGTGTGGGCGCCCGGCCGCGACGTCGCGAGGATCACGTACTTCGGCCTGCACGCCCTGCAGCACAGGGGGCAGGAGTCCGCGGGCATCGCCGTCGGCAACGGGAAGTCGGTGCTCGTGCGCAAGGACCGCGGCCTCGTGAGCCAGGTGTTCACGGACGCGGACCTCTCCGCGCTCTCCGGCAAGGCCGCCATCGGCCACGTGCGCTACGGCACGGCGGGCGGAGGCGGCTTCGACGCCGCGCAGCCGCACTTCTCGCTCATAGACGACGTCACGATCGCGCTCGCGCACAACGGCACGCTCGTGAACACGTCGGGCGTCCGCCGCGAGCTGGTGCAGATGGGCGTGCCGTTCCGCTCCGAGACCGACTCCGAGGTCGCGTGCGAGCTCATTGGCTACTTCACGAAGAAGTCCGGCCACCTGCGCGTGGGCATCCGCCACGCCATGCAGATGATCGAGGGCGGCTACGCCATGGTGTTGCTGCGCGAGAACGCGCTGTACGCGTTCCGCGACCCCAACGGAATCCGCCCGCTGGTCATCGGCGCGCTCGGCACGGAGGGCTGGGTCGTCGCGAGCGAGACGTGCGCCCTCGACATCGTGGGCGCGACGTTCGTGCGCGAGGTGCGCCCCGGCGAGATCGTGCGCATATCCGACGGCGGCATCCTCTCCGAGCAGGGGATCGAGCCGCGCCACGAGGCGCAGTGCATCTTCGAGGACGTGTACTTCTCGCGCCCCGACACCGTGGTGCGCGGCCGCTCCGTGTACTCCATGCGCTACGAGATGGGCCGCCAGCTGGCGCGCGAGGCCCCGGTCGACGCGGACCTCGTGATCGGCGTGCCGGACTCCGGCATGCCGCCGGCGGAGGGCTTCGCGTCGCAGAGCGGCATCCCGTTCGGCGAGGGCCTCATCAAGAACCGCTACGTCGCGCGCACGTTCATCCAGCCCACGCAGGAGATGCGCGAGATGGGCGTCCGCATGAAGCTGAACGCGCTTTCGGACAACGTGGCCGGTCGCCGCGTGGTGATGGTGGACGACTCCATCGTGCGCGGCACCACGTCCAAGCAGATCGTCCGCATGCTCAAGGAGGCGGGCGCCACGGAGGTCCACGTGCGCATCAACTGCCCCGAGGTCGTGTGGCCGTGCTTCTATGGCATCGACACGGACGTGCAGCGACAGCTCATCAGCGCAAACAAGGGCGTGGACGAGGTGCGCGACTACATCGGCGCGGACAGCCTGGCGTTCCTCTCGCTCGAGGGGCTCAGGCGCTGCGTGCCGGAGTGCGGCTACTGCGACGCGTGCTACACCGGCCGCTACCCCGTGCGCATCCCGGAGGCGTTCTCGGCCGGCAAGTTCCTGGACGGCTTTGCGCCCACGTTCCCGTACGACGACGGCGGGGAGGCCAGCGTGCCGCCCGTGGCGGACGTGCGGATGGACGCCCCGCGCGACTAGCGCGACCAGCACCCAGGCGACCTGCCCATGACGCCCGCGGGCGGAGGGCGTGGGCCGAGGGTGCGGGCGAGAAGGACGGCGGCGAGAAGAACGGCAGCCCCTGCGGGCGCGGCCACGGGGTCGCGCCCGCTTCTTGGTGGCGGCCCCCGTTGCGCAGGCGCGGGGCCGCGGCGTTTGCCCCCTGCGCCGCCCACATGTGAGGACGCGGCTTTTCTCACCTATCTACCTGCGCGTATTTCGATTGCGCTACGTGTGCGCTACCCGTTCGTGTCAGGGTCATTATGATTTTGGCAATCGGGCCCCTCCGGGCGGGGCCGGCCGTAAACTAAGCTGGACCACATCTGCCACCCATGGCACAGGCGAGAGGAGACCCGATGTCAGGCCATGATTCCCAGGAGGCCGCCCAGATGCCGCGGACGCGCCGCGACGGGGAGGGATACGAGCCCCAGGGGCTGTACAGACCGGAGTACGAGCACGACGCGTGCGGCATCGGCGCGCTGGCGAGCCTACGCGGCGAGCGCTCGCACGCGATGCTCGACGACGCGCTCGCGGTGCTCATGAACCTGGAGCACCGCGGCGGCAAGGGCCTGGAGAAGAACACGGGCGACGGCGCCGGCGTGCTGCTGCAGATCCCGCACCGGCTGTTCCGCAGGGAGGCCCAGCGCGAGGGCCACATCCTGCCGGCCGAGGGCGACTACGGCGTCGCCATGCTGTTCTTCCCGCAGGACGCCGAGGGCTACCGCGACGCGCGTCGCGTGTTCGAGGACGGCTGCGCGCAGGAGGGCGTGCCCCTGCTGTTCTGGCGCGAGGTGCCCGTCGACCCGCACGACCTGGGCGACACGGCGAACCGCTGCCGCCCGCACATCGTGCAGGCGTTCTTGGGCAGGCCCGACGCGACGGCCGCCGGCCAGGACTTCGAGCGCCAGCTGTACGTGACGCGCCGCGTGGTCGAGAAGATGGCCGAGCAGGAGGGCGCGCTTGCGGGCAAGACGTTCTACGTGTGCTCCATGAGCGCCCACACCATCGTGTACAAGGGCATGCTCGTGGCGACGCAGCTGCGCTCGTTCTACCGCGACCTGGGCGACGCCTGGGCCGAGACGGCCATCGCGCTCGTGCACTCGCGCTACTCCACGAACACGACGCCGAGCTGGGAGCGCGCGCACCCCAACCGCTACATCATCCACAACGGCGAGATCAACACGCTGCGCGGCAACGTGAACGGCGTCCGCGCGCGCGAGCCGGAGCTGTACTCGCCCGTGATGGGTGCCGAGCTCAAGAAGGTCATGCCCGTCATCAGGAGCGAGGGCTCCGACTCCGCGGTGCTCGACAACGTGCTGGAGTTCCTCGTGATGAACGGCCGCTCGCTGCCGCGCGCGGTCTCGATGCTGCTGCCCGAGCCGTGGGACAAGAACACCCAGCTCTCCCAGGAGCGCCGCGCGTTCGGCGCGTACCAGTCCATGCTGTCCGAGGCGTGGGACGGACCCGCCGCCATCGCGTACACCGACGGCCACTACATGGGCGCGGCGCTCGACCGCAACGGCCTGCGCCCCGCGCGCTACTACGTCACGCGCGACGACCGCCTCATCCTCTCGTCCGAGGCGGGCGCCTGCAACATCGAGCCGGAGGACATCGTCCAGGCCGGCTCGCTCGGCCCCGGCCAGATGCTCCTCGTCGACCCCGACAAGGGCCGCGTCGTCTGGGACGACGAGCTGAAGGATGCGCTTGCGCGCGAGAAGCCCTATCGCGACTGGGTCGCGCAGGAGACGCTGGGCGTGGACGACCTCGCGCCCGCGGCCGAGGGCGACGAGGAGGGCGAGGCCGCCGACGCGCAGACCCCGCTGCCGATCCGCCTGGCGCGCCACGGCTACCACTTCGACGACGTCGAGGAGGCCATCGGCCCCATGGCCGTCACGGGCAAGCGCCCCGGCGCCTCCATGGGCGCGGACATGCCGCTCGCCGTGCTGTCCAGGCGCTCCCGCTCGTTCTTCGACTACTTCAACCAGCTGTTTGCCCAGGTCACGAACCCGCCCATCGATGCGCTTCGCGAGGACTTCGTCACGTCGTCCATCCTGTACCTCGGCAATCACGGCAACCTGCTCGAGGACCAGCGCAGCAGCTGCCGCCTCATCAGGCTGAGGACCCCCATCCTCACGCAGGACGAGTTCAACCGCATCCTGCACGTGGACATGGTCGGCTTCGGCTGCCGCCGCTTCGTCGCGTCGTTCGACCGCGACGGGGGAGAGCACGCGCTCGCCGAGGCGCTCGACCGCCTGAACAACGAGGTGGAGGCCGCGGTCCGCGAGGGCGTGAACATCATCGTGCTCTCCGACCGCGTCCCGGACGGGCAGGTGCCCGTGCCGTCGCTCCTCTCGCTCGGCTCCGTGCACAGTCACCTCATCAGGCGCGGCCTGCGCATGCGCGGCGACATCGTGGTCGAGACCGGCGACGCCATGACGCCGCACGACTACGCGTGCCTCGTCGGCTACGGCGCGTCCGCGATCTGCCCGTACCTTGCGCACCAGCTCATCCGCGAGATGTCCGCGGACGGCCGCATCAAGGTCGACGCGAAGACGGGCGTCGAGAACTACAACAAGGCGCTGACCGCCGGCATCGTGACCATCATGTCCAAGATGGGCATCTCGACGATGCAGGGCTACCACTCCGCGCAGATCTTCGAGATCATCGGCCTTGCTCCGGAGGTCGTGAGCGGCTGCTTCGAGGGCACCCCGAGCCCGGTGGGCGGCCTTACCATGGACGACATCCAGCGCGAGTGCGAGGGCCGCTACGACGAGGGCGAGGCGCAGCGCAGGAGCCCGTCCCCCGACCAGCTGGCGAGCTCTGGCATCACGAAGTGGCGCCCGCTGGGCGGCGAGCAGCACATGCTGACCCCCGAGGTCATCTACCTGCTGCAGCGCGCCGTCCGCGAGGGCAGCTACGACCTGTTCAAGCAGTACAGCGCCGCGCTGCACAGGCCCGGCCGCTCCATCGTGCTCTCCGACCTTCTCTCCTTCGTGCCCCTGGCGTCCGGCCCCGTGCCGATAGACGAGGTCGAGCCCGCGAGCGAGATCGTGAAGCGCTTCACGAGCGCGGCCATGTCCTACGGCGCCATCAGCGAGGAGGCCCACGAGGCGCTCGCCATCGCGATGAACCGCCTGGGCGGCAAGTCCAACACGGGCGAGGGCGGCGAGAACCCCATCCGCGAGACGACGCTGCCGAACGGCGACTCCACGAACTCCGCGATCAAGCAGGTCGCGTCCGCGCGCTTTGGCGTGACGAGCCGCTACCTGCGCAGCGCGAAGGAGATCCAGATCAAGATGGCCCAGGGCGCGAAGCCCGGCCAGGGCGGAAACCTGCCCGGCAAGAAGGTATGGCCGTGGGTCGCGGAGGTCAGGAACTCCACGCCCGGCGTCGGCCTGATCTCGCCCCCGCCCCACCACGACATCTACTCCATCGAGGACCTGGCGGAGCTCATCTTCGACCTGAAGAACGCGAACCCGGACGCGATGGTCTCCGTGAAGCTCGTGAGCGAGGCCGGCGTCGGCACGATCGCGACCGGCGTCGCGAAGGGCGGTGCGGACAAGATCCTGATCTCCGGTGCGAACGGCGGCACGGGTTCCGCCCCGCGCGACTCCATCTACCACGCCGGCCTGCCCCTGGAGCTTGGCCTTGCCGAGACGCAGCAGACGCTGCTCCTGAACGGCCTGCGCTCCCGCGTGGTGGTCGAGGCCGACTCGAAGCTCATGGACGGCCGTGACGTCGCGATCGCGTGCCTCCTGGGCGCCGAGGAGTTTGGCTTCGGCACGCCGGCTCTCGTCTCGCTTGGCTGCCTCATGCAGCGCGACTGCCAGCAGGACACCTGCCCCGTAGGCATCGCGACGCAGAACGCGTGCCTGAGGAAGCGCTTCGCGGGCAAGCCGGAGCACGTGATGAACTTCATGCTGTACACGGCCGAGGAGCTTCGCGAGGTCATGGCGAGCCTGGGCTTCCGCACCGTCGAGGAGATGGTGGGCCACGTGGAGTGCCTGCGCCAGACCGGCGTCGAGGACAACTGGAAGGCCTCGAGAATCGACCTGAGCCCGATGCTCCAGAAGGTCGAGAACGACCTGGGCAAGTCCTTCCCGGGCGCCGAGGTGCCGCACTTCGTGCCGAGCATGGCGCCGGACGTGGGCCTCGATCGCACCCTGGACGCGACCCTGCTGATCCCGTACACCAAGGAGTGCCGCGCGACCATGGGCCGCATGCACTTCTCGGTGGACATCGCGAACGTCGACCGCTGCACCGGCACCATGCTGGGCTCGGTCATCACGAAGGAGCACCCGAAGGGCCTGCCCGACGGCTCCATCGAGATCGACTGCGCGGGCTCGGCCGGCCAGAGCTTCGGCGCGTTTTTGCCCGCGGGCGTGACGCTTAACGTCCACGGCGACGCGAACGACTACTTTGGCAAGGGCCTCTCCGGCGGCATCCTGACCGTGGCGCCCGCTGAGACCGCGACGTACAAGTTCGACGAGAACGTGGCCGTGGGCAACGTTGCGTTCTACGGCGCGACCGCGGGCAAGGGATTCATCAACGGCCTTGCGGGCCAGCGCTTTGGCGTGCGCAACTCCGGCGCGACCATCGTGTGCGAGGGCGTGGGCAACCACGGCTGCGAGTACATGACGGGCGGGCGCGCCCTGATCCTGGGCCCCGTGGGCGTGAACTTCGCCGCGGGCATGAGCGGCGGCATCGCGTTCGTGTACGACGAGAGGCACGTCCTCTCAGCCCGCGTGAACCGCGACATGGTGCTCCTGGAGAAGCCGACCGAGGACGACCTGGAGTACGTGCGCGCGCTCATCCGCGAGCACGCGGACCGCACGAAGAGCCCGCGCGGCATCAAGATGCTCTATCAGTTCGACGACATCAAGGACGACTTCGTGAAGGTCATCCCGCGCGAGTACAAGCGGGTGCTCGACCTCACTGCCGAGGCGAAGGCCGCAGGCATGAGTGACGAGGCTGCGGCCGAGCATGCCTTCGAGGTCATGAGGGAGGGGATGTAGCCCATGGGCCAGGTAGGAGGATTCCTCGAGCACGGCCGCAAGGAACACGGCCAGCGCCCGATAGCCGAGCGCGTGCACGACTACGACGACCTTGCCGTGACGCTGCCCGCCGAGGAGCAGCGCGTGCAGGCCGGACGCTGCATGTACTGCGGCGTTGCGTTCTGCCAGACCGGAGCCGGCTTTGGCAAGGCGCGCACGAGCGGCTGCCCGCTGCACAACCTCATCCCCGAGTGGAACGACCTGCTGTGGCGGGGCCTGTGGGACCAGGCGGCGGAGCGCATGGCGCTCACGAACCCGCTGCCGGAGTTCACGGGAAGGGTCTGCCCCGCGCTGTGCGAGGCGGCCTGCAACCTGGGCCTGCACGACGACCCCACGACCATCCGCGACGACGAGCGCGCCATCAGCGACTGGCAGTGGGAGCACGGCGGGCCGAGGCCCCTGGCGCCCGCGCCTGAGGGCGCTCCGCTCGTGACCGTGGTGGGCTCCGGCCCCGCGGGCCTGGCCTGCGCGTGGGAGCTTGCCCGCCGCGGCCTGCGCGTGCGCATGGTGGAGAAGAGCGACCGAGCCGGTGGCCTGCTCATGTACGGCATCCCGAACATGAAGCTCCCGAAGGAGGTCGTGGAGCGCAGGATCGACCTGATGCGCGAGAGCGGCATCGACGTGGAGTGCGGCGTGGACGCGTCCGACCCCGACGTGGCGGCGCGCCTGGCGAAGGAGAGCGACGCCGTCGTGCTGGCCGCAGGCACGGGCAACGCCCGCACGCTGAGGGTGCCTGGCGCGGACCTCGACGGCGTGACGCTTGCGGTGCCGTACCTGACGGCGCAGACGAAGGCCGTGCTGGGCGGCGGCAAGAGCGCCATCAGCGCCGAGGGCAAGGACGTCGTGGTCATCGGCGGCGGTGACACCGGCACCGACTGCGTCGCGACGGCGCTGCGCCAGGGCGCGCGCAGCATCATGCAGCTGGAGTTCCTGCCCGAGCCGCCCGAGAAGCCGCTGCCCACGAACCAGTGGCCGGAGTGGCCGATGGTCAAGAAGACCGACTACGGCCAGCAGGAGGCCATCGAGGAGTTCGACGCGGACCGCAGGCTGTGGGCCACGGACACGCTCGAGGTCCTGGGCAAGGGCTCGGTCGAGGGGCTCAAGATCGTCTCGCTCGACTGGTCGAACGGCAGGCCCGAGCGCAAGGAGGACAGCGTGCGCACGCTGCCGGCGCAGCTGGTGATTCTGGCCATGGGCTTCGTGGGCCCGGAGGCGAGCCTCGTCGAGGCGTTCGGCGGCGGCCTCGCGAAGCAGGGGAGGCCGCTTCCCGTTGTCGAGGGCAAGGGGCACGGGCTTTCCGGCGCCGACGGCAAGGCGCGCGTGTACTGCGCGGGCGACACGAGGAACGGCTCGACCATCGTGGTGAACGCCATATCGGACGGCCTTGCCTGCGCGGCTGAGGTCGCGGACGACCTGCTGGGGTAGCGGTTGCGAGCCCGATGTTGACGTGTGTTTAGTGGGGCGGTCCGGGCATGAGCCTGGGCCGCCCTCTACGTGTTTGAGCAGTGCAATGCGAGCTGAAGGAGAAAGGCCCCTCGTCAAGCGACGTAGCTTGAGATTGCGGGCCTCAATCGGCGTCGCTTGAGGGTTTGCAGGGGCGTGCCTACGGAATGAACATGGACCGTTACCGTGCGGGGGACTGACAAAAGGGCGACCCCCGTCTCGCATCGGGCTGCGAGACGGGGGTCGCTTGTGCTGCTGGGCCGACCGAGGGTCGGGGTTTCGTCGCTACACGTAGAACAGCATGTCGTTGTAGCTCGGGACCGGCCAGTAGTCCTTGCTGGTGACGGTCTCCATGGCGTCGACGGCCGCACGAAGCTTGTCCATGAGCGGCAGGACCTCGTCGCGGTAGGCGTCGTCCTCGGCGGCGACGTCGTCCAGCCCGCGCGCCTTCGCATTCGCGGCCTCGAGCTCGTCGGTCGCGGCCAGGATCGCCGCGGAGCCCTCGCTCAGGGCCTTGACGGTAGCCTTGTCGGCCGCGGCGTCCACGCCGATCTCGGCGCGGGTCGCGACACTCGTCGCGAGGTCGCCGGCGTACGCGCTGATGGCGGGCAGGTACATGGTGCGGGCCATGTTCACCATCGTGTTGGCCTCGATGTTGAGGAGCTTCGCGTACTGCTCGGCCTTCGCGACGTAGCGGGCACGGGTCTCAGCCTCGCTGAGGACGCCGTACTTCTCGAAGAACGCGATGTTCTCGGGCTTGACGATGCTGGGGATGGCGTCCGGCGTGCTCTTGAGGTTGGGCAGGCCGCGGCGCTCGGCCTCCTTCTCCCAGTCCTCGGAGTAGCCGTTGCCGTCGAACAGGATGCGCTCGTGGTCGCGGAACGTGTGGCGGACGAAGCGCATGGCAGCGGTGGTGAAGTCCTCGTCGGAGTGCTCGTCGATGTAGCTGACGAAGCGCTCGCACTGCTCCGCGACGGCCGTGTTCAGGACGACGTTGGGGTCGGAGAGGTTCTGCTGGCTGCCGCACATGCGGAACTCGAACTTGTTGCCGGTGAAGGCGAACGGGGAGGTGCGGTTGCGGTCCGTGTTGTCGCGCAGGACGTTGGGCAGCGCGGGGACGCCCAGGTCCATGCGGGCGCGGTCGTGAGACTCGGGCTGCTCCTTCTTGATGAGCGCGTCCACGATCGGGGTGAGCGCGTCGCCCAGGAAGACGGAGATGATCGCGGGAGGCGCCTCGTTAGCGCCGAGGCGGTGGTCGTTACCGGCGGAGGCGACGGACGCCCTCAGCAGGTCTGCGTGGTCGTCGACCGCGGCGACGAGGAACGCGAGGAAGACCAGGAACTGCAGGTTGTCCTGGGGGTCGTCGCCCGGCTCGAGCAGGTTCTCGTTGTCAGCGGAGACGGACCAGTTGTTGTGCTTGCCGGAGCCGTTGACGTACTCGAACGGCTTCTCGTGCTCGAGGCAGGCAAAGCCGTGGTGGGTCGCGAGGAGCTTGAGCTTCTCCATGGTGAGGAGGTTGTCGTCGATGGCGAGCGAGCCCTTCTCGTAGATGGGGGCGAACTCGTGCTGGCACGGCGCGACCTCGTTGTGCTTGGTCTTCAGGGGCACGGCGAGCTTCCAGAGCTCGTCGTCGACCTCCTTCATGAACGCGTTGACGGAGGGGCGGATGGTGCCGAAGTAGTGCTCCTCGAGCTCCTGGCCCTTCGCGGGCTCGGCGCCAAACAGCGTGCGGCCGGTGAGGACGAGGTCCGGGCGGGCCTTGTAGTCGTCCTCGGTGATGATGAAGTACTCCTGCTCCGGGCCGATCGTGGTGTAGACGCGGCTCGGCTTCTTGCCAAACAGGCCAAGGACGCGCTTCGCCTGCTTCTCGAGGGCGACCTCGGAACGCAGCAGCGGGGTCTTCTTGTCAAGCGCCTCGCCGGTGTAGCTGATGAACGCGGTGGGGATGCACAGGACCTCGTCCTTGATGAACGCGGGGCTCATGGGGTCCCACACGGTGTAGCCGCGGGCCTCGAACGTGGCGCGCAGGCCGCCGGAGGGGAAGCTCGACGCGTCGGGCTCGCCCTGGACGAGCTCCTTGCCGCTGAACGCCATGAGGACGGTGCCGTCGCCGTTGGGGTTGATGAAGCTGTCGTGCTTCTCGCTCGTGATGCCGGTGAGCGGCTGGAACCAGTGCGTGAAGTGCGTGGCGCCGTGCTCGAGCGCCCAGTCCTTCATTGCGTGCGCGACCTCGTTAGCGATGTCGAGGTTGAGCTCCTTGCCCTCGTCGATCACGCGACGAAGCTCCTTGTAGGTGGGCTTCGGTAGTCGCTCCTGCATGTCCTGGTCGGTGAAGACCAGGCTGCCGTACTCCTCGGTGACCTTGTCCTTAGACATCAGTCCTCCTCTGCAAAGTCGACTGGGCCGCGTCCGCGGACCCTTCGTACATATTGCATGATAGCGGGGACTGGTTGCATTTGAATTTCCCCAACGTGACGGTTACGAATGCGAAACCGTTTCAAAACCATTGCCCGCGCCGGCGTCCGCGCGTGCGTGCGCGGTCCCGACGCGGGCCTGGACCTTGGAAAAAACGTGCATGTGCGTGGGCGAGAAGAGCGTGGCGTCGCGCCTCGCGCCCTAGCGCCCCGCGAAGTGGTCGCGCGCAAATCCCATGGGTTGTACACACTCGAGCGTGCCGAGGTAGTTGCCCTCGCGGTCGCGCACTGCCATGTAGCGCACGAGCACGGGCTCGCCCTTCTTCTGCATCCACACGTCGACGGAGTCTCGCTGGCCACTGCGAAGCATGTCTATCACGTTTCGAACCATGTACTCGATCTTTGGCGGGTGGCACGACCACACCTCGCGCCCGAGCGCGCTTGCAGGACGCTTGAAGAGCTTCAGCTTGCCGTCGTCGTTCCAGTAGCGGTTGATGTTCTTCTCGTCCACAAACGTGAGCTCCATGGGGATGGTGTTCAGCACGGCATCCAGCTGCGCGGCAGAAAGCGTGCCCGTGGGAAGCGAGACGTCGCCGCCACCCAGCGTCGCGCGCGCGTCCAGGGAGGCCGCGTACTTCTCGCCCTCGCCCCAGCGGCCGACCTCGGAGGGGTCCACCATGCAAAGCTCGTAGCCGCGAAGGTCGACGTAGGCCTGCAGCCACTCCTGGTCCGTGAAGCACCGCACGCACAGCGGGAACAGGATGTTCGCCTCCTTGTAGCACATCTCGTCCGCGCGACGGACCACGGCGGCGGCGCGGTCGCGCCACGAGGCGTCGCGCGCTTCCGGCGCGGCCGCCACCAGGGCGCGCAGCTCGTCGCGGATCTCGTCGTCCACACCCCACATCACGTCCGCGGGGCCAGAGTAGCCGTGGCGCACCTTCAGCACGGGGTACAGCAGGTCGCCCTTCTTGGCGTAGTGGCCGCCTACCTGGGCGAGAAGCGCAAGCTCCTTTGCCGTTGCCTCGTCGTCGGCAGCGTCCAGCGCCTGCTGCGCCGCGGCGACCTGGCGCGCGATGGCCTTGTTCTCGAGCGAAAGGACGTTCACGGGGTGGCCTTTCAGCGCCGCGAGCACGCGCGTCTTGAAGTCGCCCTCGCCGGTGCCGCCCGCGATGGAGTCCATCACCGCGGCCTCGGCGTTCGCGATGCGCTCCTCGCGCGTGGCGCCGTGGAACAGCGCGGAGTGCACGTCGCACAGGCGCTGCACGTCCTCCACCTTCGCGCCGCCCTCGATCAGGCCCTGCTCCGCGCGGGCGATCTCCGCCGCGTCCACGTCTCTGAAGTTCGCCACGAACTCGCGGCGCACGCTCTCCAGGTCCTCGCCGGCCGAAAGGCGGCTCACGTAGCTCGAAAGAAGCTGTGCGCGACCGGCCTCGTCCGTCGCGACGGCGGCGGCGCCCGCGTCCGTGGCGCCGTCCGCGGCACCGGCGCCCGCGTCCTTCTCGCCCGCGGGCGCCGCCGTCGGTGCGGCCACAGGCGCGGGCTGGCCTGCCACCTCGAAGCCGGCGTCGCGCAGCGCGTCCACCACCTTGGCAATGTCGATGCCCTTTATCTGGGCGCCCCGGGGGATGGTCATCACGCGGCCCACGGTCTCGAGCGCCATGGGCTTCGCGATGTCCGTGAAGCCCAGGTCCCTCATGATGTCAACCACCTCGGGGTAGTCGCTCGCGAGGTCGTGCACGGTGCGCGAGAGGTCAATCGTCTTCGGCATGGTTGCTCCTATCTGCCGCCGGTCATGCCGGCGCTTGCTGCTGCCTTGCGCCGCGGCGATCCCGGGCGCCCTTCACGCAAACGATGGTAGGGGAGGTGTCGTCGCGCCGCTGTTGCATTTGCAACGCAACTAGGCAGCCAAAAAACCGCCACAAACTGTTGCATCGGACACGTCCGCGGCGCGGGTCGTTTGGCTATGCTTTATCTTGAAAAAGTTTCAAATGCTAGGCACGTGAGGTCGTGAGGCTCAAGATGCAGGGGTTCCTGGTTCTGCTTGTGGTTGCGCTCGCTGCAAGCGCATGCGGGTTCAAGAAGTACGTGTGGTTCATCTCCATCGGCTATGGGGCGGCCGTCGCCGCCATTGGCGTGGCGCTCCTCGTCATGTTTGGCGCTCGCTCGAGCGCGCCTGTAGTGGCGCAGGCTCTGCTCTTGGTGGCGTATGGCTGCCGCCTCGCCGGCTACCTCTCGTATCGCGAGCTGCGCAGCCGCAGCTACAACCAGAAGATGAAAGGCGAGGTCAAGGGTAACGACAGCGTGACTCTTGGCGTGCGCTTCGCCATCTGGGCCTCGGCGGCGCTCCTGTACGCGTGCCAGACGTCGCCCGTGCTCTTTCGCATGGCGGCGGGCGGCCGCGCGGACGCCTTCCTCGCGGCGGGGCTTCTTGTCTCGGTCTTCGGCCTCGCGTTCGAGACCACGGCAGACATTCAGAAGAGCGCGGCCAAGAAGCGAAACCCGCGCCGCTTCGTGGACACCGGCCTGTTCCGCATCGTGCGCTGCCCCAACTACCTGGGTGAGATGCTGTTCTGGACCGGCGTCTTCGTCAGCGGCATCGGCGTGTACGACGGCGTCGCGCAGTGGGCGGCGGCACTTCTCGGATACCTTGGCATCGTATACGTGATGTTCGGCGGTGCTCGCCGGCTCGAGATGCGCCAAAACCGCAGCTACGGCAAGGATCCTGCCTACCAAAGGTACGTGCGCACCACGCCGATCATGCTTCCGTTCGTGCCGCTGTACTCCGTCGAGAAGTACAAGTGGCTCGTGGCGTAGGCGCCTGCGGCCCCGGACGTCGCCTGCGGCTCCTAGCTATATAATCTTCAGACCCAACACGCATGCGATGCCGCGGCCACAAGGCGCCGTGGCAGACGGGAGCAGAGACATGTCAGACAGCACCACCAAGCCCGCGGCCGCGACGGACGCGGCGGCAGGCGCGGGCGAGAAGGTCGTGGACGTATCGGTCGAGCTCGCCCGCACGCTCGAGACGCAGCCCAAGGTCGAGGGAATCCTTCGCGAACTCGGCTTCGAGGAGCTTCCCGGGGACAAGACCATCCTCGAGGTCTGCGCGGACGCCGGCGTCGACCCGTCCATCGTCACGCTCGCGCTTGCGGCGGAAGGCTTCGAGACCCGCGGCTACGTGAGCGAGGACGGCGGAGTCGCCGCGAAGACGTTCGAGAACGTGCTGAGCGCCCTGTTCGACCCCACGAGCACGCTCATGCCGAACGCCTCCCCGTCGCAGGCGCCCATGCTCAACCACATGGAAGCGGCCATTCGCCGAGCGCAGGACAGGGGAGACCTTCCCAAGGAGTAAGGTCGACCCCATGTGTGCGGACGCCAGCCGGCTCGGGCGGCCCCGCACGACGGCACGAATCCGCGGCACGAGCCCTGCGCCGCGGCAGAAGGGAGCAGCACCAATGCAGAAGAACATGACCCGTCGCGAGGCCCTTGCGACGCTGGCCGGCCTTGGCCTCACGGGCGTCCTCGCCGGCTGCGGCACGGGCGCAAGCGACTCGTCCGCGTCCGACTCCTCCAAGTCGGGCGGCGCCAAGGCGTCCAAGGCCAAGGCGTCAGACGACGTCGTCGTACGCGTCGCGTCCCTGAAGGGGCCCACCACCATCGGCCTCGTCAAGATGATGGACGCGACCTCGGGTATCCCCGCCGACGGCGCGGCTCTGCCGCAGGACAACTCCGCGAAGAAGGGCTCCGGCATCCAGTACGCGTATGCCGTGAGCGCATCCCCCGACGAGCTCCTTCCCCAGATCATCCAGGGCAAGGTGGACATCGCGTGCGTGCCGTCCAACGTCGGCAGCGTCCTGTACAACAAGACGGAGGGCAAGATCCGCGTGATCGACGTCAACACGCTCGGCGTGCTGTCCGTCGTCACGGGCGACTCCTCCGTCAAGGGGTTCGAGGACCTCGCCGGCAAGACGGTCTACGTCTCGGGCAAGGGGTCGAGCCCGGAGTACGTCCTCGACTTCCTGCTGGGCAAGGCCGGCATTGCAGACAAGGTCACGGTGGAGTGGAAGAGCGAGCACACGGAGGTCGCCGCGGTCCTCGCGTCCGACCCCAAAGCCGTCGGCATCCTGCCCCAGCCGTTCACGACGGCGACGCTCGTCCAGAACGGCTCGCTCAAGGCCCCGGTCGACCTCACGGACGTCTGGAAGAAGTACGCCACCGACGGCAGCGAGTTCGTGATGGGCACCACCATCGTGCGTGCGGAGTTCGCCGACGAGCACCCCGCGGCCGTCGAGGACTTCCTCAAGCGCCACGCCAAGTCCGTCAAGCAGGTCAACGCCGACCCGAAGGCGGCCGCGCCCCTCGTGGTGAAGGCCGGCATCGTCCCGAAGGAGCCCATCGCGGTCAAGGCCATCCCGCAGTGCAACGTCGTGTGCATCACGGGCAAGAAGATGAAGCGCGCCCTCGAGGGCTACCTCAAGGTGCTCTACGACGCCAACAAGGCGTCCGTCGGCGGTGCCCTTCCCGCGGACGACTTCTACTACCAGCAGGCCTAGCGGGCAGGTCGCGTGACCCGTCGCCCCAGCGACATACTCAAGAGGCTCGCCCCCGTCGTGCCGTGGATCGTGGCATGGCAGGTGGCGAGCCTCGTCGTAGGGAGCTCGATCCTCCTTGCGGGCCCCGTGGACACGGCGCTCCGCCTTCTCGCCCTTCTGGGCGAGAAGGACTTCCTCGCTACCGTGGGCTTCTCGCTCGCGCGCATCGCCCTCGGCTTCCTGCTCGCGTTCGCGCTCGCGGTCGTCCTCGCGCTTGCGGGGCGACGCCATCCGCTCGTCGACAGGCTCCTCGCCCCGGGCGTCTCCGCGCTGAAGAGCGTGCCCATCGTCTGCGTCATCGTCCTCCTGCTCATGTTGGTCGGCTCGCGGAGCGTCTCTGCCATCGCCGTGTTCCTCGCGGTGTTCCCGGCGGTGTACTTCAGCTGCCGCGAGGCGCTTGCGCACGTCGACCCCAAGGGGTCCCAGATGCTGGGCGTCTTCGGCGTCGCGCCCGTGCGCCGGTTCCTCGCGCACACGTGGCCGCAGGTGCTGCCATACCTCGTGGGAACCAGCAGGAACGTCTGCGGCATGGCCTGGAAGGCCGGCGTCGCGGCTGAGCTCATCGGCAGTCCCATAGGGTCTATAGGCGAGCGGATCTACAACTCAAAGCTCCTGCTCGACACGGCGGGGCTCTTCGCGTGGACCATCGTGATCGTCGCGGCGTCGTGGCTGTGCGAGCGCGCGTTCATCGCGGTGCTCGCGCGCACCGGCTCGTGGGCGCGGCGCCTGAGCCTGCGCGTGGGCCGCCCGCGGGGCCCCCGCTCCCAGGCGGGCGCGCGGGGGCAGGCGGTCCGGGCGGCTTCGGCCGGCCCGACGATCCTCCTTCGCGACGCGTCGATTGGCTACGGGGGGACGGTCGTGGCGTCCGGGCTGGACCTCGAGGTGCTCCCGGGTGACCGCGTGCTGCTGGCCGACCGCTCCGGCGCGGGCAAGACCACGCTCCTGCGTACGGTCGCGGGACTGCAGGACGTCCTTTCCGGCACGTGCAGGCGCCCGGTGCGGCCGACCATGGCGTTCCAGGAGCCGCGCCTGGTGGAGGAGATGTCCGCCGTGCAGAACGTCCTTCTCGTGGCGGGGTCCGTCCGCGACGCGGCCGCGTGCTCGCGCGTACGCTCACTGCTGCTCGAGCTCCTGCCGGAGACCGCGCTCGACGTCCCCGTACGCGAGCTCTCCGGCGGTCAGCGCCGCAGGGCAGAGATCGTCCGCGCGCTTGCGGCCTCGGGGGACGCCGTCCTCCTGGACGAGCCGTTCTCCTCGCTCGACGCCGCCTCGCATGCGCGGGCGGCGGCGTTCGTGACGCGACACCTCGACGGTCGCGCGCTCGTGGTCGCCTCGCACCTGCCCGACGACGCGCGACTTCTGGATGCCACGTCCTTCTCGCTCGAAAACAGCAGGTAAGGGAACGAATTCCATATCGTTCTGACGTAGCGAGAGATGCGTTCGCTCCAGAAATTGTGATGTTCGTTCCAGTTGGCGGAAAGTGTTCCCCACGTGAACGGCGCGTGTGGCGTCTATGTAGCCACTTATTGCCGCGGTTTCTTTAGGGTATCTTCTTTCGGTCGCCAACAGGAAGGAACGACCATGTGTATGATGCTTGGCATCGACACCAAGGAGCCCGTCAGAGCGAACGAGCTGATGGATGCCCTTTATTCGCACGGCAACGAGCACCCCAACGGCTGGGGCCTCGCGTACCTGCCCGCAGGGGACGGCGTGCAGCCTACGATCATCCGCGAAGCACAGAACGCGGCCGTGAGCGAGCGCGTGCAGGCGATCCTGCGCGAGCCGGTCATGACGGCGCACCTCATAGCACACATCCGCCGCGCTTCCGTGGGGTCCACGGCGCTGGAGAACTGCCATCCCTTCTTGAGGGAGGACCGCGCGGGCAGGCGCTGGGTGCTCGCGCACAACGGAACGCTCTTCGACCCGCGGAAGACCGTCAACTACCTGGGCGAGCGCAAGGGCTCGACGGACAGCGAGGCGATTCTGCCGTACCTGATGGACGCGTCCAACACCGCGGACGGCCAGGGGCTTGGCGAGGAGGGCCGCCTCGAGGCCATCGACCGCGCCGTCAACGCGCTCGCGCCCGGAAACAAGCTGAACCTCCTCTTTACGGACGGGATCCACACGTTCGCGTACACGAACGACGCGAACAGGACGCTCTGGCTCCTTCGCCTTGAGGACGGCTGGGCATTTGCGACCGCGCCGCTCGACGAGCGCGACTGGAAGCCGATGCCCGTGTGCCAGCTCCTGGCCGTGCGCGACGGCTCCGTCGTCTTCGAGGGCAAGGTGGGCGAGGGCGCCTTCACCGCCGACGAGGCCGAGTACGAGAGCATGATCGAGCACATGAGGGGCTAGGCGCCCCAAGTCGCCTCCGCGCGACGCCTGCGTCGGGCGATGCGGTACGGCGACGCGCCACACAAAGCGATATTGAGAAGCGACATCGTGGCCGGGCGTCCCGCGGGGCGTCCGGCCGCCACTCTAGAAATCGAGGTCGGAGTCCTCTTCCTCCAAGAGCGCGCGTGCGACCTCCTGCCCCTCGATCGCCTCGCGCAGGCGCTTCTTGTAGTAGTACTGGCCGTCCGCGATGTCGATGCGAAGGCCGACCTCCGCGTCCTGGAACAGCTTCAGCGCGCGAAGGGGGTCGGCGTCGATTCCCCACCTCTCACACTCTGGGTCGACGAGCAGCTGCGCGATGCGGATGGCCGGCTGGGCGCGCTCCACGACGTTCTGGGAAAGGTCGAGGCTGCGCTCCCAGAGCATGTGGGCCCTGCGCATGTCGCGCCCGACGCCCTTGCCGCGAGCGTACATGTCTCCCAGCTTGTACGCGGCCTCGAACGAGGGAGTGAGCGCGGCGGCGAGCGAGTAGTACTCGTACGCCTTCTGGAAGTCCGGCTTGCCCGTGCGGCCATACTCGTAGATGTAGCCAAGGTTGATGAGCGACTGGAGGTTGCCGTGGTCGACGGCCATCTGGTAGAGCTCCTTCGCCTTGGCGAAGTCCTGCTCGAAGATGTCGCCGAGATAGTAGTGCGCGCCGAGCGCGTTCATACACGCGTCGCTCCCAAACGCGATGCCGACGCGGTATCCCGCGAGGAGCACGTCTTCCACCGAGGGGTCCTGGGCGAGCGCCTCCAGCACGTCGTCCTGGTTCTTCGCCACGAAGTCCGTGAACTCGTTCGGGTCGGGCGATATCGCCGCCTTGGCGAGGTCTTCGAGGAAGGAGTCGAGGTCGAGCGCGGGCTCCTCCTCGTCCGGGGCCTCGTCCTCCTCGCTGACCGAGAAGTCAACCTTTGCGAGGGTCGCGAGCCTTTTGAAGTCGTCCACGTTCGCAGTCCAGTCGTCAAAGCTCATGGCTTCCTCCCATCCGCGCTGCGCGCACATGCGTGACGCGAGTCCCATGATGGGCCATGCGCCCGCGCGCGGCGTCGTCGCATCGGCGACCGCGGGGCTGCGTCCCACGGCGACGTGACGAAAGAAAACTGCAACAGACAAGGCAGAACGGCCATCTCTTGACAACCAACCTTGCGCTTCATATTATGTTCCTAAAATTAGGAACATAGAGAGAGCCAGAATGCTTGAGAACAAGGACATCGACTCGGCGAGGCTTGGCGACCTCTGTGACATTGTCGTGGGGATGCCGCTCAGTAGAGCTAGGAGGATACCTGAGGGCAGTTCTGGTGAAGTCGTGGGTGTCATAACCCAGAAGACCTTGACTGCCGATGGCATCGATTTGGAAGAAGTTTCTTACGAAGTACTTGGGCAAGTAAGAAAGGCATGTATTACATCGCCCGGAGACGTCATCGTCAAGCTTACGACTCCATACGATTGCGCTTACGTCAATTCGACTTGCTCGGGGCTGCTTGTAATATCCGCCGCCGCCATCCTTCGACCTCGAATGCGAAGCGTGAACATGCGCTGGATAGCGGCCGTTCTAGGTACACCTCAGCTAAAGGAAGAACTTCGTCTTGCAAGCATCGGTGCGAGCATTCAGATGATTAAGAAGTCGGGGCTTGCGAACCTCGTAATCCCCGTTCCGAGTGTCGAGAAACAAGAGCACGTTGCCTCGGTCCACGAGCGAGTGGAGAGCTTCAAGAGCTCGTGTAGACGTTCCATGAGATTGGCCGACACCTTTCTTGCGGCTAGCGTGAATGCAGCCGCATTCCATAGCGAGGACATCTAATCAGAGAGGGATGAGGACATATGATTACAGGAGCTACCAAAGCCAAGGTCGACGACGTCTGGCAGCGCATGTGGGAGGGTGGCATCACCAACCCGCAGGAGGTTATCACACAGCTCACCTACCTCATGTTCATCCGCTCGCTCGACGACCGCGAGTTCGAGATCGAACAGATGGAGGCCGTCACCGGCGTTGCGCAGGAGCACGTTTTCCCCAACGAGTTCCGGATGAACGGCAGCCACATCGACGGCAGCGAGCTGCGCTGGAACGTCTTCAAGGATTTCCCGCCGGAGAGGATGCTGACGACGGTGCGCGACTGGGTCTTCCCGTTCATCAAGACCCTTCACGACGACACACCCTTCGCACGAAGCATGCGCGACGCCACCTTCGGTATCAACAACCCGCGCACGCTCCAGAAGGCTGTGAGTGGCATCGACTCGCTCATGAACGACTTCGCGGACGACATGGACGACCTCGGCGACCTCTACGAGTACATGCTCTCCAAGCTCTCCACTGCTGGCCAGAACGGCCAGTTCCGCACGCCCAAGCATATCCGCGACATGATGGTGTCGATGGTAGACCCGCGCCCCGGGGAGCTCATCTGCGACCCGGCCATGGGTACGGCGGGCTTCCTCATCTCGGCCGCCGATCGGCTGCGGAATGACCCCGCCATGGGCTCGGAGGACTGGGCGCTCTTCTCGGGCGAGGCTGACGAGAAGGACTCCAACGGCCACGTGACCCATGCTGGTCGCCACCAGTTTTCGGGTGGCGAGACTGATCAGACGATGTTCCGCATCAGCGCGATGAACCTGCTTTTGCACGGCGTCGAGCGGCCCGACATCCGTCTCATCGACTCCGTGAGTAAGCAGAATACTGCGACGTCGAGGTTCGACCTCGTGCTCGCCAACCCGCCCTTCACTGGAAGCGTGGACGCTGAGGACATTGCACCCTCGTTGAAGGCCATCTGCGACTCCAAACAGACGGAGCTGCTGTTCGTGGCGCTCTTTCTGCGGATGCTGAAGGTTGGCGGACGGTGTGCCTGCATCGTGCCCAACGGCGTGCTCTTCCGCACGAACTCGAAGGCCTACCGGCAGTTGCGTCAGGAGCTAGTGGAGCACCAGCAGCTGCGCGCCATCATCTACATGCCAAGCGGCGTGTTCAAGCCCTACTCCGGCGTGAGCACCGCCGTGCTCGTATTCACCAAGACCGATGCCGGCGGCACCGATAAGGTGTGGCTCTACAACATGGAGGGCGACGGCTACACGCTCGACGACAAGCGCGACGCCGACCCCGAGCACAATGACATCCCTGACATCTTGGATCGGTGGGCGCACCTGGGCGAGGAGGAGCAGCGTGACCGCAAGCAGAAGAGCTTCCTCGTACCCAAGCAGGAGATTGTGGACAACGATTACGACTTTAGTTTCAACAAGTACGTGGAGACCGAGTACGAACGCGTGGAGTACCCGCCCACGTCCGAGATTCTGAACGAGCTGGACGTGCTTAACCGACAGATGGCCGACGGGCTCGCCGAGCTGCGCGCCATGCTGGGCGGTGAGTCGAATGACTAGCAAACCCCCGTTTGGCGGAGAGGTTGTGCGGCTGGGGGATGTGTGCGAGGTGGTTGGTGGTGCCACTCCCAAGACCAGCGAGCCTGCGTACTGGGATGGTGGCATCAAGTGGGTCACGCCGGCCGAGATTAGCGATAACACCTACATCCTCGAAGATACGGCGAAACATCTGACCGAAGCGGGCTTCAGGAGCGCGAGCCTCCATATGATGCCGGCTGGCACCGTGCTCCTCACCACACGCGCCCCCATCGGCAAGGTTGCGCTGGCAGGGGCAGAGATGTGCTGCAACCAGGGGTTCAAGTGCCTTGTCTGCTCGGACGCCGTGAGCAACGAATGGCTCTACCGCTATCTGAAGCATCGCGCGCCACAGCTTCAGACCATGGGAACCGGAGCGACCTTCAAGGAGCTGTCGAAACGGGCGATCGCAAACCTAGAGATCGTTCTCCCGTCCTTGGACGACCAGCTCGCCGCCGTACACAAGTTGGCCAGTGTCGAGCAGGTCATGGCAATTCTTGGCCAGCAATTCGCCAAGCTCGACGAACTCGCCAAATCCCGGTTTGTCGAGATGTTCGGAGATGCCGATGCGCTGATGTCGAGATGGCCGAAAATGCCGTTAGTGGCATGTGTCAATTCGATCGACTCGGGGAAGAGCGTCAACTGCAAGTCCGAGGCTCGCACTGGAAGTGCACCTGGCGTGCTAAAGCTAAGTGCACTTTCCTCCGGGAAATACCTCCCTGAGGAAAATAAGGCGATGTTCGATGGTGAGAGCGTTCTGCCAGGCAAAGAGGTCGTGATTGGTGACATCCTCGTCGCCCGGAAGAACACGCCCGACCTCGTTGGCGCGTGTGTCATGGTTGATTGCGATGCGCCCAACCTCATGTTTCCTGACCTTGTCTTCCGTATACACCCTATTGCGGGAGTTGATGGGACATATCTCTCAATCCTCTTGGGGCAATCATCGTTTTCGGAAACGGTCAGAAGCCTTGCGCATGGCTCTGCCAAGTCCATGTCTAACATCCCTAAATCGGAGCTGGGAAAGCTTGAGATCCCCTTCCCGCCCCTCGCACTCCAGCGAGAGTTCGCGGACTTCGCCGCTCGCGTCGACAAACTGCGAGTTGAAGCGCAGACCCAAAAGGAGAAGCTCCAAATGCTATACGACAGTCTCGCCCAGGATTACTTTGCGATATAGGACACGGTCATGAACTTCAGCTTCCTCACCCAGATACCCGAGTATAAGATGTTTGCTGGTGCATGCGTGGACGCCGAGCGCACCTTCGCCTCGAGCCCCACCATGTGCGCGCTCGCTTGCCGCAAGGCCATGGAGCTCGCGGTGAAGTGGGTCTATGCGGCCGACTCGACGATGGCGGAGCCATGGCGAGACAATCTCGCCTCGCTCATTCACGAAGCGAGCTTTAAGAACGCGATGGACTCGACAACCTGGGGACAGCTGCGCTTCATCTGGAAACTGGGTAACGAAGCTGCTCACACACAGGCGACCACCCGCCCGCAGGATGCGGTGCTGGCACTGCGGGGCCTCTTCAACTTCGTGGAGTGGATTGACTACTGCTACGGGTCGCGCTACGAGGAGCGCAGATTCGACGTTGCGGCCATACCAGCCGTCAAGCGGGCCATCGACGAAAAGGCCTTCCGACAGCAGCAGGAGGAGTCTGTCGAGAAGGACGGGCGCATCGCCGAGCTGGAGGAGCAGGTGCGCGCGCTGCGCGAGCAGTTCGCTGCCACCAAGGAGGAGCGCCCTGCTGGCGAACCCTTCGAACCCGACGAGATGCCCGAGTACGAGACGCGAAGGCGTTACATCGACGTCGACCTCGAGTACGCCGGCTGGGACTTAACCGACTCTGTACGCACTGAGGTAGAGGTCCACGGCATGCCCAGTGGCACCGGGGTTGGCTACGTGGACTACGTGCTCCTCGGCAGAGGCGGCCGTCCGCTCGCAATCGTCGAAGCCAAGCGCACCATGTACGACCCACTGAAGGGCGAGCAGCAGGCCAGGCTCTACGCCGACTGCATGGAACGTGAGTTGGGCTATAGGCCCTTCGTGTTCCTTTCCAACGGCTTCGAGACCTATTTCATGGACGATGGGAGTGCGCCTCGCAGGCGATGCTCGGGAGTCTTCGGCCGCGATGACCTGCAGCGGCTTATGAACAGGCGCGGGCACGTGGCGAGGCTCACCGACGTCGCCGTGGACCGCACAATTGCAGGCGGCGGCACGAACCGCTACTACCAGGTTGAAGCCGTGGAGGCCGTGTGCCAGAACATGCAGGAAGGCCACCGCCGGAGCCTGCTCGTGATGGCCACGGGAACGGGAAAGACACGTACGGCAGCGGCCTTAGTGGACGTGCTCATGCGCGCGGGGGCCGTGACCAATGCACTCTTCCTGGCCGATCGCGTGGCGCTCGTCTCGCAGGCCAAGGGATCTTTTCAACGCTGCTTGCCCTCCGTCACGATGTGCAACCTCTGCGAGACGTCAGACAAACAGAAAAATGCCGATGCGCGGGTGGTTTTCTCCACATACCCCACGATTCTCAACTCTATCGACGAGGTGAGGGATGACGGCAATGGTAGGCTTTACACACCCGCGCACTTTGACCTCGTGATTGTGGACGAGGCCCATCGCTCTATCTTCAAGAAGTACCGTGCGATCTTTGACTACTTCGATGCGCCGGTGGTGGGGCTCACCGCTACGCCCAAGGACGAGGTGGACCGCAACACCTATGACTTCTTCCACGTGGAGCGCGGCATCCCCACTTACCTCTACGAGTACGATACGGCCGTGTACCAGGACCATGTGCTGGTGCCCTACTACAACATCGAGACCGACACGACCTTCCTCTCCGACGGCATCACCTACGACCAGCTCTCAGAGGAGGATCGCGAGCGCTACGACAACGACTGGGAGGAGTCCCAGGCGACCGACGCCCCTGACTTCACGCCTTCGCAGGATCTGAACAGGTTCGTGTACAACCAGCAGACCATCGACATGGTACTCACCGAGCTCATGCAGGACGGCATCAAGGTGAGGGGTGGCGACCGGCTGGGTAAGACCATCGTTTTCGCCCAAAACCGCAAGCACGCTCAGATGATTGTCGAACGCTTCGACGAGCTGTGGCCCAATCTGGGAGCGCAGGGCTTCTGCCGCCGCGTCGTGCACACCGACGACTACGCGCCTACGGTCATTAGCGACTTCGAGACCAAGGACATGCCTGTGGTCGCTGTCTCGGTGGACATGATGGACACCGGCATTGATGCGCCAGACGTACTCAACCTCGTGTTCTTCAAGCAAGTTAAGTCCAAGGTGAAGTTCTGGCAGATGATAGGGCGCGGCACGAGGTTACGCCCGGGCATCGATGCCCAGGATCGGGTGAGCGGCGCCTATCACGACAAGCAGCACTTCTTCATCTTCGACTGGTGCGGCAACTTCGAGTTCTTCCGTCAGGAGAAGAACGCCGCCGAAGGCAAGAACCCCGAGTCGCTTTCGGAGTGCATCTTCAAACGAGAGGCGCTTCTAGTCCAGGCGCTTCAGGATAGTGCCTATGCTGACGAGAGGTACCAGGCCTGGCGCAGCGAGCTGGTGGGGCAGATGTCGTCGCAGGTGGCGGCACTGCGTGAACCCCTTACAGCATCGGTCAAGGGTGCCCTGCGCGAAATCGAGAAGTTCTCGCAGCCGCATAGCTATCAGTGTCTCTCGGACGCAGACATCGCGGAACTCGACCGCGTGGCTCTCCTCGTGCGCCCCACGAGCGACGACGAATACGCTCTGCGCTTTGACTCCCTCATGTACGCCTACGCTATCGCGCTCATCGCCGGCGCGGGCACCTCTCCCTACCAGGGCAGGGTCATTGGTGCGGGCGTGCGCCTGCAGAAGAAGGCGACCATCCCGCAGGTGAAGGCCAAGCTGCCGACTATCCAGCGCGTCTGCGCACAGGGCTGGCTTGACCATGCGTCGCCCATCGACCTGGAGCAGGTGCGGCAGGAGTTGCGCGACCTCATGAAGTTCCTGAAGGACGAGGGCAAGGGCAGCCCCGTGGTGACCGACATCACTGATACTGTGGTGGCGCGGCGCGAGGGTGAGGTGCTGCACCCCGCGGAGGACTACGAGGACTACAAGCTCAAAGTTGGCCGCTACATAGAGCAGAACGGCGACAAAACGGTAATTGCTAAGCTACATCGCAACATCCCCATGACCTCCCTCGAGTTCGAGGAGCTAGGCCGCATCTTCACTAGCGAGCTGGGCGATGAGCACGACTACCAGGCAGCCTTCGGGGACACGCCTTTCGGACGGCTAGTGAGGCAGGTAGCGGGCCTCGACCACGAGGCGGCGATGGTTGCCTTCGCTGAGTTTCTGAGCGATGAGAGCCTGAACCGGCAACAGATGGACTTCGTGCACAAGGTTGTGGACTACGTGGAGAGGAATGGCTACATGGACCTGGCCGAGCTCACGCGTCCGCCCTTCGACCAGCCGCAGAAGTTTGTGAGGCTCTTCGACGGCACGCACCAGCGTAGGCTCGTGGAGCTCATACGCGCCGTCAACGACAATGCGACCGTCCCGGCGGCCTAACCGGAGCACACGGGCGGACGACGACCGCGACCATGTACGCGCGGCGCGAGGTGTGCGCCGTCCGCCCGGCCCCCCAACACATGGCGCAATCCGAAGGAGGAGCCATGAATGAGGGCAAGGCAAAGATCCGGCAAATCGAGGACATGATGGCGGGGTCGCTCGACGCGGCGCAGCGCGAACTGCTTCACGCCGTCCTGAGGCATTGCCTGGACGATGACGATGCCGCTGGGGACGCCAGGGGCGTTGCCAGCAACGATAAGATGATCGAAGCCTTCTTCTCAGCCAAGAGACTCGAGGGATGCTCAGAGCGCTCGATAGGCTACTATGGCTCGGTGCTGCGCAGGTTCGTGGCGAAGGCCGGCAAGAGCCTGCGCGACGTGAATACCGAGGACGTGCGCAGCTACCTCATCGAATACGGCAGAAGGACAGGTGTCTCCAGGGTGACCGTAGACAACGTCCGGCGCGTCATATCGAGTCTGTTCTCCTGGCTCGAGGATGAGGACTACATCTTGAAGAGTCCAGTGCGTCGTATCAAGAAGATCAAGGCCCCGCGGGTCATTAAGCCCGTTATCTCCGACGAGGAGATGGAGAGGATGCGCGACGGTTGCTCCGAAACGCGCGACCTGGCAATGGTCGACCTGCTCGCATCCACCGGCATGCGCGTGGGCGAGCTCGTACGCCTCGACCGGAACGACATCGACTTCGAGGGCAGGCAGTGTGTTGTGAGGGGCAAGGGTGATAAGGAACGTCGGGTGTACTTCGACGCGCGCGCCAAGGTGCATCTAAACGAGTACCTGGCCTCCCGCTCAGACGACGACCCGGCACTCTTCGTCTCGCTAGGGCCGCACTGCCGCAGGTTGGAGGTTAGTGGCGTGGAGCTACGTCTACGTGAACTGGGGCGGAAGCTGGGGCTTTCCCGAGTGCATCCTCATAAGTTCAGGCGCACCATGGCTACGAAGGCCATTGACAAGGGGATGCCCATTGAGCAGGTGCAAGTACTTCTGGGGCACAGCAAGATAGATACGACGCTCTGCTACGCGATGGTCGACCAGGAGAACGTGAGGCAATCGCACCGGCGATACATCGCGTAGGCGGTGGTGGGCAAACCCCCGTTTGACGGGGAGGTCATGCGCCTGGGAGATATAGCTAAAGTAAGTGCCGGTAATGTTGCTCCGAAAAAGTCTGCGTTCTGCGACTCGGGCAAGCCTTTTGTCCGCGCTGGTAGCTTATCAGGGCTTCTGGCCGGTGGCAGTGTTCAATCACTTGAAAGAATCGATGATAAAACTGCTGAACGTCTTGGGTTCAGGTTGTTTCCTGCTGGAACCGTTGTTTTTGCCAAGAGCGGGATGTCTTGTTTGAAAGGCTACGTTTACACGCTACCTGAGGAATGCTATGTGGTGTCCCATCTTGCTTGCGTTACGCCATCAGCTGACTTATCAAAATATCTCGAGCACTACTTTAATTACAACAGACCTAACAGGTTGATCGAGAACCCCTCATTCCCGTCAATCAAACTTAGTCAAATCGAAGATATCGAAATACGTTTACCAGAAAAGTCTATTCGAGATAAGCAAGTTGGCCGTCTTGAAGCAGTGATAAACCTTGTGGATATTTGCAAAGATGCAGAATCAAGATTCGACGACCTCGTCAAATCCCGGTTTGTCGAGATGTTTGGAACACTTGAGCATCCAAGATATGCGATTGTCGAGCTGCAGGATATATGCGCCTACATAGTTGATTGCCCACATGAGACACCTAAGTACGATGGGATGCTTGAGTATCCCGCTATCCGAACATCTGAACTTGTGGGCACTACCATCGACTGGTCTTCGATGAAGTATGTCTCTGAGGAGGAGTACCAAAGGCGCACACGTCGCCTCATTCCGCAACCTGGGGACATCGTTTATGCTCGCGAAGGTACGTACGGCTCTGCGGCCATCCTTCCAGACGGTTATCGCTTCTGCCTTGGGCAACGCACTATGCTTTTTCGAGCCGATGCCTCTGTCTGTCTGCCCCAATACCTTCTGTTCGCTATTACGTCCCCAGATGTAAAAGGGCAGGCTGATTTGTTAAACGTGGGATCGACTGTTCCTCATGTCAACGTAAAGGATGCCAAGCGCTTCAGGATTCCTCTCCCGTCCCTCGCACTCCAGCGCGAGTTCGCGGACTTCGCCGCCCGCGTCGACAAACTGCGATTTGTTGCTACTGGAATTGTGTTAATTAACCCGATGACCTGATTCACGGCGGACAGCTCGGGCCGGCGCTAGTTTCGCGCGTCGCGCCAGGCCACGTACTTCTCGAAGTAGATCTTTGCGAGCGCGGCGCACGGGACGGCGACGAACATGCCGACGACGCCTCCCACCTTGCCGCCGACGACGAGGGCGACTATCACGAGGATCGGGTGCACCTCGACGGAATCGGCCAGGATCTTTGGGTTCACGATCTGGCCGTCCACGAACTGTATGACGGCGAGCACGACGACGGCGAGCGCGAACGTGCGGACGTCGCCCGCGACGAGGCACGAGACCGCGGTGGACGCGTACGCCACGATGGGGCCGACGTAGGGGATGAGGTTGCCGATGCCCGTGGCGAGCCCGATGAGGACGGCGTAGCGCACGCCGACGAGCTCGAGCGCGATGGTGACGGCGACGCCCATGAGCAGCGCGTCGATGAACTGCCCGCGCATGTAGCCCGCGAACGCGCGGCGCATGTCGAGCGCGAACGCGTGCAGGTGGCCGTAGGCGCGCGTGCCCATGAGGGAGCGCAGCGTGCGGTCCCAGTACGTGGCGAGGTTGTGCGCGTCGATGAGGAAGTAGACGCAGAATATGATCGCGAGCACGCCGTTGGCGACGAAGTCCCTCACGGCGCCGACGCCGTCGGTCACGGTCTGGCCGAAGCTCGCGCCCGACGTGCCGAACACGCCGGCGACGGACGACGCGGCGTGCTCGAGCTCCGCCCTCGAGAACCCGAGCGTGGCGGCTGCGCGCGCGATGCCGTCGTAGGCGCGCGACATGCTGCGGGCGACGTAGTCCGCGAGCTCCGCGAGGTTGCCGAGCGAGACCGAGCGCACGCTGTCCGTGACGAAGGCGAGAAGGACGGAGACCACGACGGCGAGGACGGCGACCGCTAGCAGCACCACCGCCACGACGGAAAGCGCGTGGCGCGCACGGTCCGCCGACGAGAGCGGGCGGACGCGCGAGAGGAGGGCGTCGAACTTCTCGACCGCGGGCCAGAGCAGGCAGGCCGCGAGGCCTCCCACGACGAGGGGATTCACGACCGCGAGGACCCACGCGCCCGCGCCGGCGAGCGCGGAGAGGATCTGCGGCAGGTACACGCCCACGTTCGCTACGACCGCGAGCACGAGCGCCGTCGCGATGACGTAGCGGCTGATGGTAGAGTACCTCTTGTCGTCAAGTCCGAAGCGGCTCATGGGGGTCTCCGTGTCTGTGCGCGGGTGGTCTGCGTGGCCCTGCAAGCATACCAAGGGAGGGCGCGATGCCGCTCATGTTCATACTCTCGCCAGCAAAGCGCATGGCGGAGGACGGGGGCGAGCCGCTGCCGACGGCGGAGCCGGCGCTCTTGGACCGCACGCGCCACCTTGCGGACGTCATGCGGCACATGCCGCCGGCGGAGCTCCAGGCGCTGTGGCGCTGCTCGGACGCGATCGCGCGCGACATGTGCCCGCGCCACGCGCGCATGGACCTGGACGGCCTGCTCGCGCGCGGAAGCTCTGCCGCGGCGTCGTATCGCGGCATCGCCTACCAGCACCTTGCCGCGCAGGTGATGGACGCGGGACAGCTGGCGTACCTCCAGCGCCACCTGCGGATACTCTCCGCGTTCTTTGGCGTGCTGCGCCCGCTGGACGCCGTGGTGCCGTACAGGCTGGAGATGGCGCAGCGCCTTGCCGTGCCGGCCTGCCCCCAGCTGGGGCTTCCCGCGGCGGGGGACCTGTATGCGTGGTGGGGCGACTCGCTGGCGGCGCGGCTTCTGCAGGAGGGCTGCGACGCGCTGGTGAACGTGGCGTCTGTGGAGTACGCGCGCGCCGTAGTGCCGCACATGGGCGAGGTGCCCGTGGTGACGTGCCGGTTTGGGCAGGTGCGGCCGTCGGACGGCGCCTTCGTGCAGCGCGCGACGGAGGCGAAGGCCGCGCGCGGCGACTTCGTGCGGTGGTGCGCGGAGCGCGGCGTTAAGGACGTGGGCGAGCTCGTGGGGTACCGCGGCCGCGGCTACGCGCTGGACGAGTCGCGCTCGACGGCGGACGCCCTGGTGTTCGTGCGGTAGCGATGCGGTGGGATGGTTGCATGACTGATACGTTGGAAAAGCGGGGCGCAACTGCTGCCCGGGCGCGCAGGGGGCGTGTGGTTGCAGGTACCGCCATGGTGCTTGCCGGGGCGAGCCTGTGGGGGCTCTCCGGCACCGTCACGAAGCTCCTCATGGACCGCACCGGCACGGACGCCGTGTGGCTCACGGACGTGAAGATGCTCCTGGGGTCCGCCGTGTTCTTCTGCTGCGCCGCGGTGGCGACGCCCGACCGCCTGCGCGGGGCCCTCCGCTCGCTGGCGCGCCCCGCGGAGCTCGCGCGCGTGCTCGTCATGTGCGTGATGGCCTACCTGGTGCTGAACGCGAGCTACTTCGCGAACGTCGCCGTGACGAACGCGGCGACGGCCACGGTGATGCAGAGCCTGGGCGCGCCCATGACGCTCGCGGTCATCTGCGTGCGCGAGCGGAGGCTGCCGTTCGCGTCGGAGGCTCTGTGCTTCGTGCTCGCGGTTGCGGGCACGTACCTCATGGCGACGGGCGGCAATCCCACGACGCTCGTGATGCCCGCGGCCGGCCTGGCGCTGGGCCTGCTCACGGCCATGGGCCAGGCGTCGGAGTCGCTTCTGACGGAGGGCTACGTCAGGCGCTGGGGGAGCCTCGTGGTGAACGCGGTGGGGTTTCTCGTGGCGGGCGCGCTGCTCCTGCCGGTGGCGAGGCCGTGGGTGCCGGGCCCAACGCTCTCGTACCAGCCGCTTGACTGGGCCCTTCTCGCGTTCTCCGTGCTTGTGGGCACGTTTGGCGCCGGGGCGCTGTTCATGGCGGGCCTCCACCGCGTCGGCCCGGTGCGGACGACGCTTTTGAGCACGTCCGAGCAGCTCACGTCTGCGGTGAGCTCCGTGGTCCTCACGTCCACGACCTTCTCGCCCGCGGAGCTCCTGGGCTTTGTGCTCATCACCGTCATGGTGGTCGTCACGGCGTAGACTGTGGTGGGCGACCGCTGCGGCGAGGGGAGGCACGCATGACATACCGGCCAAGGCCGTGCCACGTGGACGTGGCCGACCTCCCGCGCAGCTACGTGTGCTACGACCTCGAGACCACGGGCCTGGGCCCGGACGCGCGCATCGTGGAGATCGGCGCTGTCCGCGTGATCGACGGCTGGGAGGACGAGAAGTTCGACACCTTCGTCGCGCTCCCCGCGGGGGTGCGCATGGAGCCGGGCGCCCGGGCCGTGAACCGCATCACGGACGCCATGCTGGCAGGCGCCCCGGACGAGGCGGAGGCGCTTGCGGCGTTCTGCCGCTTTGCGGAGGACTTCGCGCTGGTGGGGCAGAACATCGCCGCGTTCGACAACGTGCTCCTGGAGCGCGCCGCCGCCCGGCAGCGCGTGGCGTCGCCCACGCGAAACGGCTTCGTGGACACCATGGTGCTCTATCGCGAGCTGGTGGGAAAGCCCGCGAGCCTCGCGGCGATCTGCGGCCACTACGGCGTGAGCAACCCGCAGGCGCACCGCGCGTGGGCGGACGCCGTTGCCACGAGCGACTGCTACCAGGCGATCCTTAGGGACGCGGGCTCCCGCCGGCTGTGCGTGGGCGACCTGGACCAGGGCCCCAGGGGAGAAGAGCTCGCCGGCGAGCTGCTGTGCTTCACAGGCAACAGCTACGACCTGCCGAAGCGCGACATGGAGGTGCTCGCGCTTCTGCACGGCGCCCGGCTGAGCAGGGGAGTGACGAGGCGCGTCACCATGCTGGTGGAGCTTGACCCGGCGGCCGGGCGCGAGACCGCGAAGCTGCGCCGCGCCCGCGAGCTGGGGACGCCCGTCGTCCGCGGCGAGGCGCTGCTCGCCCGCCTGGGGCTGACGGCGCGGGACCTGCGCAGGTAGCCGCGCCGCGCCCGCGAGCGCACGGCGGTGCCGCGGCCGGGGCGGCGCGTTCTTCTCGCCCGCGCAGACCTAAGCGCGTGCGGCATAGGTTTTCTGTTTTGGCGCGTATACGATATCTTGCTTGGGGTATCCACATACCTGTACACAACGGGGCGCTGCCGTGCGGCGGCGCCCGCAAGACACGATGCCGCGCGGAAGGGAAGCCTGCCATGAAGCAGTTCAAGACCGAGAGCAAGAAGCTCCTGGACCTGATGATCAACTCCATCTACACCAACAAGGAGATCTTCCTGAGGGAGCTGATCTCGAACGCGTCCGACGCCCTGGACAAGCTGAGCTTCGAGGGCCTGACGGACGAGTCGAAGCGCGTGGACGAGGAGCTCGCGATCGACCTGTCATTCGACAAGGACGCCCGCACCATCACCGTGGCGGACAACGGCATCGGCATGACGGCGGACGAGCTCGACAAGAACCTGGGCACGATCGCGCACTCCGGCTCGCAGGAGTTCAAGAGCCAGAACGCGGACGCCCAGGGCGACGCCGTCGACATCATCGGCCAGTTTGGCGTGGGCTTCTACTCGAGCTTCATGGTCGCGAAGCGCGTGCGCGTCGTGAGCCGCGCCCTTGGCGAGGACGTCGCGCACTCCTGGGAGTCCGACGGCGTCAGCGGCTACTCGATCGACGAGGTGGCCGAGGCCGACCTGCCCGAGGCCCTGCGCGGCGAGCGCGCCCACGGCACGCAGATCACGCTGTTCCTGCGCGACTCCACGGAGGAGGACGACACCGACCAGTTCCTGAGCGAGTGGAAGCTCCGCGAGCTCGTGACGCAGTACTCCAACTACGTGCGCTACCCCGTGCGCATGATGGTGACGAAGAGCCGCCAGAAGCCGGCGCCCGACCCCAAGCCGGACGACTACAAGCCGGAGTACGAGGACTACCAGGAGCTGGAGACCCTCAACTCCATGACGCCCATCTGGAAGAAGCGCAAGTCGGAGGTGGAGCAGAAGGACTACGACGAGTTCTACACCTCCACGTTCCACGACTGGGAGAAGCCGCTGCGCACGCTGAGCTTCCACGCCGAGGGCGCCATCAGCTACGACGCGCTGCTGTTCATCCCGAGCGTCGCGCCGTTCGACCTGTATAGCAAGGACTACCAGAAGGGCCTCGCGCTGTACAGCTCCAGCGTGCTCATCCAGGAGAAGTGCGCGGACCTGCTGCCCGACTACTACAACTTCGTGCACGGCATCGTGGACTCGCCGGACGTCACACTGAACATCAGCCGCGAGACGCTGCAGCAGAACTCGCAGCTCCGCGCCATCGCACGCCGCATCGAGAAGAAGGTGACCGCCGAGCTCGAGGACATGCGCGACAACGACCGCGAGGCGTACGAGAAGTTCTTCAAGAACTTTGGCCGCGGCCTGAAGTTTGGCATCTACAACAGCTACGGCTCGAAGGCCGACGAGCTGGCGGACCTCCTGCTGTTCTGGTCCGCGCGCGACGAGAAGATGGTGACGCTCAAGGAGTACGTCTCCGGCATGGCCGAGGGGCAGGAGAAGATCTACTATGCCGCCGGCGAGACCCGCGAGCTCCTGGCGCAGACGCCTGCCGTGAGGAGCGCGCTTTCCCACGGCTACGACGTGCTGCTGTGCACGGAGGACGTGGACGAGTTCATGTTCCAGTTCCTGCGCAGCTACCACGTGGACGCCGTCGCGGGCGACTCCGAGCACAAGGGCACCGAGGCCCGCGACCTCGAGCTGCAGAACGTCGCCGACGCGAACCTCGACCTCGCGAGCGAGGACGAGAAGAAGGAGGCCGAGAAGGCCACCGAGGAGAACAAGGACCTGTTTGGCGAGCTGAAGGACGCCCTGGACGGCAGGGTCGCGGACGTGAAGGTCTCCGCGAACCTGGACGAGGACACGCCGGCGACCGTCACGGCCGAGGGCCCGGTCTCGCTCGAGATGGAGCGCCGCCTGCAGCAGTCCCCGGAGGCCGGCCAGGCGCCGAAGGCGAGCCGCGTGCTGATGCTTAACGCGAAGCACCCGGTGTTTGGCAAGCTCCAGGCCGCGAAGGGCGACAAGGAGCGCCTTGCCATTATGGGTGACATCCTGTACAACCAGGCGCTTCTGGTGGAGGGCCTGCCCGTGGAGGACCCGGCGAAGTTCGCGCGCGAGATCACGGAGCTCATGTAGCGCGCGCCGCCCGGGGCGGGCGAAGGCTCGCTCCGGCGACGTAATGAGGCTGTAACAAAGGAAGATTCTTCCGCAAAGGCGGCCCTGGCCTGCAAGGTGCAGGTCGGGGCCGCTTTTTGTGGCTCTTCTCGTCAGTTTTTTACTTGAAATCTCCAAGTTTGGTGCAAGATACAGATAAGTAACACGCCTGCAATGATACTATCAAGCCCATTGTGCCTTTAGGCCGTCCGGATAAGGCGGGCGACGGGGGCGCGATGACGGCCGCCTTGAACCCAGGGCTTGACGGACCTGGGGCCACGCGACCGTTTCAGAGGGCACCCCCTGCATTGCAGACCGAACCCGCGAGCTCCGCGGGCGACTTGTGCGCGAAGGGGGCGCTGGGACACCGATCAAGGAGCACCAATGGCACGGTTCGTCTGGTACATCACCAAGCGAGTCCTGAACTACGTAGTGATGATCTTCGTCGCGACGTCGCTCACGTACTTTCTGGCCTCGTCCTTCATGAGCCCGCGCTCGAACTACGAGTCGCGGACGCCCCGTCCGCCGCAGGAGTCGATCGAGGCGTCGCTCGACAGGGCGAACCTCAACGACAAGACGCCCATCATGGAGCGCTACCAGAAGTGGCTCGGCGGCATCTTCACCAAGTTCGACTGGGGCATGACTCCCCAGGGCGGCAGCGTCAACCAGGAGATGTCGGGACGCATCGGGGCCTCCGTCAAGCTCATGCTGTTCCCGACCGTGCTGTCCATCGCGATCGGCGTCAGCCTCGGCGTCTACACGGCGCAGCGGCAGTACCACTGGCAGGACAGGTTCTGGAGCGGCGTCGCGTCGGTGTTCCTGGTCATACCGACCGTCGTCCTCGCGATCCTCGTCGTGTTCTTCGCGATCGAGATCAACAGCGCTGCCGGAACGCGCATCTTCTACGTCACGGGCCTGCAGAGCTACACCGGCGGCAACGTGTTCCTTGAGTTCCTGGACTTCCTGCAGCACATGATCCTGCCGACCATCGTGCTCACCATCATCTCGGCCGTCGGCTACCACCTGAACCAGCGCACGTACCTCCTGGACGAGATGCACGCGGACTACGTGCGCACCGCACGCGCGAAGGGCCTCACCCGCAAGCAGGCCATCCGCAAGCACGCGCTGCGCGCCTCCCTCATCCCCACGTCCGTGAACGTCGCGTTCTCCATCGCGGGCATCTTCACCGGCGCCGTCATGACCGAGAAGATCTTCGCCATCCACGGCCTGGGCGAGTACTTCATCAACGCCATCAACGGCAACAACATCCACGGTGCCGTCGCCGTCGCAGCGTTCAGCGGCGTCTGCACCCTGGCGGGCGCGCTCCTGGCGGACCTCTTCGCCGCAGCGCTCGATCCGCGAATCAAGATGAGCTAAGGAGATGGCAATGGAAGAGCAGAACGAGAGCAGGAAGCTCACCAACGCCGAGCTCGAGCTTCAGGCAGACGCGGCCGGCGCCGGCGAGGTCAAGCGCATCAGCTACGCGGGACTCATCGCCCGCAGGTTCTTTAGGCAGAAGAGCGCCATCGCAGGACTCATCGTCCTGGGCGTCATGGTGCTCATCGCCGTCATCGGTCCCATGGTGTGCCCGTACGACTACACCGAGCCCGACTTCGCGGCCATCAACGTGCCGCCGAACGCCCAGCACTGGTTCGGCACGGACGGCGGAGGCTTCGACCTCTTCGCGTGCGTCGCGCACGGACTGGGCCGCTCGCTCGTGATCGGCATCTCCTACGCGCTCCTCACCATGGTCATCGCCGCGGTCATCGGCACGGCCATCGCGTACGTGCGCGGCTGGGGCGAGAAGGTCGGCATGTGGATACTCGACATGCTCCTCGTCATCCCGAGCTTCCTCCTGGTCGCCATGATTGTCCGCGCCGCCTCCGGCGCGACCGGCTGGCTCGTCCTCATCCTTGGCCTGACGGCGTTCGGCTGGATCGGCTACGCCAGGACGCTGCGCACCATGGCGCTGTCGCTGCGCGAGCGCGACTACGTCAAGGCCGCCAAGTACATGGGCGTCCACCCCATGAGGATCATCGTCCGCCACCTCATCCCCAACCTGGGCTCCATCCTCATCATCGACACCGTCCTCGGCGTTATCGCCGGCATCAACTCCGAGACCGCGTACAGCTTCCTCGGCCTCGGCATCAAGTCGCCGGACACCTCGCTCGGCCTCATCCTCTCGCAGGGCTCCTCCGCGATGCTGTCGGGTCCCTGGATCGTCCTCATCCCGTCGCTGGTCCTCGTCGTCCTGTGCGTGAGCATGCAGCTCATCGGCGACGGCCTGCGCGACGCGTTCGACCCCTACTCCCGCGCCGCGGGCTCGGTCGACGACGATACTGACGACGACGGCGACCAGAAGTAAACGGAGACACCAATGGCAGAGAAGAACGAAAACACCATGGCCGCGGACGAGGTCCTGCGCTACGAGCTCCTGGAGTCCAACGGCCCCAAGGGCGCGCCGACCGGCGACCCCGTCCTGAGCGTCCGCGACCTCCACGTCTCGTTCAACACCGAGGCGGGCGTCGTGCACGCCGTCCGCGGCGTGAACTTCGACCTGTGGGGCGGCCGCACCCTCGGCATCGTCGGCGAGTCCGGCTCCGGCAAGTCCGTCACGGCCCTGTCGCTCATCGGGCTGCTGGACGACAACGCCCACGTCACCGGCTCCATCAGGCTCAGGGGCGAGGAGCTCCTCGGCAAGACTGACGAGGAGATGTCCGAGTACCGCGGCACGAAGATCTCGATGATCTTCCAGGACCCGCTGTCCGCGCTCACCCCCATGTTCTCCATCGGCGACCAGCTCGCCGAGGCGCTGCTCATCCACAACCCCGGCATGCACAAGGCGGACGTCCGCAAGCGCTGCATCGAGCTTCTCGAGCTCGTGGGCATCACGGACCCCGAGGACAGGCTCGACGCCTATCCGCACGAGTTCTCCGGTGGCATGCGCCAGCGCGTGGTCATCGCCATCGCCATCGCGAACAACCCGGACATCATCATCGCGGACGAGCCCACCACGGCGCTCGACGTGACGATCCAGGCCCAGATCCTGGACATCCTGAAGGTCGCCCAGCGGGAGACCGGCGCGGCCGTCGTCCTCATCACCCACGACCTCGGCGTCGTGGCGGGTTCCGCGGACGACGTCATGGTCATGTACGCCGGGCGCGCCGTCGAGCGCGCGAGCATCGACACCGTGTTCGCGAAGCCGTCGCAGCCGTACACCATGGGCCTGCTCGGCGCCGTGCCGAAGCCCCACGTCGCCGCGACCACGCGCCTCGTGCCCATCAAGGGCAACCCGCCCTCGCTCGCCGCCATCCCGACCGGCTGCCCCTTCCACCCGCGCTGCCCGATGGCGACCCCCGAGTGCGCCCAGGCCGAGCCGGAGCTCCTGCCCATCGAGCCTTCCGAGGGACACCTCGTGTCCTGCCACTGGATGGACAAGATCCGCGAGAAGGGCCTCACGTTCGAGGACGTCTATCCCGACCTCGAGCCGCTGAACCCGAAGTGGGCGGAGGTCCCCCGCGACCAGCGCCCGGTCGTGCTCGAGGTGAAGGACCTCGTGAAGACCTTCCCGGTGCAGGGCAAGGGCCTCATTCGCAGGAACAAGGGCACGATGACCGCCGTCGACCACGCCTCGTTCAAGATCCACGAGGGCGAGACGCTCGCGCTCGTCGGAGAGTCCGGCTCGGGCAAGTCCACGACCCTCATGCAGATCATGGACCTCGTGAAGCCGGAGAACGGCAGCATCACCGTCCTCGGCAAGAACACGGCGGACCTCAGGAACAACCGCGAGCGCCGAGAGCTGAGGCGCGACCTGCAGGTCATCTTCCAGGACCCCATGAGCTCCCTCGACCCGCGCATGCCCATCTACGACGTGCTCGCGGAGCCGCTCGAGGCGCAGGGCTGGAAGAAGGGCGACATCAACAGGCGCATCGGCGAGCTCATGAGCCTCGTCGGCATCAACCCCGACTACGTCGACCGCTTCCCGTCGCAGTTCTCCGGCGGCCAGCGCCAGCGCATAGCGATCGCGAGGGCGCTTGCCACGAGCCCGAAGATCCTGCTTCTGGACGAGCCCATCGCCTCGCTGGACGTCTCCATCCAGGCCGGCATCATAAACCTGCTGGAGGACCTGCAGACCGAGCTGAAGATCAGCTACCTGTTCGTGGCGCACGACCTCGCGGTCATCAGGCACATCTCGGACACCGTCGCCGTGATGCACCTGGGCAAGATCGTCGAGTACGGCGAGACCGAGGACGTATTCACGAACCCGCAGGACCCGTACACGAAGGCCCTGCTCTCGGCCATCCCCATCCCGGACCCGAAGGTCGAGCGCACGCGCGAGCGCCTCGTGTACAGGGACGGTGAGCTCGTGAGCGCGTCGAGCCTCACGCGCCGTGGGTAGAAGCCCTAGGTGACGCTCTGGACGAACAGGTAAGAATAGAAATGAAATGTCCTTCTTGCGAAGGCAGCTTCATGCATGTCGCGAGGTTAAAGGGCTGATGAGAGGCACCTTGGCAGTTGACTGCTAAGGTGCTTTTCGTTTGCACAATAGCGGAATTTTTTCCATTTCTCTTTCAAATATTGGTATGCTTAGTGCTAGTTTCAGCTTGCGCGTCGCACCATGGGCGCGCGTAACTGCAGGCATGCATAGAAGGAATAGGGAGATTCGATATGTCCATGTCTAACCTTTCCCGTCGCTCGTTCTTTGGGCTGAGCGGCAGCGCGGCCGCGATCCTGGGCCTCGGCCTCGTCGGCTGCGGCGGGGGAAGCGACTCCTCCGACGGCGCGAAGGCCGTCTCCGCGGAGCCCCAGAACGGCACCCCGGCGAACACCCCGCTCGACAAGCTGCCGCTTCCCAAGAAGGGCAAGGTCTACAACAACCCGCAGAAGCGTGACAACGTGAAGGACGGCGGCACGCTGGTGCTCCCCTCCGGCGAGATCGGTCCCGCCTGGAACTACCTGTCCGTTGACGGAAACACTCAGGAGATGCACAACCTGTGGGACTTCTACATGCCCACCTACATCTTCCTGACCGACGCCACCGCATCCAAGTTCGAGCCTAACCCGGACTTCATCACCGAGGCCAGCACCGACGAGAAGGACGGCAAGCAGGTCGTCCACTACAAGCTGAACGACAAGGCGCGCTTCAACGACGGCACGCCCATCGACTACCGTGCCTACAAGGCCGTCTGGACCGTCATGAACGGCTCCGACGAGCACTACACCCCGGCTGCGACCGACGGCTACGACCGCATCGAGTCCGTCGAGCGCGGCGACACCGACTACGACGTCGTCATCACGATGAAGGACCCGGTCTATCCCGCCGAGCTCCTCTTCACCTACGTCCTGCACCCGGATGCCACGGACTACGACAAGTACAACAGCTTCAACAACAACCCGCACTCCGACGACTGGGGCTACGGCCCGTACAAGATCGAGTCCTTCGACACCACGCAGTGCAAGTTCGTCCCGAACCCCAACTGGTGGGGCGACAAGCCGAAGCTCGACTCCGTCACCTTCAAGCAGATGGACTCCCAGGCGCTGTTCAACGCCTTCAAGAACGGCGAGATCGACGCCACGGGCACCGCGCAGAGCGGCTCCAAGGAGATGCTCTCGAACTTCCTGGACATGAAGGACGCAGAGGTCCGTCGCTCCGACTCCGCCTCCGTCGCGAACATCGAGCTCAACAGCACCCGTGGTGCCCTCAAGGACAAGGCCGTCCGCAAGGCGTTCACGCAGTGCCTGTACATGCCGACGATCCTTTCCGTCGTCTACCAGGGCGTCAACTGGAAGGAGGAGACGCCGGGCTCGTTGCTGACCCCGATCTGGGCCGACGGCTACGAGAACTGCATGCCGTCCGACGTCTCTGACCTGAAGGACGCCGCGTCGCACACCGCCGCCGCGAAGAAGACCCTCGAGAAGGCCGGCTACAAGCTCAAGGGCGACTACTACGAGAAGGACGGCAAGAAGGTCTCCTTCAGCTTCACCACGTTCGGCGACTCCAACACCGTCAAGAACCGCGCCGCCGCCGTCATCAAGATGGCGAAGGACGCCGGCATGAAGGTGAGCGAGGACAACCACCCCGCGTCCGAGTTCTCCGACGTCCTCACCAGCGGTAACTGGGACGCCACCCTGTTTGGCTGGGTCTCCACGGCCACCTCTTCCTGGAACGGTCCGCAGATCTACGGTAAGGACTCCGCGTCCAACTTCACGCACCTGGGCTCCAAGGAGCTCGACGAGGAGCTTGGCAAGGTCATCGAGATCGAGGACCACGACGAGCAGATCAAGGCCCTCAACAAGGCCGAGAAGAAGGCCATGGAGTCCTACGGCTTCATCCCCGTCTACGCCGGCGCAGACGTCGTCGTGACGAAGAAGGGCCTTGCGAACTACGGCCCCGCCCTGTACCAGAGCGTCCGCTCCGAGGACATCGGCTGGCAGAAGTAGTAGCGGCGACCTGTGCCCAGGGCGTCGCGGCCGGTGCCGTGACGTCCCGGGCGACGACATGCGCGCCCCCAATGGGGAGCCCCCGCCTCGACGCAGGCGGGGGCTCCCTTTCGCTTGCGCGGGAGGGGCTGCGGTGCATCGGGGCGCGGGTGGCGGACGCCGCCCGTGGAATGACGCGGCGCTAGGCATCGTCGTGCTCTAAACTAGTCATCCACGCGGCGTGTCACGGGCTGACGGAGAGGGGAGCCACATGTCGAAGCGACTGAAGATCACGATCGACGGGCAGGCGCTGTACGCGGACCTGTGCGAGGGCGAGGCGCCGGGCGCCGTCGCGGCGCTCGAGCGTGCGGGAGGCTTCGAGTCCGTTCTTTTTGCGGCCGACGTATGCTACGGCGAGCTCACGTTCGCGACCCCGGCGAGCGACTACTGGGACGAGCAGAACGTGCAGGAGGAGACGCTCCCCGGTGACGTGACGTTCTACAACGACTGGAGCGCCGTCTGCATCTTCACGCAGAGGATGGAGCAGTTTGCGCCGGGGGCGAAGGTGGCGCAGGTGAGGCCCGACGACCTGCCGGCGTTCCAGGAGCTGTACGCGAGGGTGTGGCGCCGCCAGGGGGCGCGCCTGCGCTGCGAGGTGGTGGAGCGCGACGACGCCACGGGGGCGGAGCGGCACCTTGGTCCCGCGACCACGCCGAGGCGCGTCGCCGCGCCCGCGGTGGCGCGCTTCGAGGCGCTGTTGCGCGAGATATGGCTCGAGCGCCCCGTCGAGCTTGACGACATGGTGGAGCGAAACGCGACGACCGGCCGCGAGCTGGGCGTATGGGCGTATGCCTGGGGCGAGCTCGTGAACCTCTCGGACATGCTCCTCGTGCTCATGCGCATGGCGCGCCAGAAGAACGGCGGCGTCAGGACCCTGCGCGCCGTCGCGGCGGAGCAGTGCCGGTTCTTCTCGGACGTGTTTGGGAGCTCGGCGCACATGGTGGACACGCGGCTGATCCTGGCGGAGGCCGCGAGCTACCTGGAGGGCGCGGAGACGTACGAGGCGTTCGTGGAGCTTGCGCGCGCGGTGCAGCTGTGGGTGCTGCAGATGAGCTTCTGGTGCGACATGGAGCTGCCGTGGGACGTGATGAGCAGGACGCTGCACGAGGCGTGGAACCCAGACGTGCCTGCCGCGGGGGAGCGGCGTGGCAGGCCCGGCAAGGGCGGACGCAAGGGGGAAGGCAAGCCAAAGAAGCACAAGAAGGACAAGAAGCACAGGGGCAAGAAGGACAAGGGCGCCGGGAAGCGCAAGGACAAGGGCGCCGAGAAGGGCCGGAAGTTAAAGGTGAAGGTCGGCGAGGGCCGCAAGGCGCAGCGCGACGGCGCGGAGGCGGGAAAGTGACGAGGTCGTCTTCCGCGGAGGCACGGCGCAAGGGGAGGCCGACGGCGGGTCGCGTGATACACGGGCAGGCCACGGACGAGGGCATGGTACACGACCACGCGTACCACGCGTGCGAGCGCAAGCGGCGCTTCGAGTCGAAGGCGGAGGCCCAGAAGGCCGCGAGCCGCGGCTCGAGGCGCAAGGACGCGCCGCAGCTGTACGCGTATCGCTGCGAGCTGTGCGGCGGCTGGCACCTGACGCACCGGAAGCCCCGCTAGCAAGCTGGTCGCGGCGTTTCCGGAGGGTTTCCGAAGGCATGCGGGAAAAGTTAAATTCCACGCCGTCGCGACGTATCGATTGCGCGCGAGTGGGTAGACTAACAACAGTTGCAGAAGGACGTCGGAACGTGAGCGGCGGCCTCGAGCTTTGGAGGTGAGTCCAATGGGCCTAGATGAATGCCATCCAGTGCGTCTGCCCATGGACCTCTAGCTTCTTTTTCATGCGGTAGCGTTTGGGCACCGCGGTTTTGGTCCAGATAGTGGGCTTCGAGCCAGGATTCGGAAGGCAGACGTGCGGGCGGGCCACTCGTCAGGCTTCGCGCTTGCCCGGAAGATGACGAAACGGCGTGGCACGCCTTGACCCTGTAGGGATTCTTTACGAGCCTGTAGCTGGCTGCGAGGGCGGCCACTCGCTCTGAGGGATAGGATCGCGTCCCGCGCGTCGCGGTGCTGGCAAGAGGGTGAGACCAAAGTTCTGATTGAACCGGGCAGGGGCCCGGGCTTTCCCGCAGGAGATGCCGCACCCCGGTAGGGGGCGGCCAATCAAGGAGGGATACCACACTAACGGTCATGCGGACTGGCTCCGCTAGATAAGAGGTTGGGGGCGAGAAGGACACGTTCTTCTCGCCCCTTTTTATGTCGGGACGCCTTGCGTTTTTTGGGGGCGGACTCAAAATGATGGGAAGGACGAGATTGCCCGCGCCGCGTGCGCGGGCGTGTGCATAGGAGGGTCCATGGCTCGGACGGACTGGTACAAGGACATGGTCTTCTACCAGATTTGGCCGCGCAGCTTCTGCGACGGAAACGGCGACGGCGTGGGAGACCTGTGGGGCGTGCTGCGGAAGCTGGACTACGTGAAGTCGCTGGGCGTGACCGGGATCTGGTTCAGCCCGCTGTACCCCTCCCCGAACGCGGACTTTGGCTACGACGTGAGCGACTACCGCGACATCGACCCCGCGTACGGCGACCTGGACGTGTTTGACCAGGTGGTTGCCGCCGCGCACGAGCGCGACCTGAAGGTGGTCATGGACCTGGTGATAAACCACACCTCCAGCGAGCACGAGTGGTTTAGGCAGGCGTTGGCGGACGCGGAATCTCCGTACCACGACTACTACTTCTTCCGCAAAGGGGGCGTGGACCGCAGGGGCCGGCGCGTGCCGCCCAACAACTGGGACAGCCTGCTTGGCGGGTCCGCGTGGGAGTACGTGGAGTCGCTGGACGAGTACTACCTGCACACGTTCGACGCGGCGCAGCCGGACCTGAACCTGGACAACCCCGCCGTCCGCGACGAGGTGGAGGGCGTGATGCGCTTCTGGCTGGACCGCGGCGTGGACGGCTTCCGCGAGGACGTGATCACCTTCGTGAGCAAGCCCAAGGGCCTACCGAGCGACGTGCTGGGGCTGCCGGGCGCGCGCGGGCTGCGCCTGTACAACTGCGGGCCGCGCCTGCGGAGCTACCTCATGCAGTTCCGCCGCGACGTGCTGGACTCACGCGACTGCGTGGTGGTGGGCGAGGCGCCCATGCTCGGCGCGCGCAAGGCGCTGGGGCTGACGGCCGCCCGCCGCGGCGAGCGCCCGCTCGATTTGGTGATAGGCTTCGACCACATGCAGGCGGACTGCCTGTACACGGAGTATCTGCCGCGCCCGTTCTCGCTGCGCAGGCTGAAGCGCGCGTACGCGCAGTGGCAGGAGGCGCTGGGGGAGTGCGGCTGGTGCGCGCTGTACCTCGAGAACCACGACCACCCGCGCGTGGTGAGCCGCTACGGCAGCAAGGCGTTCCGCGCGGAGTCCGCGTCGTCGCTCGCCGCGAGCTACCTGTTCCAGAAGGGCACGCCCTTCGTGTACCAGGGGCAGGAGCTGGGCATGACCAACGTGAGCTTCGACTCCATCGACCTGGTGCCGGACCCTCAGGCCCACGCGCACTACCGCCGCATGGTCGAGGGCGGGAAGTCCCCGCAGGACGCGCTTGCCCTGGTGAACCGCGCCGGGCGCGACAACGCGCGCTCGCCCATGCAGTGGACGGGCGAGAAGGACGCGGGCTTCTGCCCGGGGGACGCCCGGAAGGCGCCGTGGGTCGCCGTGAACCCCAACTACACGGAGGTGAACGTGGCGGCGGAGGACGAGGACCTGATGTCGCCCCTGAACTTCTATAGGCACGCCATACGGCTGCGCAGGCTTCTGCCCGTGGTGCGCAGCGGCAGGTACCACGAGTTCAAGCGCGCGAGCACGAGGCTGTACGTGTACGCGCGGGAGTCCACGTGGTCGCGGCTGCTGGTGATGTGCTCGTTTTCCGACGAGCCCGTGACGTTTCGCGTTCCGGACACGTACGGCGACCTGGGCGACGGTGTACTGGCGCTTTCGAACTACTACGTGACGGATTCGGAGGCCGACGACGCGAACCAGCTGACGCTGCGCCCGTGGGAGACGCGCGTGTACGTGTTTGGCCGCGACGCGGTGCTCGTGGACTAGCGGCCGGCGCTACTTGAACATGTTGCGCTCGGCAAACTCCGCCTGGACCGTCTTGAACATGAGGTCGACGTCATCGAGGCCCAGGTGGACCTCCGCCTCGTCGCCGGAGAGGACGCCGCGGCGCCTTGCCCAGCTCTCCAGCGCGGCGGGGCGCGAGTCGTGTGGGAGGGTCTTGTAGTCCGGGTCCACGCGACGGCAGATGTCGCGAGAGTCTATCACCACGATCTGGCCGGCCTTGCGCGCCTCCGCGTAGCCGTCCAGGTGCAACGTGAGCCACGAGTCCTCGAACGCGGCGTTGTGAGCCATGATGGGGAACGCCTTGAACGCCGTCAGCAGGGCCTCCTGCTCGCGGCGGGCGTCGCGGAACGCCGGCTTGCCCGCGAGGTCGTCCCACGTGATGTGGTGGATGTCGCTCAGGGGGACGCCCGCCTCCTGGTACAGGGACGGTATGCCGAAGTACGCGGTGTGGCCGTCGTGCGGCTTCGCCTTGGGCGCAAGGTCCATGAACTCCATGCCCAGGTTGATGATGTAGCCGCGGTCCGGGTAGCGGTCCGTGGTCTCGAGGTCGATTCCCATGACGGTGCCGCTGACCGGCGCCTCCGTGTACGCGACGCCCAGGTCCTGCAGCAGCGGCCCGGCCGACGCCGCGACGTCCGCCACCGGCCTGTGCTGCATGGCGGCGACCGAGCGCACGAGGTCCTCGTCCGAGAGCCTTCGCGCGAGGCTGAAGTCGTTGGAGTCGTTGCGCAGGCGCGCCGCTCCGTACTTGTCGCAGATGACGCGGTTCTGATCGGCCAGCGACTGGATGAGTGAGAACGAGAACGGCTCCTGGCCGGCCGGCGCGCTCTTCCAGGCGTCGAGCAGCAGGCCGATTGCCTCCTCGTTCTTGCGGCGCTCGTCCGTGAGGGACTGGTCATCCACGAGGAAGCCGGGAAACGCCAGCGCGTTTGCGTGCTCGATGGCCTGTGCGAGGTTCATGCGTTGTCCTAACGTGCGACGGTGAGGCTCTGCCGGCCGCGCCTCCGTCGCGGCGTGGCGGGTCGGTCTCCCTAGGGTAGCAGTTTAGCGCGGCGGCACCGCGCGGCGAGCCGGCGCCGGGTCCGGTGCGGGCATGGCCATGGGCGAGGCCGACGGCGTGGACTCGCGCGCGCCAAGGCGGGCGCCTGCGGCAAGGGCCGAGAAGAGCCGCTCCGCCGTCTGGGCATAGAGCTCGGTGGCGTGGGCGAGCGCGTAGTCCAGGGTCATGGGGCCGCTTGTGGTGGGAAAGACCGCCGTGACGCCCGTCGGCGGCGTGGCACCGGGCTCCACGGAGCCGACGACGGCCACACATGGCACGCCCGCGCGGGCGCACGCGGCGGCGATGCCGGCCACGACCTTGCCGTGCGCCGTCTGGGCGTCGAGGCGGCCCTCGCCCGTGACCACGAGGTCCGCGTCTTGAAGCAGCCGGTCGAAGCCCACGAGCGAGAGCACCCGCTCGATCCCCGGCTCGGCGCGGGCGCCCAGAAACGCCAGGCAGCCGGCACCCATGCCGCCGGCGGCGCCGGCACCGGGGACGTCGAAGCTCGCGCCGAACGTGCGCCGGAGCACGCGGCAGTAGTTCGCCATGCCGCGCTCCAGCCGCTCGACGCACGCGGCGTCCGCGCCCTTCTGCGGGGCGAACGTGCGCGTGGCGCCACTTTGGCCCAGAAGCGGGTTGTCCACGTCGCACATAACGGTGAAGCTCGTCCGCCCAAGGCGCGCGTCCGCGTGGGAGCGGTCGATGGCGCGGACCAGCGCGAGGTCGCCGCCACGCCCGGCAAGCTCTTCTCGCCCGGCGCCAAGCAGGTGAAACCCCAGCGCGCGCATGCAGCCCATGCCGCCATCGTTCGTGGCGCTGCCGCCGAGGGCGATGGTGACGTCGCGCGCGCCGTGGTCGAGTGCGTCGCTTATAAGCTCGCCCACGCCCGCGGTGCTGGCGGCCTCGACGTCGCGCTCCGCCGGCGCAACGAGGGGCAGCCCCGCCGCCGCGGCCATCTCTATCACGGCGCGGCCGTGGGGAAGGAGCGCGTAGGAGGCCGCGATTGGCCTGCCGAGGGCGTCGTGCGCCGCCGCCCGCACCATGCGGCCGCCCTGCGCGAGGGCGAGCGCCTGCGCGGTGCCCTCGCCGCCGTCGGCCATTGGGACAGCCCGCGTGCGGCAGCCGGGGAAGTGCCGCCGCGCCGCAGCAGCGAGGAGCTCTGCCGTCTGGGCGGAGCTCAGCGTGCCCTTGAGGGAATCCGATGCGAACAGAAAGCGTGGCACTGTGCCTCCTCTATGCGCGCTCGAGCGGGTGCGGCCGCGCGCCCTTCTCGCGCGCGTCCCCACCCATGGTAGCGCGCCGGGGGGCTAGGGGTGCGGATGCGCGTATACTCGACTGGTCACACGGACGTCTGTAGGACTTGGCAGGATGGGAGCGGCTATGCAGGACGATGCGCTGGGCGAGGAGACGAGGGACCTGGGGGAGGCGCGGGAGCGCGAGGTGACTCGGGAGGACGTGGCCACGTCCCGCGAGCTGGTGGAGTTCATCCGGCGGAGCCCGAGCATGTTCCACTCCGTCGCGACGATCCGCGACTACCTTGACCGCGCGGGCGCGACGTACCTGCCGGAGGGGAAGGCGTGGCGCCTCGAGCGCGGCGGCACGTACTACACCGTGCGGAACGGCTCGAGCCTCATCGCGTGGCGCGTGGGCGCGGACCTGGACCGCTACCACTTCCAGATGTGCGCCTCGCACACGGACTCCCCCACGTACAAGGTGAAGTCCGTGCCGGAGCTTGCGGGCCCGGGCGAGTACCTGCGCCTGAACGTGGAGGGCTACGGAGGCATGATCGACTCCACGTGGCTCGACCGCCCGCTTTCCGTCGCGGGCCGCGTGCTGGTGCGCGAGGGCGACGCCGTGAGGAGCCGCCTGCTTTATGTGGACCGCGACGTGCTGCTGATTCCGAACGTCGCCATCCACATGAACCGCGACGTCAACAAGGGCGTGGAGCTTAACCGCCAGGTGGACCTGTGCCCGCTTGTGAGCGCGGGCGCGCTTCGCCGCGGCGACTTCGACCGCATAGTCGCGCGCGAGCTGGGCGTGGACGCCGCGGACGTCGTGGCGAAGGACCTGTTTCTGGTGAACCGCCAGGAGGGCCGCGTCTGGGGGTTCGCGAACGAGTTCGTGTCCTCGCCCAAGCTGGACGACCTCCAGTGCGACTTCGTGTCGCTGAAGGCGTTCCTCGCGGCTAGGAACCCGCACGACGTGAGCGTACTCGCGTGCTTCGACAACGAGGAGGTGGGCTCCAACACCAAGCAGGGCGCGCTCTCCACGTTTCTGGCCGACGTGCTGCGCCGCGTGAACGCCGCGCTGGACAGGGGCGAGGAGGAGCTGCTCCGCGCGCTTTCCGCCTCGTTTCTGGTGAGCTGCGACAACGCCCACGCCGTCCACCCAAACCACGGCGAGAAGACGGACGAGGTGAACCACGCCCTCATGAACCGCGGCATCGTCATAAAGGAGGCCGCGAACCAGCACTACACGACGGACGCGTTCAGCCGCGCCGTGCTGAGGGAGGTGTGCGCCCGCGCGGGCGTGCCCGTGCAGACGTTCGCGAACCGGAGCGACTCCGCGGGCGGCTCGACGCTGGGCAACCTCTCGAACATGCAGGTGAGCGTGCACGCCGTGGACTTTGGCCTTGCGCAGCTGGCCATGCACTCGAGCTTTGAGACCGCGGGCGTGAAGGACACCGCGTACGGCATCCGCGCGCTCACGGAGTTCTACGCCGCAGACATAGAGGTGGACGGGGCCGACGGCTTTCGCATCGGCCGGTAGCGCGCGCCCTTCTCGCCCTGCGCGCCCCGCCGGCGGGCGTCGGGCTTTTCTATAGGCCCCGGCCGTCAGGGCGCTCCGCGCGCCGCGCGGGTGGTAACCTCGACTGCGTAAAAGATTACGAGAAGTGCGAGGAATCCCACCCATGAGCGAACCCCAGACCCCAGAGAGCCGCTGGTTCACCTACGACGTCGTCGCAGAGGACCCGACGACGCACGCGCGCGCCGGCGTGCTGCACACCCCCCACGGCGACGTGCCGACGCCCATCTTCATGCCCGTCGGCACGAAGGCCACGGTCAAGGGCATCCTGCCGTCCCAGCTGGAGCGGCTGGGCGCCAAGATCGTCCTGGCGAACACGTACCACCTGGCCAACAGGCCGGGCGAGGACCTCGTGGCCGAGATGGGCGGCCTGCACGAGTTCATGCGCTGGGACCGCCCGATCCTCACGGACTCCGGCGGCTTCCAGGTGTTCAGCCACGGCGAGTTCACGCGCCTCACGAACGACGGCGTGGAGTTCAGGACCGTGGACTACGACGGCCGCCACGTGTTCTGGACGCCCGAGAAGAACATGGAGATCGCGCAGAAGCTCGGCGCGGACATCGTGATGCAGCTGGACCAGTGCCCCGGCTACCCGTCGCCGCGGCCGTTCGTGGAGCGCGCCGTGGAGCTTTCCAGCATGTGGGCCGAGCGCTGCTTCAGGGCGCACACCCGCGCCGACCAGGCGCTGTTTGGCATCGTGCAGGGTGGCATGGACCTGGACCTTCGCCTGAGGTCGCTTCGCCACCTCGAGGAGTGCGGCGACTTCCCCGGCTACGGCATCGGCGGCTACTCCGTGGGCGAGGACCACGACACCATGTTCGAGTCGCTGGCGCCGCTCGCGAGCGAGTACATGCCCAAGGGCAAGCCGCGCTACCTCATGGGCGTCGGCAATCCCACGACGCTCGTGCACGGCGTGGAGTGCGGCATCGACATGTTCGACTGCGTGCTGCCCACCAGGACCGCGCGCATGGGCTCGGCGTTCTCGAGCGAGGGACGCCTCAACTTCCGCAACGCCCGCTTCACGCACGACCACGGCCCCATCGACCCGGACTGCACCTGCCCGGTGTGCACGGGCGGCTACACGCGCGCCTACATCCACCACCTGGTGAAGCAGAAGGAGATGGTGGGCTCGATCCTGCTGTCGCTGCACAACGTCTACTACCTGCTCGAGCTCATGCGCCGCGCGCGCCAGGCCATCGTGGAGCACCGATACGGCCAGTTCGTGAGCGAGTGGGACCAGCTTCCGGCCGCCCAGGACTGGTAGACCGCCCGCCAAGTGGGCTATTATGGACAAGTTGAATAAATCGGGGGCACGGCCCCCACAGACAGAAGGCTTTGCTATGGCTCGAGAGAAGAAGAACTCTGAGTCCCTCTCCGGCGTCGACCGCTGGAACGCGACGGAGGGCGCGGCTCGTCCCAAGGCCGCGCGCAAGGGGCGCCGGGGCAGGAAGTCGGACCCGCGCCGCAGGCGCTACGCGTCCACGCTCGTGGTGCTGCTGGCCGTGCTCGTGGCGTGCGTCATCGCGTTCACGCCGGTGGGCGAGAAGATCACCCAGGGACTCGACATCCGCGGCGGCGTGTCCGTCATCATGACGGCGAGCAAGCCGGACGGGTCGGCCCCGTCCGCCGACGACATGGCGACCGCGACCACCATCGTCCAGAACCGCGTGAACTCGCTCGGCGCGTCCGAGACAACGGTCCAGAAGCAGGGCGACAAGTCCATCCTCATCCAGATTCCCGGCGCGACCGACGCGAACCAGGCCATCAAGACCATCGGCCAGACCGGCCTTCTGGAGTTCGTGCGCCTGGACGAGATAGGCGACGCGGACGCCCTCGCGAAGATCAACGCCGGCACGGAGGACGTCAAGCTCAAGAGCGGCACGTACACGCCGTTCATGACGGGCTCGCACATCGACTCCGTGCAGGTGGGGCAGTCCGGCAACTCGCTGTCCGGCGACTACGCCGTCAACATCAAGCTCGACGGCACGGGCAGCAAGATGTTCGCGGACGTCACGGGCGAGCTCGCCCCCACCAACGGCCGCATCGCCATCGTGCTGGACGGCGTCGTGAAGTCCGCGCCGGCCGTCCAGAGCAAGATCTCTGGCGGCGAGGTCTCCATCACCGGCAAGTTCACGCTCAAGGAGGCCCAGAGCCTCAAGACCGTGCTCGACTCCGGCTCGCTCCCCGTCACCCTCAAGTACTCCGAGAGCCGCGTCGTCGGCCCCACGCTCGGCCAGGACTCCCTCACCCAGGGCGTCGTCGCCATCGCGGTGGGCGTCGCGATCGTCGTCGTGTACCTGTTCGTGTTCTACCGCGGCCTCGGCCTGCTCACCCTGGGCTCGCTCGCGGTGTTCGGCATCGTCTACCTCGGCATCCTCGCCACGCTCTCGCACTTCGGCCTGTTCGCGCTCACGCTGCCGGGCCTCGCCGGCGTCGTGCTGACCACGGGCTCCGCCGCGGACTCCTCGATCCTCGTGCTCGAGCGCTTCCGCGAGGAGATCCGCATGGGCCGCGGCGTGCGCGCCGCGTCCGTCTCCGGCGCGAAGCACGGCATCATGACGTCGCTCGACGCGGACGCCGTGCAGCTCGTGACCGCCCTCGCGCTGTTCCTCTTCGCGATCGGCTCCGTCAAGGGCTTCGGCCTCACGCTCGCCCTCGGCATCGCCTGCGACGTCATCACCATGTTCTGCTTCAAGGCGCCGGCGCTCCGCCTGCTCGCCCTCGGCACCATCGAGCGCCACCCCGTCTTCTGGGGCGTCGACCAGGACCTCGCGGAGGCAAAGCGCAGGCAGGATGCCCAGGCGAAGAAGGGAGGTGTCCGGAATGCGTAGCCACTTCGCCCACGAGATTCCGTTCATTCAGCACAGGAGGCAGCTCCTCGGGCTGTCCGTCGTCCTCGTCGCCCTGGCCGTCGTGGGGCTCGTCGCGCGCGGCCTCGTCTTCGGCATCGAGTTCCAGGGCGGCACCGAGATTGACTTCACCAACACCGGGAGCGTCACCATCGCCCAGATGAGGGACGCCCTGTCAGACGCGGGCGAGAAGGACGCGAGCGTCCAGACCACGGTGAGCGACGCCAAGAGCGGCTTCCTCGTGCGCACCGGCACGACGGACCCCTCCACGGCCAACAGGCATGCGGCCGCCGCGGCGAAGGCGCTCGGCCTCACGTCCGAGAACTACACCGTCACGACCATCGGCCCGGACTGGGGCTCGGACGTCACGCGCTCCTCCGCGCTCGCGTTCTGCATCGCCATCGCGCTCATCATCGCGTTCGTCTCCGTCCGCTACGAGTTCAAGATGTCCATCACGGCCGTCGTCGCGCTCCTGCACGACCTCGTGATCACGCTCGGCGTGTACGCGTGGACGCAGACGCCCATCACGCCAAACGTCGTCGCGGCGCTCCTCACCATCATGGGCTACTCGCTCTACGACACCGTCGTCGAGTTCAACCGCGTGAACGAGAACGCGAAGCAGCTGAGGGACGGTGTGCACCGCACGTTCCACCAGATCACGAACTTCTCCATCAACGAGGTCATCGTCCGTACCATCAACACCACCATCACCACCGTGGTGCCGGTCGTCTGCATGCTCGCGCTCGGCGGCTCGACCCTGAAGGACTTCGCCTTCGCCATGCTCGTCGGCGAGCTTCTGGGCACGTACTCGAGCTTCGCCGTCGCGAGCCCGCTGCTCTCCATCTGGAAGACGAGCGAGAAGAAGTGGAAGAGGCTCGAGGAGAAGTACGGGTGGGACGCCGTCGACACCCCCTCCGAGCCCGTCGCCGCCAAGGACGCTGAGTAGGGGTGTCCGGGCTCGCTGACAGCCGCAGGTGGGACATCCTGCCAGGGGACGCCTCCGCGGAGCGCGCCCTCATGGAGGGCTGCCACGTCCCGGCCATCGTCGCGAGGACGCTCGCGGCCCGCGGCATCGTGACGGTGGAGGAGGCCAGGCGCTTCCTCACGCCGTCGCTCGAGCGCGACTGGGCCGACCCGCTGCTCATCCCCGGGATGGGCGAGGCGGCGGACCGCGTTGAGCGCGCGCTCGACGCCGGCGAGTCCATCGCGGTCTTCGGCGACTTCGACGTGGACGGCATGTCCGCGACCTGCCTTCTGACGCTCGCGCTTCGCGAGCTCGGCGGGAAGGTCCAGCCGTACATCCCCAACCGCTTCGGCGAGGGCTACGGCCTCTCGCGCGACGCGCTCGCCCGCGTCATCGAGGGCTGCCATCCGGACCTCATCGTCACCGTGGACAACGGCATCGCGTCCAGGGCCGAGGTCGACTGGCTCAAGACGCAGGGCATCGACGTCGTCGTGACCGACCACCACGAGCCGGCGGAGCTCGTGCCCGAGGGCGTTCCCGTGACGGACCCCAAGCTCGAGGAGCACAACGTCTCGCGCGAGCTCGCGGGCGCCGGCGTGGCGCTGAAGCTCGCACAGGAGCTCGGCCGCCGCAAGGGCGCGCCAGGGCTGTGGCGCGCGTACACGGAGGTCGCGACCCTTGGCACCATATCCGACATGATGCTCCTCGAGGGCGAGAACCGCGCCCTCGTGGCCGATGGCATCGCGTGCATGCGCAACACCCGGCGCCCGGGCATCGTGGCGCTCGCCGCGACCGCCGGCGTGGACCTTGCGACCATCACCTCGGACGACCTGCCCTTCTCGCTCATACCGCGCCTGAACGCGGCGGGGCGCATGGGCACGACGGACGTCGCGTTCGACCTGCTGCTCACGTCCGACCCCGCGCGCGCCGCGCAGCTGGCCGCCCGCCTGGAGCAGGTGAACACGGAGCGCCGCGAGATCGAGGCGCAGCTCACGGACGAGGCGATGGCGAAGGTCGAGGCCACCTACGACGGCGGCCGCGTCATCGTCGTGGGCGGCGAGGGCTGGCACGAGGGCGTGAAGGGCATCGTCGCGAGCCGCATCACCAACCGCTACCACGTGCCGGCGATCCTGTTCTCCATCTCGGACGGAATCGCCCGCGGCTCCGGCCGCTCCGTGGGCTCGGTCGACCTGTTCCACGCGGTGGAGCAGTGCTCGGACGAGCTCGTGCGCTTCGGCGGGCACGCGGGCGCCGTCGGCGTCACGTGCGACGCCGCGGGCCTCGACTCGTTCAGGCAGTCGCTCGAGGACGTGATGGACGCGCTCCCCGAGGAGGAGTTCGAGGACCGCGGCGAGGTAACCGCGCTCGTGGGCCTGGACGAGATGACGGTCGCGAACATCGACGCGCTCGAGGTGATGCAGCCGTTTGGCCAGGGCAACAAGAAGCCGCTGTTCGGCACGCGTGGCGTCACGATGCGCAACCGCGCGAAGGTGGGCGGCAAGGGCAACCACCTGCGCTTCGTCGCGACGGACGGCGTGAGCAGCGTCGCGGCCATCATGTTCCGCACGCCGCACATCGACCGCGCGGTGGACTGCGACGGCGCGGTCGACCTCGTGTTCGAGCCCGTGAGCGAGACGTGGCAGGGCAGGACGAAGCCAAAGCTCATGGTGCGCGACATCGTATACCGCGACCCCGCGCCCGACGCGCCCGCGGACGGCGACGGCCTCGCCGACGAGCTCTTCTCGCGCGCCGGCGAGATCCTCTCGCGCGACGAGTACGCGGGCGTCGCCGAGGCGAAGTGCTTCTCGACGAAGGTCGTGGGCGTGAGCTTCGACGACCGCCAGTCCGCCGCGGCGTCGCTTGCCGGGGGAGAGGAGCTTGCCCTCGTGCGCCAGAGGGAGAACCCCGCCGACGAGAACGCCATCGCCGTGACGACGGCGGACGGCACGCAGGTTGGCTACCTGCGCCGGCAGATCGCGGCAGCGCTCGCGCCGCTCATGGACGCGGGCGCCACGTACGCCGCGCGCGTGAGCGAGGTCACGGGCGGCACGGGGAAGAAGCCGTCGCGCGGCGTGAACGTCGTGGTGGAGCGCACGTCGGCCGCCGACGGCGACGAGGACGCGCGTGCGACGGCCGGCGCCGTGCGCGGCTACCTCGAGACGCTGTCCGAGGCCGAGCTCACAGAGGAGCTCAGGCGCACCATGATCGGCGAGCACGAGCTGCTCGACGCCCAGAGGCTCGCCCTCGAGCAGCTCGGTCGCGGTGCGTCCACGCTCGCCATCATGGCGACGGGACGCGGCAAGTCGCTCATCTTCCACATCCACGCCGCGCGCGAGGCGATGCTGCGCCACCGCGCGAGCGTGTTCGTGTACCCGCTGCGCGCCCTTGTGGCGGACCAGGCGTACCACCTGTCCGACTCGTTCGGGAGGCTGGGCATGACCGTGCGGGTGCTCACGGGCGAGACGCCGCTGGACGAGCGCGCCCGCACGTTCGACGCGCTCGCCGCGGGCGAGGTGGACGTCGTGCTGACGACGCCCGAGTTCCTCGCGATCCACCGCGACCGCCTCGCCGCGGGCGGAAGGGTGTCCTTCCTCGTGATCGACGAGGCGCACCACGCCGGCGAGGGCGGCCGCGGCGCGTACGCGCAGATGCCGCAGGTGCTCGATGCGCTCGGCCATCCCACGACGCTCGCGGTCACGGCGACGGCGACGGACGACGTGGCGCGCCGGATCTGCGGCCTTTTGGGCATCGCGGAGCAGGACGTGGTGGTCGACCGCTCCGTCAGGCAGAACCTGCACGTGCGCGACCTGCGCGAGCTCCGCGACCGCGAGGCCGTGCTCGTGAACGTGGTGTCGTGCGGCCTCAAGACCGTGGTCTACGTCAACTCGCGAGAGCAGTCCGTCTCGCTCGCGCGCATGCTCAGGCAGCGCGTGCCAGAGCTCGCGCACCGCATCGCGTTCTACAACGCCGGCCTCTCGCGCCAGGACCGCCTGCGCGTGGAGGGGGCGTTCCGCGCGGGCGAGCTGTGCTGCATCGTGAGCACGAGCGCGTTCGGCGAGGGCGTGAACCTGCCGGACATCCGCAACGTGATGCTGTACCACATGCCGTTCGGCGCGACGGAGTTCAACCAGATGAGCGGCCGCGCGGGCCGCGACGGCGCCGACGCCCAGATCTACCTGCTGTTTGGCGCGCGCGACGCACGTATCAACGACAGGATCGTCTCGTCGGCGGCACCGGGCCGCGACGACCTCGTGAGGCTGTACCGGGCCCTGAGGAGCCTGGCCTCGCAGGCGGCCGCCGAGGGAGGCGACGGGTCCTTCTCGGCGTCCAACGCCGACATCGCGCAGTTCGCGCTCGACACGGACCCGCGCTCGCGCCTGGACGAGAAGGGCGTGTCGTGCGGGGTGTCCGTCTTCAGGGAGCTGGGGTTCCTCACCACCTCCGGATACGGGTCCGCTCGCCGAATAGCGATGGTGGATTCTCCGCGCAAGATGGAGCTTGGCGACTCGATTCGCTATCTTGAGGGGCTGCGCTCGCGCGAGGCGTTCGCAAGATTCTGCGAGTGGATACTGGGCGCGGACGCGACCGAGCTGCTCGAGCGCATCAACAGGCCCATCACACCCGGCTTCGGCCACGTGGTAGGCTAGTCGTAACCGACGAGAGGGGTTTTCATGGGAGAGACTTCCGTGGCCACGGGGGAGCCCAGCCGACGAAGGAACGTTCCCCAGGCAGACAACTGGCGCATCCTGCGCAGCACCTGCGCCGAGTACCTAGATGCCGACGGCCTCGCGAAGGTGGAGGACGCGTACAACTTCGCGGCGGATTGCCACCGCGACCAGCGCCGCCGCTCCGGCGAGGCGTACATCAACCATCCCGTCGAGGTGGCGTTCATCCTGGCGAAGGACCTGCGCATGGACGCGGACCCCATCTGCGCCGCGCTGCTTCACGACACGGTGGAGGACACGCCCGTCACCCTGGACGACGTGCGCGAACGCTTTGGCGACACCGTCGCGGAGCTCGTGGACGGCGTGACGAAGCTCACCTCCATCAGCGTGAGCTCCATGGACGAGAAGCAGGCTCTCACGCTGCGCAAGATGTTCCTTGCCATGTCTAAGGACATCCGCGTCGTCATCATCAAGCTCGCGGACAGGCTCCACAACATGCGGACGCTCGCCGCGCTGCCCCCCGACCGGAGGCGCTTCAAGGCGCGCGAGACCATGGACGTGTACGCGCCGCTCGCGGACAGGCTCGGCATCAGCTCCATCAAGTGGGAGCTGGAGGACCTCGCGTTCTTCTACCTCGAGCCGGACGAGTACGAGCGCATCGCGCGCATGGTGCAGGAGACGCGCGCCCAGCGCGAGCAGAACACGCACGAGGCGATCCGCGTGCTCGACGCGGAGCTGAAGCGCGTGGGACTCTCTGGCTACCAGATCACGGGCCGCCCGAAGCACCTGTGGTCCATCTACCAGAAGATGACCCGCAAGAACAAGGAGTTCTCGGACATCTACGACCTCATCGCGCTGCGCGTGCTCGCATGCTCCGTGGGGGACTGCTACTCCGCGCTCGGCGCGGTGCACACGCTGTGGCACCCGCTGCCCGGCCGCTTCAAGGACTACATCGCGATGCCGAAGCCCAATGGCTACCAGTCGCTGCACACGACGGTCATCGGCGCGGACGCCCGTCCGATCGAGATCCAGATCCGCACGTTCGAGATGCACGACCGCGCGGAGTACGGCATCGCCGCCCACTGGCTGTACAAGAAGGCCGGCAACTCCGAGGGCGCCATGTCGAACTCCGACAGGGACATCGACTCGCAGATCAACTGGATTCGTCGCAGCCTGGACTGGGCGACGGACGACGAGATGGGCGATGCGACCGAGTACCTTAACAACCTGAGGGTCGACCTGTTCGAGGACGAGATCTTCGTGTTCACGCCCAAGGGCGACGTCATGAGCCTCAGGCGCGACTCCACGCCGCTCGACTTCGCGTACGCCGTGCACACGGAGGTGGGCAACCACTGCGTCGGCGCGAAGGTGAACGGGTCCGTGGTCCCGCTGACGTACCACCTGGAGAGCGGCGACCGCATCGAGATCCTGACGAACAAGAACTCGAAGCCAAGCCGCGACTGGCTCAACATCGTGGCCACGCCGTCCGCGAAGGCGAAGATCCGCAAGTACTTCACCACGGCCACGAAGACCGACGATGCCGAGCAGGGCAGGAGCGACGTCGCGCACGAGCTTCGCAAGCGCGGCCTTGGCATAAACACGCCACGCACGGTGAAGGCCATAGACGAGGTCGTACGCCAGCTTGACTACGTGCGCGTGGACGACCTGTTCGCGGCCGTCGGAAGCAACAAGGTGTCGTCCAAGCAGATAGCGAACCGCATCGAGGCCGCTCTTGGCAAGGACAGCGCCGAAAAGCAGACCGAGCGGCAGAAGGATGCCGCGAAGCAGCAGGCGATCGAGGAGGACAAGCCGCTCGCCCCGCTTGCCGGCAACTCGCGCTCGCTCGCGAAGCGCCGCCAGGGCAACAACTGCGGCGTGGTGGTGAAGGGCGACCCGGACCTCCTGGTGCACCTCGCGCACTGCTGCAACCCCGTTGCGGGCGACGACATCGTGGGCTTCGTGACGCGTGGCAGGGGAGTGTCCGTCCACCGCGCCACCTGCCCCAACGTGAAGGGCCTCATGCAGCATCCCGAGCGCATGATCGACGTGGAGTGGGACACGACGGGCGCCACGGAGTTCCAGGTGGAGATCGTGGTCGAGGCCACGGACCGCATGGGGCTCCTGAAGGACGTCACCATCGCGATCGGCGACTCCGGCGGCAACATCCTCTCGGCGGCGACGCAGACGGCGAAGTCCGGTGCCGCGCGCCTGAGGTTCCTGATAGCGATTTCCGACGCATCGCGCCTGGCCCCGCTTCTGGCGACGGTCGGCCGCGTGCCGTCGGTGTACAGCGCCCGCCGCATCCTTCCGGGCGAGGGCGCCAACCAGATGAAGAGGAGGGTCTGATGGCCTGCGGAGAAGAGCACGACCACTGCTGCGGCAACCACAGCCACCAGGGCGACGGCGGATGCTGTGGCGGCCACGACCACGACGGCGGCTGCTGCGGCGGTGGCCACGAGCACGACGGCGGCTGCTGCGGCGGCCATGACCACGACGGTGGCTGCTGCGGCGGCGGCTGCTGCGGCGCCGACGACCGCGACCAGATCGCCATGTTCGTCGTGGGTCCCATCGAGACCAACTGCTACGCATACGTGTCGCAGGGAGAGTGCCTCGTGGTCGATCCGGGCAACTCCGGCAAGGCGATAGCGGAGCACCTCCCGCCCGACGTGACGGTGCGCTACATCGTCGCGACCCACGGCCACGGCGACCACGTGGGCGGCGTCAAGGCCCTGAGGGAGGCCACGGGTGCGAAGTACGCGATATCCGCCCGTGATGCGGAGCTCGCGAAGCACGCGGGCGAGAAGAGCGAGCTCGGCCGCTCGTACGATGACAACGCCCCCGACCCCGACCTCACGCTGTCGGAGGGGGACGTCCTCAAGGTCGGGACCGCGGAGTTCAGGGTGCTGGAGATGCCGGGCCACACCCCGGGAGGCATAGTTCTTCTCGGCGGCGGATCTGCGGAGCACGTCTGCTTTGTGGGGGACACGCTGTTTAAGGGATCATGCGGGAGGACCGACCTCGCGGGCGGGAGCCAGGAAGACATGGCGCGCACGCTTGCGCGGCTCAAGCGGGAGATTCCCGCGCACACCAACGTGTTCTGCGGTCACGGCGACCCGACGACCATGGAGGACGAGCTTGCGCAGAACCCGTACCTTCGCTAATTGTGACGGCGGCCTCGCGGAAGCTCTGGTATAGTCTTTCACGCAGGCCGCTTGATTGCCCGAGTGGCGGAATTGGCAGACGCGGCAGACTCAAAATCTGCTACTGGCAACAGCGTGTGGGTTCGAGTCCCACCTCGGGCACCATCTTTTACCAGCGGATATTTCTATATTGAATAATTTGGCAGGCTTGGTTCTATAGCCATTTGACCATTCAACCAGCGTCAGCCTGCCTGTTGCGTGGACCGTCCATCCGTCCTGTCGCCTCCTCCATCGCGGAGACGTCGGGGCGGTTGTTTTTTACTTGCTCGTATGCTTTGAGCGCTTGCAGCCTCTGCCTTTCCGTTCACGTGCGGCGCACGTACGCAACCATACGTCCACAACCATCGCGCGGCTCCCCTTGTACGTGAAGAAGCTGCATAGGTCGCCCGCTCGTCGTCCACGTCTACACGAACGAGCAGGTTATCGTCCTGCGCCGACCTCGCCGCCTACTACGTGCACCGCTCCGCCCTGGAGAACATGGCGCGCAACTGCCACAAGAACGTTGTGAGGTACGCGAACGTCGGGACGGGGCGCGAGACGTTCGGCTGCTGCTTCATGCTCAGCTCTTGCGGGTTCGACTGCCGCAGCGAGATGACGGCGTCGGCGGGGTCGCACGAGCACTGCGACTGCATCATCGTCCCCAGGGTCGACGGCGTGACAGAGATCGACGGGTACGACCCAGATGCGATGCGCAGGCGCTGGACGGAGTGCGCTGACGCCATCGGAGGCGAGAAGGCCATCAGGGGCGAGTTCGACGCCCTCTCAAAGAGCGAGCTCTCAGCCATAAAGGGCAGGAACCGTGAGCAGAAGTGGGTTCGATATCGCAACCACAAGGTAAACCAAGAGGTTGAGACGCGTGACAACGGATGGCTTTATCGTGGTGAGTGTCCGAAACCGACCTTTGCAATTCCGAAGATTGAGAAATCAGTGACCAAAGATAACCCATGGGAGGGGAGAAGCGTGGACAGGTTGGCAATGCTTGGGTTCCGGCAGGACTTCCAATTCGACTATTACTACTACAGAGATGATGATGGCGTGAAACGCCGTCGTGGTCTTCCCGACCTTGCAAATGGGATAGAAATAGAAACGCCACTTACCAGCAAAACCCATACGGAGCAGTAGACAACTATTTCTCAGATATTGCAAACAAAAAGGACGGCGTAAAACGAGTCGCAATCGATAACTTTGAGTCTCTGTTTTCTGACGACGAACTCGAAGATGCGATAAGGGAAAAATCTGCGAGTATGAGCTTCCGCGCGTGTCAATGCTGGACAAAGATGGGAAGTTGAAGGATATAAAGAAGCGGACGTAAAAGGCCAAATTGTAGGCCGAACGTCCGCTTCGCTACCTACAATATCACGACGCATCCTGGCGGAAGACGGTAAAAGCCGCAAAGCCAAGAGGGAGTCCCGAATCGGCCCCTTATCACGCTTGGAATCTAGCCGCACCCGCACGGGAGCGGCTTTTTTCATGCCCGGAGACGGGCGATTCCGCACTGGCGGCCGCACGGCCGGCTACGACGAGCGCCGCACGGCGCAGACAGGGAGACGAACATGGAGAGCGAGAGCAAGCAGGGACCGTCGCTGCCCGAGGAGGTTCATGCGGAGCCGTCCACGGAAGGTGATACCGACTGGAAGGCCATGGCCTGCAAGTGGGATTGCCTGGCGAAGTCGAACTCCGAGAAGGCCAAGTCCTACGACGAGCTCCAGGAGCAGTCCAAGAGCGAGCTCCAGAAGGCGCAGGAGAAGGCCGCCGCCTACAAGAGGCAGGTGGACGAGCTCAACGCCAAGGCGGAGCGAGAAGCCGTCCGCGCGAAGGTAGCGAAGGACACTGGCGTGCCGGCAGAGCTGATCTCTGGTGACGACGAGGAGTCCATGCGAGCGTTCGCACAGGCTGTCGCCAAGTGGGGCAAGCCGTCGAGCGCGCCCCGCACGCGCAGGCCCGGGAGCTTCTCGAACGACGCCGGCGACGGAAAGGACGCCGCAAGGCGAGAGCTCGCCCGCCAGCTGTTCGGCTCCGGAGAGTAGGAAGAGCACTAGCAACGCAGATTGGAGCGGACAATGGCCGCAATGAACACATCCAAGATCGTCCTGCCCGGCGAGGTCGCGCAGGACATCCTGCGCAAGGCGCAGAACAACTCCACCATCCAGGCGCTCTCGCCGAGCACCCCGGCGCTCTTCAAGAACGTCGAGAACGCGGTGTTCACCAAGGAGCCCGAGGCCGAGTCGTCTTGCTGCTAGAGGCGGTACGCCCGCGGTCGATGCCGGTGTGTCCGTACACAGGTGGCAGAGCGACGACTCGAACGCGAACCAGAGGCTGCCGATCGTGCAGTTGGAGCAATGTTTCATCTGCATCAGCAGATGTCGTGGTATTGTGAAGTGGCTGTTTTGGACAGGTTCTGCTTGTCCGCAGCGGGGTGATGAGGTATCTTTATCCCTGTGTGTTGCAAAGCGGGGCTTTGGCCCCCACCTACACGGCGCCTCGTGGCTGCTGTCTGGTCAGACAAAGATTCTTAACCGCCATAGGCGGACGTTGTCTCCTGGACGCATGTCATGCGCCAGGAGTTTTTTGTTGCGACGGATACGTCGCAGATGAAGGGAAGGTGTCAAAGATAGCCAAGAACCAGGGTCCTCGCATCAATGACGAGATCACCGCACGTACTTGCCGTCTGATTGGCGTCGATGGCTCCCAGCTTGGACTGTTCGGCATTCGCGACGCGCAGCGCATCGCAGACGAGCAGAACCTCGACCTCGTGGAGATCGCTCCTAACGCGGAGCCTCCCGTATGCAAGGTCATGGACTATCGCAAGTTCAAGTACGAACAGGACCGCAAGGCCAAGGCCGCGCGCAAGAAGCAGGTCAAGGTCGAGGTCAAGGAAATGAAGTTCAGGCCCAAGATTGACGTGGGCGACTATACGACCAAGAAGAACCACGTCATGCGCTTCCTGAAGAAGGGCGCTCGCGTCAAGGTCACGATCATGTTCCGTGGCCGCGAGATGGCTCATCCAGAGCAGGGCCTCAACGTCCTGAATAGGCTTGCGGACGACCTGAAGCCGTACGCGACGGTCGAGCAGAAGCCTAAGATGGAAGGTCGTAACATGCACATGCTCGTCGCCCCGATCAAGGGCGCCTTCGACGAGAAGGACCTCGAGGACGACAGCGAGAGCGAGAAGGAGAACTAGCATGCCCAAGATGAAGACTCACAAGGGTTCGGCAAAGCGTTTCCGCCGCACCGGCACCGGCAAGATCATGCGTGCCAAGGCTTTCAAGAGCCACATCCTGACCAAGAAGTCCCAGAAGCGCATCCGCGGCTTCCGCAAGGAGGCGGAGCTTGCTCCGGCCGACGTGAAGGTCGTTTCCCAGCGCATGGGTTCCAAGAACTAACGAGGCGCGCACGCGTCATTTGATTGCATTTTCCAAGGAGTTGATTAGATATGGCACGAGTCAAGCGCGCAGTCGCCGGCCGTAAGAAGCGTCAGACCCTGGTGGAGCGCACCAAGGGCTATTACGGAACCTCCTCCCGCACCTTCCGCGGCATGAAGGAGCAGTCGCAGCACAGCGGCCAGTACGCGTACCGCGACCGTCGTAACAAGAAGCGCGACATCCGCGCCCTGTGGATCCAGCGCATCAACGCCGCCGCCCGCATGAACGACCTTTCCTACAGCAAGTTCATGCACGGCCTGAAGCTCGCCGGCGTCGAGCTCGACCGCAAGGTCCTCGCGCAGATCGCCTACGAGGACGAGGCCGCGTTCGCGGACCTCGCAGAGGTCGCGAAGAAGGCCCTCGCCGAGTAGCCTTCGCACGCAAAGGTTGATGGGGTCCCACGGAGAAGTCCGTGGGACCCCTTTCTTGTGCGCGTGTCTCTGGCGCCGGCGCATGGTGAGGCTCGTGTGTGCTGCGCGTGGCGGTGGGCGACCGGGCTACGCACCCCGTTCCGGCGACGCGTCGTGGATCGCGTCACGGTCCACCTTGCCATCATGCGCCTGCTGCCGGAGCTCGTCCTGGCCCTTGCGCCGGACGTGCTCGATGGCGTCAGAGAGCTCCTCGGGGCCCTCGAGGGCCTCTTCGAGCCCCGATAGGTCGCCCTTCTCGCCGAGCGCACCGTAGAGCTCCCGCACCATGTCGAGCGTGGCCTGACCGCCGTCGGCAAAGCCCTCCTCGTACTCGGACCTCAGGATGTTCTCGAGAGGGCCGTTGAGGCTGTTCTCGAGGCGAACGGCATCCAGGGCGAACCCTGGCTCGCAGAACGGGAAGAACGGGCCCGTGGCGTCGTCGGGAGGCTCGAGCCCCTGGTCGCCCGGGTTCGTATCGCCGGTGTCGATACGCGAGAAGGCGTCGTCGGGCGCGCCGTCCCCGCGGAACAGATCGCGCGCCACCTCCCTGCGAAGCTGGTGGCCCAGGAATGCCGAGAAGAGCCTCTCGTCGTGGCCGAGGACCTCCCGGAAAAGCTCGTGCTGCGCGGTTGCTGCCATGCCTTGCTCCCTCCGTCGTCGCTTATGGTGGGAACAGGCTATTACTTGGGTCTGGCAGTAGGCTTCCTTTGGGTCGCAGCTGGCTTTCGCGCTGCGTCATGTCTTGCATAACGCGAGGTAGAAGGCTTGTTAGTGGTGCCTGTGGAGGCGCTTGGCCTGACGCGCCTCGAACTTCTCCTCTTCTTCTACAAATTCGGGGTCCTGGGGGGACACGAGCTCGTCGTCGCCGGTCTTGGGATCGGTGTGGTGGAGGAGCACGGGCCTGAAGAGGTGAAGCTTGCCTGCGATGAGCGCGGAGACGAGGAGGAGCGACGCGAAGATCGCGATGCGGGGCATGACGGAGACCTGGGTCATGAGGAAGGTCCCGAGGCAGAGCAGCGCCGTCCACGCGTACATGATGAGGACCGCCTGGCGCTGGTTGAAGCCCTCGGCGATGAGGCGGTGGTGGATGTGGCCACGGTCCGCCTGGCCGATGCTGACGTGGGCGCGCTTGCGGCGGACGATGGCCGAGAACGTGTCGATGATGGGGATGCCGGCGATAACGAGCGGGACGATGATAGTGGTGAGGCCGGCGACGCGCGTGACGGAGAGCATGGAGACGATGCCGAGCGTGTAGCCGAGGAGGAGGGAGCCGGAGTCTCCGAGGAATATGCTCGCCGGGTTGAAGTTGTAGCGCAGGAAGCCGAGCGTGGCGCCGGAGAGCGCGATGGCGAGGGCCGCGGCGTCCGTCCTGCCGGACATGACGGAGAGTATGAACATCGTGAAGCTCGCGATGCAGGCGAGCCCGGAGGCGAGGCCGTCGAGCCCGTCGATGAGGTTGAAGATGTTGACGTACGCGACGAGGTAGACGATGGTGATGGGGTAGGTCCAGGCGCCGAGGTAGAACGCGCCCTCCGTCGCAGGGTTCACGATGACGCCGATGACGACGCCGGACGCGACGGCCAGGAGCGACGCGATGACCTGCCCGAGGAGCTTCTGCAGGGGCTTGAGCTGGAACACGTCGTCCAGGACGCCCGTGAGGAATATGGCTACGAACCCGCAGACAAGAAGCTTGTAGTTGACGTTCTGGAGGAAGGGCGCCGGCATGAGCACCATTGGCCAGTCGAGGAACTTGGTGCCGAGGTACTGCACGACAAGCGCCGCGATGATGCCGGTGAAGACCGCGATGCCGCCCATGCGCGGAATGGGGCGCGTGTTGATCCTGCGCTTGTCGGGATAGTCGACGGCGCCGAGCCTCCAGGCGACGCGCCTTGCGAGCGGGGTCGTGACCAGTGCCGCCAACAGCGCCGCGACGAAGAGGCAGAGGTATGGCAGCCAAGGCCGATACATGCACCCTCCTCCCGCTTTGGCACCGCCAGAAACAACAGTTAACATGGCAATGATACAGGATGAGCCCGCACGACGCGCGCGCGGTCCACAAATATGAAAAAGGGCCCCCGAAAGCGGTAGGCCACAATTCCTAATGTTGGCAGGATGGGGCTTCAAGTCAAGACTGTTTTTTCGGCGGCGGTCCCGTATAGTCATAGGTGTCGTTCCCCTGCGGACACAATTGGGTGAACCGACAAGCGTTTTGAGGGAGCCCAGATATCGTTCCCAGTACAGGCATCCTCCGTTGCTGAGGAAGCTGGAACAGACGACGAGGGCACCCACCTGAGAGAGGTGGGTTCATTTCGCAACCGCAGGGGGCGACTTTTTCTTGCCGAGAATGTGACGAGAAAATCGTTCGAGATTTAGGGTTGACACGGACTAGGGTTCTTGCAACAATACTTCTCGCGCGAATTGCTCTGGGGATGTAGCTCAGCTGGGAGAGCGCTGCCTTCGCAAGGCAGAGGCCGAGGGTTCGAATCCCTTCATCTCCACCATTTGGAACCAGTGCCCGGATGCATTGCATCCGGGCTTTTTTGTATGCGAGGACTGGATGGAAATCGGCTTTGGCATGTACGACGGCTGCGAGCTGTGCCCGAGGAGGTGCCACGCGCGCAGGTCTTCCGGACGCGCCGGCCTCTGCGGCGCGACGGCCACGCTGAGGGTCGCGAGGAGCGCGCTCCACTTCTGGGAGGAGCCGCCCATATCGGGGGAGTCCGGCTCCGGCGCGATCTTCTTCACGGGATGCCCCCTGAGGTGCGTGTTCTGCCAGAACCACGAGATATCGCAGGAGGGCTTCGGGCTGGAGGTTACGTGCGAGCGCCTTGCCCAGATGATGCTCGAGCTGAAGGCGCAGGGCGCGAACAACATAAACCTCGTGACGCCGATGCACTTTGCCCCGCACGTGAGGAAAGCGGTGCTCGAGGCAAAGGCCCATGGCATGGACCTGCCCATCGTATGCAACACCTCTGGCTACGAGAACGCGGAGGTCGTGCGGGCCATGTCCGACGTCGTCGACATCTGGCTCACGGACTTCAAGTACGCGTCGCACCTCGTGTCGGGGTCGCTGTCCGCGGTGCCGGACTACCCCCAGAGGGCCGAGGAGGCTCTCCGGGAGATGCTTGCCGCCGTGAGGGCGGCGGGCGGGCGTAGCGAGGACGCGCGCGGCATCATGCGGCGCGGCATCATCGTGAGGCACCTGGTGCTGCCGGGGCACGTGCAGGACTCGCTCGCGGTGCTGGACCGCGTGTGGGGGCTGTGCGGCAACGAGGTGGACCTCTCCGTCATGAACCAGTACACCCCCAACGAGGGGTGCAGGCTGGCCGGGGGAGACCTGGCGCGCGCCGTGACGGACGAGGAGTACGAGGCCGTTCTCGACCACGCGGACGACCTTGGGTTCGAGCGCATGTGGTGGCAGCAGGGCGGCACGGTGTCCGAGAGCTTCGTCCCGGCGTTCGACGCGACGGGCGTAGAGGGCCCGGAGCTTTCCTGCGATGACGGGGGCGGGCCCAAGGCGCGCGCCTAGCGGGCGAGAAGGACGAGGCGGCCGCCCGGTGGCGGCCCGTGAGCGAGGAGCAGACATGGCGGCAGAGAACGGCGGACTGAGCGACGACGAGCGCAGGGAGCTCGAGGAGCTGCGAGCCGAGAAGGCGCGTCGCGACCAGGCGCGGGAGGTCCAGCGCGAGCGCGCGGAGCTCCAGAGGCTGAAGGCGGAGCAGGAGCGCACGCGCGCGGAGGCCGAGCGGGACCGCAGGACGCGGGAGCTTCGCGAGAGGAACGCGAAGCTCATGGAGCCCGACGACGACCTGAGGATGCCGACGGGACAGAAGGTGGTCCTTCTCGCCCTGGCGGCCATCACGGTCGCGATCGTGCTGGTGATGACGCTCGGCCACTAACGTGCGGGCCCGTTCGTCGCGTGAGTGGTACCCTTCTGTCGTTGGACTATGTCATGGGACAACCAAGACGGAGGAGACCGCAATGGCACTGACGGACGCGACCAAGCCGACAGACGTGGCGCTTAACACCGACCTGTACGAGCTGACGATGGCGCAGGGGTTCTGGGAGTCGGGACTCGCGGACGCCGAGGGGTGCTTCAACGTGTTCTTCCGCGATGCGCCGTTTGGCGGCGGCTACGCGGTGGCGTGCGGCATGGGGCAGATCGCCGACCTCGTGGAGAACTTCGTGTTCGAGGACGACGCGATCGAGTACCTCTCTGGGGTGCAGGCGCCGGGAGGCGGCCCCATGTTCAAGGAGGGCTTCCTGAGGTACCTGCGCGACTTCCGCATGAGGGTCTCCGTGTGGGCCGTGCCCGAGGGCGAGCTCGTGTTCCCACGCGAGCCCATGGTGAGGGTCGAGGGCCCGCTGATTGACTGCCAGCTGCTCGAGACCGCGCTGCTGAACCTCGTGAACTTCCAGACGCTCGTCGCGACGAAGACGGCCCGCGTGGTCCACGCGGCGGAGGGGCACCCCGTGTCCGACTTTGGCCTGCGCCGCGCCCAGGGGCCGGACGGGGGCCTCGCCGTGGCCCGCGCGTCGTACATCGGCGGCGCCAGCTCCACCTCGAACGTGCTCGCGGGCAAGATCTACGGGATTCCCGTGTTTGGCACACACGCCCACTCGTGGGTGATGGCGTTTCCGACCGAGCTCGACGCGTTCCGCGCGTTCGCGAAGACGAGCCCGAAGAACTGCGTGCTGCTGCTTGACACGTACGACGTGCACCAGGGGATAAGGAACGCGATCACCGTCGCGAAGGAGATGGAGCAGGCAGGCGAGCGCCTGGCCGCCATCCGCATAGACTCCGGCGACCTCGCGAAGCTGTCGAAGGAGACGCGCGCCGCGTTTGACGAGGCCGGCCTCGACTACGTGAAGATCTCCGTGTCGAACGACCTGGACGAGTACACCATCCAGTCGCTGTTTGCGCAGGGCGCGCCCATCGACTCGTTCGGCGTGGGCACGAAGCTCGCGACGTGCGACCCGCAGCCCTCGCTCGGCGGGGTGTACAAGCTCTCGGCGACGCGGGCGACGCCCGATGACGCGTGGGACCCCGTCATCAAGCTGAGCGAGATGGCGTACAAGCGCACGATCCCCGGCGTGCAGCACATCCGCCGCTACTACGACGAGGCCGGGTGCCCCATGGGCGACATGATCGTGGACGACTCCGTCAAGGGCGACGACGACGCGACCATCGTGGACGTGCTGGACGAGCTCACGACGTACGACGTGAGCGGCGGCACCCCCCGCGAGCTGATGGAGCAGCTGGTGGAGAAGGGCGTGCGCACCAAGGACCCGGACACCATCGAGCAGGCGAAGGCCCGCTGCCGCGAGGCGCTCATGCACCTGGACCCGTCCGTGAGGCGCTTCCTCAACCCGCAGATCTACCCCGTGGGGCTGGAGCGCGGGCTCGCGAGGCTCAGGAGCGACCTTGCCCGGGCCGAGCAGAGGGACTCTGGCCGGAGGTAGCGTCCTTCTCGCCCGGCGAAAACAGTCGCATACGCGTTGCCTTTCTTGGAGTGCCGCACATGGGTGCGGCACTCTGCTAGACTATCCACAAAATGTGTCTCAAACCAAAGGAGAAGGAGCCAGTATGCCGGAGACCATAGAGGAGCTTGTCAAGCAGGCGATCGCCGCGGCGCAGTCCGCAGGCGACCTGCCGGAGTTCGAGGTGAAGGAGCTCGGCGTCGAGCGTCCCGCAGACACAACCAACGGCGACTGGAGCACCACCGTCGCGATGCGCTCCGCGCGCCTTGCCCACATGGCCCCCGCGAAGATCGCGCAGGCGATCGTCGCCCACATGCCTAAGAGCGGCGCAGTCTCCAAGGTGGAGGTCGCCGGCCCCGGCTTCATCAACTTCTACCTGAACGCCTCCGCGAACAACGAGGTGCTGCAGGAGGTGCGTGAGAAGGGCGCCGACTGGGGCAGGAGCGACCTCGGCCACGGCCTGAAGCTGAACTACGAGTTCATCTCAGCGAACCCGACCGGCCCCCTGCACGTGGGCCACGGCCGCTGGGCGGCGCTTGGCGACTCCATGTGCAACGTGTTCGACTTCACGGGCTACCACGTGGACCGCGAGTACTACATCAACGACCACGGCTCGCAGATGGACGTGTTCGGGCGCTCCGTCCAGAGGCGCTACCTGCAGCTTGAGGAGATCATGCGCGAGGACGCCTGCGACCTGGACGCCGCGCACGACAAGCTGCTCGCCGACCGCAAGGCCTACGTCGAGGACGAGGACGACGAGCACCCCGAGACCCACCCGTACATGGACGCCTTCAACGAGGAGCTTGGCGGAAACTCCTACGGCGGCGACTACATCGTGGACATCGCGCGCGAGTTCGTGGCCTCCGACGGCGACAAGTGGGTGGACGTGCCCGTTGAGGACTCCCTGGAGCAGTTCCGCGAGCGCAGCTACAAGTCCATGCTCGCACGCATCAAGGCTACGTGCGACGAGGTCCGCTGCCCGTTCGACCTGTGGTTCTCGGAGCGCTCGCTCTACGTGAAGGACGAGTCCGGCACCTCGCAGGTCGACCGCGCGTTCGACAAGCTCGACAAGATGGGCTACCTGTACAAGACCGACGACGGCGCCCTGTGGTTCAAGTCGACCGCCCTCGGCGACGACAAGGACCGCGTCCTCATCAAGTCGAACGGCGAGTACACCTACTTCGCGTCCGACGTCGCCTACCACTGGAACAAGTTCCAGCGCGACGACTACTCCATCGACCTGTGGGGCGCCGACCACCACGGCTACATCGCCCGCGTCACGAACGTGTGCGACGCCCTTGGCTACCCCGGCAAGTTCGAGGTCGACCTTGGCCAGTTCGTCAACCTGCTGAGGAACGGCGAGCCCGTCCGCATGTCCAAGCGCAAGGGCACGATGATCACCTTCCAGGAGCTCATCGACGAGGTGGGCGTCGACGCGACGCGCTACACCCTCGTGTCCAAGTCCTCGAACCAGACCATCGACTTCGACATCGAGGCCGTGAAGCAGCGCAGCAACACGAACCCCGTGTACTACGTCCAGTACGCGCACGCGCGCGTCTGCTCCATCCTGCGCAAGGCCGCTGGCGTGAGCGAGGACGAGGCGCTCGAGCTTGGCATGGAGAAGGTCGCCCAGAGGGCCATCGGCGACTCCGTCGACCTGTCGCTTCTTACCGATCCGACCGAGGCCGCGCTCGCCCGCAAGATCTCCGAGTTCCCCGACCTCGTGGCTGGCTGCGCGCGCGACCGTGCGCCGTTCCGCCTGACGCACTTCGCCGAGGAGCTTGCAGGCGCGTTCCACGGGTTCTACGCGAACTGCCAGGTCCTTCCGAGCGAGGGTCGTCCCGTCGACCCCGAGGTCTCGAAGGCCCGTCTCGTCGCGTGCGACGCCGTGCGCATCAACCTCGAGGTCGCGCTCAAGCTCATCGGCGTGTCCGCACCGGACGTAATGTAGGCAAGCTAGCGCGTGACGTTGCGGCATTTATCTTTCTAATTGGTAACGTTACGGGCACGATTGTTAAGTTTCCGTACGTCGCTTAATTTCATGTTGTATCGTGTGGGAAGCGATGGCCCATGCGCGAGGTGCGTCCCATCGGCTAAGATGGGGCGCGCCTTGCCATAGGCGAGCGCAGCAAGTAAGCGATACAGAGAGAGCTGTAGGTCTCACATGGACGCACGAGAATACTTGTCAATCCGCAAAGCGTACAACCTCGTTAGGCAGAATGCGGACAAGCCCGAGAGGCTGTCCTTCTCGGAGTTTTCGATCCTTTGCAGGCTCGCGAACTGCGAAGGCGGGATGCGTACGTCCGACATAGCGGATTACCAGCACGTCCTGCGTCCCACCATGACGCACAGGACGAAGCACCTCGCGTCGATGGGCCTCATCGAGCGCGAGCAGGGCTCCGACGACAAGCGAAACATATTCTGCACGATATCGTACAAGGGGCTCACGGTCGTGGACAGTCTGTGCGAGGCGACGCGATCGGCCATCCGCCCGCAGGAGCCGCTCTCGCGCACGACGGCGAGCCGCATCCGCGCGTACGTGGACGCCATGGGCTCCCTGAACTGCGACGCAAGCGAGCTCATACTGCTTGGCATCTACGTGCTGGACGGGGATGAGCACACTATCAGCGCGCTGGTGGATGCGCTTGGGCTGCTGCAGCCGACGGTCTCGATGTCCGTGGCCGCGCTCGAGGGCGACGGCTATGTGCAGAGGATCGGCGACAGCCGCCACGGGTTCCACGTGGGGCTAACCGAGACGGGCGGCGAGGCGGCGCGCGGCATCGTGAGCCGGATAGGCGAGCTGGTAGTGAGGCGCCGCCGCAGGCTCAAGGCAGAGTAGCGAGGCGTCGCGCAACAAAACGAGGGTGGCGCGTCCGTGCGGGGTCCTTCCAGGAGGGCCCCCGCACTCTTGTGGCCCGCGGCCACGTGACGGCCCCTGCGCGACCGCGGCCATGGGGCCACGCCCTTCTCGCCCGCGCCCGTGCGGTCGCGGGGAATTCCGTTGCGCAAAACGGGTTGCCGAGGTTGTGTTTCGCGGGGGAAATGGTATAGTGAAGCCAAATTTGCGCATGGTCGCATTCTTTATCTCGCGCACAAGCCTCACCACTTAAACGGAGCCAAGGTAGCCAGGCCTCAGGAACGCTGGGGCGGCGTGTCTGCCAGCGTTTTGGGCTCCAATCCCACCGAGGCCGCGGTTGCGCAAGGAGACTTTAGAAAGGTCCTTAATGGAGGAAGACAACCAGCCTACCAGCATGCCGGCGCCGCAAGAGGGCGAGGCGGCGGCACAGCCCGCCGAGCAGAAGCCGCGGCGACGCAGTCGCGTAACGAAGAAGACCGCGGAGGAGAGCGCCCAGCCGGCGGACGCCCCCCAGGGAGCGGAGCAGGCGCCGGAGGGCGAGAAGCCCAAGCGCACGACGCGGAGGCGCTCTGCGAAGAAGGCGGCCGCCGAGGGCGAGCAGCCGAAGGTCGCCGACGAGGCCGGTGCCCCGACGGCAGAGGGCGATGCCCCCGAGGCGGAGAAGAAGCCCGCGCGCCGTCGCGGTCGCGCGCGCAAGGCGGAGCCCCAGCAGGGCGAGGGCGAGGACGCCCGGGCGGAGGCCCAGGGCGAGGCCGAGGCGCCGAAGCCGCGCCGCCGCGGCAGGAAGCCGAAGGCCGCCGAGGGCGCCCAGG
>NZ_JBQKDH010000010.1:0-130323 GCF_052121955.1 Parafannyhessea sp. LCP19S3_B1 | reverse complement strand
ACTGTTGGGGCGGGCTGGCCCGCCCGATGCGGAGCCCTATTTGCATAGGGCGCGGGTGGGGGGGAGCAAATAAGCAACGCTTGGGCCCCCCCAGCGTGGGGAGGCGCCCCCCCTTCTTGCACGGAGTGCGTTGGAGTGGGAGGGTGCGTTCTTCTCGGCTGCGTTATGGTGCGTTGGTGTCACGGATTCAATAGCCTAACACATGGAACGAATCGCGGTCGAGCGAGTGACAGTGTTGCATCCGCGCAGGTAGATGGATCGTTAGATGGTCGTGCCGAACCACTTCTTCTCGAGCGAGTCCATGGTGCCGTCGCTCTTGAGCTCCTTCAGGGCCTTGTTGATGGCCTTGGTGAGGCCGGGGTTCTTCTTGCTGACGACGATGCCGTACTGCTCGCCGGTCGGGATCTCGCCACCCTCGGGAATCTGGAGGTCGCTGTAGGCCTGCTTGATCTCGTAGCTGGTGACGGGGAGGTCGGCGACGCACGCGTTGTACAGGCCCGTCTGGACGCCGGTCATGGCCTGGATGATGTCGTCCAGGGGGACGATGGTGGCCTTGGGCAGGTTCTCTTGCGCCCAGGACTCGCCGGTGGTGCCGGACTGGACCGCGATCTGCATGCCCTTGGCGTTGAGCTGGTCCTGCGTGGTGGCCGCGGAGCCCTTCTTCACGACGATGGACTGGTTGGAATCAAGGTATGGGTTGGTGAAGTCGATCTCCTTTTTGCGGTCGTCCGTGATGGTGATGGCGCCGATGGAGACGTCGGCCTTGCCGCCCTGCTTGATGGTGGGGACGATGGTGTCGAACTGGACCGAGGGGAGAATCCGCGGCGTGAGCTTGAGCTTCTTGCAGACCGCCTTGTAGACGTCCACGTCGAAGCCCTCGAAGCCGCCGGTCTTCTCGTTCATGGAGACGAAGGGCGGGAAGTAGAAGTTGGAGATCATGGTGAGCTTGCCGGACTTGACGAGGGTGTAGCTGGAGCCGGACTTTGCGGACGAGGCGGTGCCGGAGGAGCTGGAGCCGCAGGCGGCGAGCGAGCCGGAGAGGGCGATGCCCGCGGCGCTGAGACCGCAGAGCTGGACGAAGTCGCGACGAGACATGGCGTTGAACTTCATGTTCATTTCCTTTCTGCAGGTAAGACGGTCCTTGGCGCGGCCTGCGCGCCTGGGAGCGACTAAGAGCTCGATGCGTTGGAGGGGTGGCTACAGTGTGGTGCCGAACCACTTCTTCTGGAGTGTGGACATGGTGCCGTCGTCCTTGAGTGCCTTGATGGCGGCGTTGAGGTCCTTGCGCAGCTTGACGTTCTGCTTGCTGACGACGATGCCGTACTGCTCGCCCGTGGCGATCTGGAGATCGACCTGGAGGTCAGTGTAGGACTTGGTGCACAGGTACGACGCGACGGGAAGGTCGAGCACGGCGGCGTTGTACAGGCCGGACTGGACGCCGGTCATGGCCTGGATGGCATCGTCCAGGGGGACGCAGGTGGCCTTGGGGAGGTTCTCCTTCACCCATGACTCGCCGGTGGTGCCGGACTGGACTGCGACCTGCTTGTCCTTGGAGTTGAGGGCGTCCTCGCTCACCTTGCCGTCCGCCTTGCGGTTGACGAGGCCCTGGTTGGAGTTGAGGTACGGCTTGGTGAAGTCGATCTCCTTCTTGCGCTCGTCCGTGATGGTGAACGCGGAGACGCCGACGTCGGCCTTTCCGCCCTGCTTGATGAGGGGGATGATGGTGTCGAACTTGGTGGCGGGCAGCCACTCCATGGTGAGGCCGAGCTTCTTGGCGATGGCGTCCATCATGTCGATCTCGAAGCCCTCTGGCTTGGTGCCGCCGTCGGAGATGGACTCAAGCGGGGGATAGGACATGTCCGACACGCCGATGAGGGTGCCCTTCTTGACGAGGATGTACTCCTTGGTGCCCTTGGAGGACGCGCTCGACGCGGAGCCGGAGGAGTCAGATCCGGACTTGGAGCTGCCGCCACAGCCCGCGAGCAGGCTGACGGTGCCCATGCCGGCGATCCCGAGTCCACAGAGGTTGACGAACTGGCGCCTGGACATACCGTGGCTGGTTGCGGTTTCTGCGACGTTCTGGATCTTGTTCTGCATGATTGCTCCGTCCCTATTTACTTGCGCGGCGATCGTCTTTGTTGCCACGCTGGTAGCGCCCGGGGGTTGCTCCGTGCGTTGGTTGGCAGTATCGACGTTTGCGAATCACGCGATTTGGAGATTGGGGCATTCGTAACAGGACGGTTATTTAAAGTGCTCTGAATTTCACAAATACGAGCAACTATTGCCATGAGATTTCATAATCGTGCATGCATAGGCAACGAATACGTTATTCGCCCTTTACGTGGGAGGGCGACAGGGCGGCCGGGACGACGCGGTCGGCGAACTGTGCCAGTTGCGTGATTGATGCAGGGAGGGAAGCTGTTCTTCTCAGATTGTGCAATACTACACAAGCTGTGAAATATTGCGCACGTTGAGCAAGAATGTGAGGCACATGGGCAAGACCATCATGCACGGTGCCGCGACGGGTAGGAGGACGCCCTCAGCCACGGTAGACCGCAGGTCCGCGCGGACGCGCCGGGCGCTGCGCGACGCGCTTGCGGCGGAGATCCAGGCGACGGGCGACCTGTCGCAGGTGACCGTGACCGCCGTGACCGAGCGGGCGGACGTGACGAGGCGGACGTTCTACTCTCACTTTGGCGACATCCAGGACCTGGTGAACCAGACCGAGGAAGAGACGATCGCCGACCTTCGCGAGCTGGTGGGCGCCATCTCTTCCGTGGACCTGGAGCAGCTGGAGCGCGCCATCGCGGACATGGAGCCGTGCCCCGGTTCCGTCGAGCTGCTGCAGTACTTCAAGGACCGAGGCCTGTACCTGGGGGCGCTTCTGGGCAAGGGCGGCGACCCGGCGTTTGCGCAGCGCATCAAGGACATGGTGCGCAGCGTCGTGACGGACCGCGCGCTGGACGGCCTGGACGCCCGCGCCATGGGGTCGTTCTTCGACTACTACCTGACCTTCGCGGTCAGCGCCGAGGTGGGCGTTCTTGTGGAATGGCTCACCGGCGGCATGCGCGAGAGCGTGGGCGTGATGGCGCGCCTGATGACGGCGCTCATGTTCGTGCGACCCGGCGACCTGTACGGCCGTCCCATCGACTTTGACGTTCCGAAGTTCGCCATCGGCCTTGGCCTGTTGAACCTTAAGGAGAAAAACGATGACTAACACCGCAGATTCGAACGCCCGCCAGGCGGAGTCCAGGCAGGCCGTGGAGCTGAAGCAGGTAGACGCCGAGCTGAGCCCGAAGAACCCCATCGACCTCTCGCACGCGCACCTGCGCCTGGGCATCGACGTGGGCTCGACCACGGTGAAGCTCGCCGTGATCGACGACAACGACAACCTGATCTACGCGAACTACGAGCGCCACCACACCGACGTGAAGGCGACGGCGAAGCAGGTGTTCCAGAAGGCGGAGCGCGCTCTGGGCAACGTGCCGATGCGCGTTTCCATCACGGGTTCCGGCGGCATGCTGCTGGCGCAGTGGCTGGGCGTGGAGTTTGTGCAGGAGGTCATCGCGTCGAAGCACGCCGTCGAGGCGCTGATTCCGCAGACGGACTGCGCCATCGAGCTTGGTGGCGAGGACGCGAAGATCATCTACTTCGACAACGGCATCGAGCAGCGCATGAACGGCACATGTGCCGGCGGCACTGGCGCGTTCATCGACCAGATGGCGTCCCTCATGGAGACGGACGCCACGGGGCTGAACGAGCTGGCGAAGGGTGCGACGCACATTTACCCCATCGCGAGCCGCTGCGGCGTGTTCGCGAAGTCCGACGTGCAGCCGCTCCTGAACGAGGGCGCCGCACGCGAGGACGTAGCGGCCTCCATCTTCCAGGCCGTCGCGAACCAGACCGTTTCCGGCCTGGCGTGCGGACACCCCATACGTGGGTATGTGGCGTTTCTCGGCGGACCTTTGCAGTACCTCTCCGAGCTGCGCAAGCGCTTCTATAAGACGCTGAAGCTGGACGAGGAGCACCGCATCGTGCCGAAAAACGCCCACCTCTTCGTGGCGACGGGCGCGGCGCTGGCCGGCGAGAGCGACAAGTACGTCACGTTCGAGAAGGTCATAAGCGACCTGGAGAACCTGGGCGACACGCAGGGCACCGAGGTTGCGCGCCTGGACCCGCTGTTTGCGACCGAGGACGACTACCGCGAGTTCAAAGAGCGCCACGACCAGCAGGTGGTGCAGAAGGGCAGCCTGAAGGACTACCACGGCCGCGTGTTCATTGGCCTGGACGCGGGCTCCACCACGATGAAGGCCGCCGTGGTGGGCGAGGACGGCGAGCTGCTGTACACGTGGTACGACAACAACAACGGCGACGTGCTGGGCACGGCCCGCAAGATCATGGATGACATCTACGACCACCTGAACGACGATTGCGTGGTTGGCCACGTGACGACGACGGGCTACGGCGAGGGTATCCTGATCGAGGCGCTGGGCGCCGACTCCGGCGAGATCGAGACCGTGGCGCACCTGCGCGGCGCGAAGGCGTTTGTGCCCGACGTCAACTTCATCCTGGACATTGGCGGCCAGGACATGAAGTGCCTGCAGGTTCGCGGCGGCATCATCGAGCACATCAGCCTGAACGAGGCGTGCTCCTCTGGCTGCGGTAGCTTCATCGCGAACTTCGCGGACTCCATGGGCATGACCGTGCAGGAGTTTGCCGCCGCTGCCGTGAAGGGCGAGCACCCCGTTGACCTGGGCAGCCGCTGTACCGTGTTCATGAACTCGCGCGTGAAGCAGGCGCAGAAGGAGGGCGCGACCATAGGCGACGTCGCGGCCGGCCTTTCCTACTCCGTCATCAAGAACGCGCTCTTCAAGGTCATCAAGCTGCGCGACTACGACGAGATCGGCAAGTACGTGGTGGTGCAGGGCGGCACGTTCATGAGCGACGCGACGCTGCGCGCGTTCGAGCTGCTCACGGGCCGCGAGGTGATTAGGCCCGACATCGCCGGAACGATGGGCGCGTACGGAGCTGCCCTTCTCGCCCGCGACCGCGCCGGTGCGGCGGGGACCTCTGGGCTGCTTTCTCGCGAGGAGATCGACAACCTGAAGGTGAAGCACACGAACGCGCACTGCGGGCGCTGCTCCAACAACTGCCTGCTGACCATCAACAGCTTTGGCAACGGCCGCCGCTTCATCACGGGCAACCGCTGCGAGAAGGGCTCCGGCAAGCCCAGGAGCGAGCAGTCCAAGGCCCCGAACCTCTTCGAGTTCAAGAACCGCCTGCTGTTTGACCGCGAGAGCCTGCCGGCCGATGAGGCCCCGCGCGGCACCGTGGGCATCCCGCGCGCGCTGAACATGTACGAGAACTACCCGTTCTGGCACACGTTCTTCACCAAGCTGGGCTTCAGCGTGGTGCTGAGCGACAAGACCACCCGCAAGACCTACGAGGCCGGCACGGAGTCCATGCCGTCCGAGTCCGTGTGCTACCCGGCGAAGCTTTCCCACGGCCACATCATGAACCTTCTTGAGAAGGACCCCGACTTCATCTGGATGCCGTGCATTCGCTGGGAGCGCCAGGAGGACGACACCGCAACGAACCACTACAACTGCCCGATCGTGATGAGCTACCCGCAGGCGCTGGGGCTGAACGTGGACGAGCTTTCCGCGCCCGGCGTGGAGTACCTGGACCCGTTCATCCCGTACGACGACAAGAGCGAGCTGAAGCGCAGGCTGTACGAGATCCTGCAGGTGGAGCGCAAGGAGGACGCCGAGGCGGGCAAGGGCCGCTTCAGGGGCCCGGACCTGACGCGCGCCGAGGTGGACGCCGCCGTGAACGCCGCCTGGGAGGAGGACCTCGCGTTCAAGGACGCGATGCACCGCAAGGGCGACGAGACCCTGAAGTGGATCGAGGACAACGACGCGCATGGCATCGTGCTGGCGGGCCGCCCGTACCACAACGACGGCGAAATCAACCACGCCATCCCCGAGATGCTGCACGGCTTTGGCTTCGCGGTGCTGACGGAGGACTCCGTGGCGCACAAGATGTCGCCCGAGCGGCCCATCCGCGTGGTCGACCAGTGGATGTACCACAGCCGCCTGTACCGCGCCGCGCGCTTTGTGGCGACGCGCAACGACCTTGACATGATCCAGCTGCAGAGCTTTGGCTGCGGACTGGACGCCCTCACGACCGACGAGGTGCAGGAGATCCTGGAGGCCTCGGGCAAGATCTACACCGTGCTCAAGATCGACGAGGTGTCCAACCTGGGCGCCGCGCGCATCCGCGTGCGCTCGCTCATGGCGGCGCTGAAGGAGGAGCGCGCAGAGCTGGAGCGCAAGACCGCTGCCGGCACGGCCGTCGAGGAGGCCCCGGTGGGCGTCCACATGGCGGACGGCTCGCTTGAGCAGGCGCGCCAGACGGACCTGAGCCGTCGCACGCCCGTGTACCGCAAGGCCCAGAGCGCCGCGTTCAAGAAGGTGCGCTACACCAAGGAGATGCAGGCCGAGGGCTACACCATCCTCGCGCCGCAGATGAGCCCCATCCACTTCGAGATCGTGGAGCAGCTGCTTCGCTCCGCCGGCTACAACCTGGTGCTGCTGCCGTCCGTCGACCACAAGGCCGTCGACACGGGCCTTAAGTATGTGAACAACGACATCTGCTACCCGTCCATCCTGGTGACGGGCCAGATCATGGAGGCCGTGCTCTCTGGCAAGTACGACCTGAGCCGCACGGCGGTGCTCATTAGCCAGACCGGCGGCGGCTGCCGTGCCACCAACTACATCGCGCTCATCCGCAAGGCGCTGAAGGACTCCGGGCATGCGGACATCCCCGTCATCTCGCTTTCCGTCGCGGGCGGACTCGACGAGGACAACCCGGGATGGAACATCCTGAAGCCGGGGCTGCTGAAGCGCGCGGTGTACGCCCTTCTCTACGGGGACCTTCTGATGAAGTGCCTGTATCGCACCCGACCGTACGAGGCGGAGAAGGGCGCGGCGGACCGCGAGTACGAGTTCTTCATGAGTCGCGTGAAGGCCGAGATCGGCGGCATGGGTCGTCGCGAGTTCTATCGCCTCTGCGAGGACACCATCCGCTCGTTCGACCGGCTGCCTTTGGTGAACGACCGCAGCAAGCCGCGCGTGGGCGTGGTGGGCGAGATTCTGGTGAAGTTCCACCCGACGGCGAACAACCAGGTGGTGAAGGTCATCGAGAACGAGGGTTGCGAGGCGGACGTGCCCGGTCTTGTGGACTTCTTCCTGTTTGGCGTCTCGAATCAGGTGAACATGAACCGCGAGCTTGGCACGAAGGCCGTGAGCCGCGTGACGCACAAGGGTGCCATCGACTTCTTGGAGGGCATGCGCAAGCCCATTAACAAGATGCTGGAGGCGTCCGAGCGCTTCGAGCCGTACGGCGGCATCTTCGAGCTTGCGGCGAAGGCGTCCGAGGTCCTGTCGCTGTGCAACACGATGGGCGAGGGCTGGCTCTTGACCGCCGAGATGTGCGACCTCATCGAGAGCGGCACGCCGAACATCATCGTGTGCTCGCCGTTTGCGTGCCTGCCGAACCACGTGGTGGGCAAGTCCGTCATCAAGCGCCTGCGCCAGATGCACCACGAGAGCAACATCGTGGCGGTCGACTACGACCCCGGTGCGTCCGAGGTGAACCAGCTTAACCGCATCAAGCTGATGATCAGCGTGGCGAAGGAGAACTTCAAGCAGGCCCAGGCCGCCGGCGATCCTAACGCAAAGTTCACGCTGACGAACGAGGACGACCCGACGAAGCGCGTGATCCCGAACTTCGAGGAGTACGGCCGCCTGCGCCGCAAGGGCGAGCTGGAGGACCACATCGTGAACGAGGGTGCTCCCGTGAGCGGCGGCTACGCGGCCTATGGCACGATGGTGGACGAGGACGGCGGCGTCACCGTGGGCAGGGGAGAGGGACGCATCCACCTTACCCGCGAGCAGTTGGACGCGATCGAGGACGCGAAGCGCCGCGCCGGCGTGAGGTAGCGACGCCAGGTAGCGCCGGGTGGCGCCGCGAGCTCCTCGAGAGTTCCTCAGACGGCGTCGCCCGCGCCTCAAGCGACGCCGTCTGAGATTTTCCATTCTTTGCCATTTGGCTATGTCTACCTGCGGATACGCAAGAACGTGCGTAAAGTGAGCCCTCCTCAAGCGACGTCGCTTGAGGAGGGCTCTGTGGTGCGGGGGATGATGCGCGCGCGGGGCGCACGCGCGGGGACCGGGCGCTCAGTCCTCCGCCGGGGCGCCGTCCCGTCCGGGGCGGATGCCGGGGAAGAGCCAGACGGCGCTGGCCACCCACACGGCCGCGCCGACCGCGGCCTCCACGAAGTACAGCCACGGTCCCGGCCACGGGGCCAGAAGTGCCAGCAGGACGAGCGCGCCCGCGGGCGGCATCCACACGCGCATGCGGTCCCACACAAGGACGAGCGCCGCGTACGCAAGGGCCGCCGCGACCCAGGCGGGGACGGCGAGCGCCTCGACGGCGTTTCTGGCGACGCAGCCGATGGCGGCCGCGAGCGCGAGCGTGCACCACGTGCGGCGCGGGCGAAGGCGCAGCGTCATGTCGGGGCGCGTGAGCTCAGTGTACGCCACCAGGAGCGGCGGCACGGCCAGGAACGCGTTGCCGGTGGCGAAGGCCGGGCACGCCAGGATGCAGAACACCAGGAAGCGGCGTCCCCAGCCAAGGAGGGTCTGGCGCATGGGGAGGCGGAAGGGATGGAAGTCGATCTTCTCGCGCAGGCCAAGGCGCTCGAGGGCCACCTGGCCCGCGCAGACCAGGCTCACGAGAACCGCGACCGCGATGGGGTACGCCCACTCCCTTGTGCCAAGGACCATGGGCAGGATCGCCGCGGAGAGCACGGGCGTCATGTCCGCGCCGACCACGTTCATGAGGGTCGCGCAGAACAGGAAGCCAAGGGGCGCGCGCAGCCACAGCGGCCACGGCAGGAGCAGGTTCACGGCCGTGCCGAACACGGCGCCGGCGCACATGAGCGCGAGCATGCGGGGGCGGTCGACGTTCCAGGCCTGGCGCGGCTGGATCCACGCGCCGCAGAGGATGGCGGCGGTCTCGGGGAAGAGGACCTCCGGGCATCGGAGCGCGCCCGCGGCGGCGACCATCGCCACCACGAATGCGCCTGCGAGCAGGATGGGCAGCCAGCGTCGGCGAAGTGACATGTGGGCGGTCTCCTTGCGGGTGTCGTGCGCCCGCGTGGCGGCGGGCACGTGCGTTTGCGGTGCGTGCGGCGGCCGACGGGGCCCGTGACCTGCGCACGGTCCCTAAGCGTAGCACTTTGGGGGTGCGTGGCCACGGATGGGCGGGAATGATGCGCGCCGCGTGGGGGTACCATACAAGGGTCAACACGCAACGCTGCCCGGCGCCCGCGCCCCCGCGACTCGCGGCCGCGCCGCCGGCACAACCAGAGGAGACCCCATGGCATACCAGCCCAAGCAGTCCGACGTGCTCGAGCGCTTCATGCGCTACGTGCAGGTGGACTCGCAGTCCAACCCCGACAACGAGGCCGAGACGCCCTCGACCCCCGCGCAGCACGACATGGCAAGGCTTTTGGGAGAAGAGCTTTCCGCCCTGGGCTGCGAGGACGTGCGCGTGGACGAGCACGCGTACGTGACCGCGAGCCTGCCGGCCTCCGCCGGCGCCGAGGACCTGCCCGCGCTGGGGCTGTGCGCCCACATAGACACCTCGTTCGATGCGCCCGCGTCAGGCGTGAGGCCGCACGTGGTGCACTACGAGGGCGGCGACCTGGTGCACGGCGTCGTGGACGGCAAGCCCGTCGTCACCACGACGGCCCAGGTCCCGGACCTGGCGGGCTTCGTGGGCCAGGACATCGTCGTGAGCGACGGAAGCACGCTCCTCTCGGCGGACGACAAGGCCGGCGTCGCGGAGATCTGCGCGCTGGTGGCGCGCCTTGCGGCCCACCCGGAGCTGCCGCACCCCACGCTGAAGGTCGCGTTCGTGCCGGACGAGGAGATCGGCCACGGCGCGCGCCTGCTTGACCTGGAGCGCTTTGGCGCGAAGTGGTGCTACACCGTGGACGGCGAGGCGCTGGGCGAGTTCAACTACGAGTGCTTCAGCGCGGCGGAGGCCACCGTGCGCGTGCGCGGCGTGATGGTGCACCCGGGCAGCGCGAAGGACATCATGGTGAACGCCATCACCGTGGCGAGCGAGTTTCAGCAGATGGTGCCCGCGGCGGAGCGCCCGGAGCACACGGAGGGCCGCGAGGGCTTCTATCACCCGATCGACGTGCGGGGCACCGCGAGCGAGGTGGAGCTGGGCTACATCATCCGCGACTTCGACGCGGACTCCTTCGCGCGCAGGCAGCAGGTGCTGCGTGACATCGCGTCGTTCTTGAACGGCCGCTACGGCGAGGGCACCGTCACCGTGGAGATTCGCCAGCAGTACCGCAACATGGCGGAGCGCTTTGGCGACTGCCCGTTCCTGATTGACCACGCGCTTCAGGCGAACCACGAGGTGGGGCTCGACCCCAAGGTGGTCGCGGTGCGCGGCGGAACCGACGGTGCGGAGCTCAGCTTCCGCGGGCTGCCGTGCCCCAACATCGCGACGGGTGGCTACTCTTGCCACTCCGTGCGCGAGTTCGTGCCCGTGCGCAGCCTGGAGCTGACGGTGGACCTGCTTGAGCACCTTGTGGCGAAGTTCGCCGTGCCCCAGGCGTAGCGCGCGATGCCGTCCGCGGCGCCGTTTGTGCCGCTGGGGCGGCGCCCGTGCCGCAGGCGATGCCATGCGGCCCGCATGCCAGAGCGTGGCGCGCGGGCCGACGTGGTGCGTCTATCCTTGTAGGGGGTCGATATACGGAACAAGAGGAAGCGCAATGGGAATGAAGGGCATACGATGGCGGGTGCGCCGCCGGGGTGCGGGGGGCGAGGCCGCATGAGCTGGCTGACCCTGTGCCTTGTGATGGTCGCGCTGCCCATAGTCGCCCTGGTGTACCAGCGCGTGGCCGATACCGGCATGGCGGAGCGGCACCACCGCCACCACGACACGTACGTGGTCCCCGTCATGCTGACGCGGACGCTGTCCGTCGTGATGCTGTTCATGGCGGTGCTGGGCGCGGCGCTCACGTGGCTGTGCTCGCTCGGCGCGTTCACGGCCAACCCGCTGGTGGTGCTCTCGTTCTTCCTCTCGTTCGTGGCGACCACGTTCTGCCTGTGGTACGTGATGCGCCACTACAGCGTGGTCACGTATCGCGACTACATGGTGATCACGCCGTTCGTGGGCCGCAAGCGCACCATACGCTACCGTGACATCGAGCGCATGGAGTGGACGCGCTCCATCATCGGCAGCCGCCAGAACGTGCGCGTCTACGTGCGCGGCCAGAAGCGCGGATCCACCATCTGGGGCACGCTCGACGTGCAGCAGATCCTCATGGGCGTCAACCGCTTCGACGTGCTGGCCGCCTCGCCCGGGGCGGACCGGCCTGACGCCGGCCGCTAGCGGCGCCCGCGGCGCAGCTTCTTCCAGAACCTGACTGATATGCTCGCGCGCGGCTGGGTGCCGTGGGCAACGGCCGTAAGCGCGCTCCAGTGCGCCCACAGCATGAGAGCGGCCAGCACCAGCGCATACGCGGCGTACGCGCTGGCGGGGCCATACGCCACGCAGCACGCCAGCAGGAACGCGAGCGTGATGGCCTCGGCGCCCACGCACAGGTAGCCGCTGGCCAGCACCACCACGAGGCCCGCCACGGCCGAGGCGATCCCCAGTGCCGGCGCGGCCAGAATGATGCCCGCGCACGTGGTGGTCACGCCCTTTCCGCCGCGGAAGCGGTGCCACGCGGGAAAGTTGTGCCCGAGGGTGGCACCGGTGGTGGCGGCAAGGCCGCACACGGCCGCGTCTGCGGGAAAGAGCGCCCGGGCCACCAGCCACGCGGCGAGCGTCTTGGCGATGTCCCCGGCCAGCACGAGCGCTGCGGCCCTCGTGCCAAGCTCGTGGCCCACGTTCGCCATGCCGGGGTTGCCCACGCCCACTTGGAACACGGACTTCTTGGCCAGGCGCCGGCACACCACGTCCGCCGTCAGGAAGCAGCCAAACGCATAGCCAATCAAGAGCGAGAAGAACTGGTCCATGGTGCCCTACTCCTTACGTTGGGTGACGGTGTTGCGCGGCCTTGCGGCCGGGCGTCCGCGTGGCCCGGTCGGTGCGGCGCGCCCGTGCGGCCCGGGCGGCCTAGCCCGCGTCCGCCTGGCGGGCGGCCTCTGCCAGAAGTGGCGACAGCGTGCCCTGCGACACCAGGTCCACGCGGTGCATCGCGCGCGAGACCGCCGTGTACAGGCGGCGGCGGGCAAGCGGCGTGTCGGGGTACACGTCCGCCTGGGCGTCCGGCACGATCACGTGGTCAAACTCCAGGCCCTTCGCAAGCGCCAGGTCCATCAGCACCACGCCGTCCTTCGGCAGCTCCTCTGTGCCCCTCATCGTCACCAGGGCCGGGCACTTCTCGCCCAGGCGCTTGGAAAGCCATGCTACGCGGCGCCGGTCCGCAGCCACCACGGCCGCAAGGCCCTCCTCCGCGGCGGCGGCGTTCACGATCTGCGCCAGGGCGTCCAGGTACGCGTCCGGGTCCTGCTGGCCGTCTGTCACCTGCGTGAAGCCGGGCGCCACGCCCTCGCGCTGCACGGAGGTGAGCTGCACGCGCTCGTCCGCGTCCATCAGGCTCGCAAACAGGCGCGTGATCTCTGGGCTGGAGCGGTAGCTCGTCAGCAGCTGGCACTCCTCCACGCTGCCGTGGGTTGACTCGAAGATCTGCCGGATCTGCTCAAACGTGGCCGTGCCCTCGTGGATGGCCTGGTTGCGATCGCCCAGCAGCAGGAAGTGCGCGCGGCCAAAGTAGCGCGCAAGCACCATGAGCTGCGTCTGCGTGTAGTCCTGCACCTCGTCGATCATCACGTAGCGCGCATCGTCCGCGCCGTGGCCGGTCACCAGCATCCGCAGGAACAGCCACTCCGCCGCGCTCATGTTGGTCTTGCCCAGCATGCGGCAGCCCAGGCGGTCCAGGCGCAGCCACGCAAGGTTCTCTATGTCGTCGTGCGCCGCGGCAAAGCGGCCCGCCAGCAGGCGCTTGGCGTACGCCAGGACCTCGTCGTCGTTTGCGGGCGCGATGACCTCGCCAAACGCCTCCACCTGCTCGTCCACGTCCATGGCGAGCATCTGCTCCTGCAGCTCCTCGTCGTGGGCCATGCTCGCGATGCGGCGGTCAAGCCGGTCGTGCAGCTCGTCCTTCACCAGGGCCACCATGCGCGGCCCCAGGCCAAAGCGCTCGAACTTGCGCACCGCGCTCGCCACCGATCCCGCGCGCAGCAGCACGGTGTCGCCCACGCGCACGTCGCGCAGGTCCGCCTCGTCAAGCGTCGCGCCCTCAAGTCCGCGCTCCAGGCGCGCAAGTGACTCCGGGCTGTCGTCCGCGCCGGTCGCGCGGTCGGCCAGGCCCCGCCGCGCCAGGAAGTCGCGCCAGGTGAACGTCTGCGGATTGGACTCGCCCAGGGTGGGGAGCACGGTGTCTATGTACTTCTCGAACACGTTGTTTGGCGTGAAGAGGTACACCTGGTCCGGCCGCAGCGTCTGGCGCTCGCGATAGAACAAAAACGCGATGCGCTGCAGCAGCACGGACGTCTTGCCCGATCCGGCGATGCCGTCCACCAGGAGCACCGGCACGTCGTCGTGGCGCACCACGCGGTTCTGCTCGCGCTGGATGGTCGCCGTGATGGCCTGCAGCTTCTGCGAGTGGTGGCGCCTGAGCGCGCCCAGGAGCAGCGAGTCCTCGATTGCGACCGTCGTGTCGAAGTACGCGTTCAGGCGGTCGCGCGTGATGTCAAACTGCCGACGCAGCTCGAGGTTCACCGTGCGCACGCGGCCGTCCACCGTATACGAGGTGGGGCCCATCTCCTGGTTGTAGTACGTCTCGGCCACGGGGTTGCGCCAGTCCACGATGAGCGGCATGCGCCTCTTGTCCGTCATGCCGGCCGTTCCAATGTACACGTCGCGCGCGGGCCGGCCGGGGCGCATCTGCAGGCGCACCTTCGCAAAGTACGGCTGCCCCAGCAGCATGATGCAGCGGCCCAGCTTCTCGACCGTGAAGTCGTGCTGCTGGTTGTACGTGTCGATCACGGAGTTCAGCGTCTCGATCGCGGCGAGCGTCTCCATGGTCTCGTCCGCGCCGCCAAAGTCGATGCGCACCTCGTCCGAGAGGTCCTTCAGGTCCTTCGCGGCCTGCTTGTGCTTGACCTCGATCTCTTCCGTCAGGATGTCGCGCATCTCTTCCAGCTGCGCGTATATCTGCGTCAGGTGCTCCTGCTCTTGCGAGAAGATCTTGTCTTCCATCGTGCTCCCTGCTCTTGGGCGCGCCCCTGTGCGCGCCGTCGGTCTTGTGCGCCTACGCGCGCTCTAGCGACGCCGTGTCCAGCGCGGACGCGTCGATTCCCAGCGCGCGGGCCGTCTCCTGGTTCACCAGGACGCTTGGCGCGCCGTCCGGGCTCCACACCGCCATGTCTGCGGTGGGCTGGGGCGTCGCGGCGTCCCGCTTGCGGCGCCGCGCCTCGCGCTGCAGGCGCGCAAGCACGCGCGCCGCCATGTTGCCCGCGGCCTTGCCCAGCTCTAGGTAGTCGATGCCCACGGTCGCAAGGCCGCCGGCCTCCACCATGCCGGCCTCGCCGCACACAAGCGGCAGCCTGGCGGCCCTTGCCTGCGCGGCCACCCTGCCCATGGACGCGGCCACGGTGTTGTCCGTCGGGACGTAGCACGCGTCCACCTTGCCGGCCATGGAGCGCACGGCCGTCTCGAGCTCGCCTGCGCCCGCCACGCGGTATCGCGTGGTCGCAAGCCCGCGGACCGTGGCGGCGTCCTCCGCCATGGACGCCTGCACCTCCGAGTTGCTCTCCTGCGAGCAGTACAGGATCCCCACGCGCCCGGCACTGGGCACCAGCTGACGCAGCAGGTCAAACTGCCGCTCCACCGGCGTCAGGTCCGCAGCGCCCGTCACGTTGCCGCCGGGGCTCTTGGCATCGTCCAGAAGCCCGGCCGCGGCCAGGTCCGTCACGGCGGCCGCCACGATGGGCACGTTGGAGGTTGCGCCCACGGCCGCCTGTGCCGCCGGCGTGCCCAGGCCCAGGATCAGGTCGTGCTCGCCGCCGGAGAACCCCGCGGCCATGCCCTGGCACGCAAGGAAGTCGTTTTCCGCAACCTGCACGTCCAGGTGATACCTCACGCAGGCCGCGTCCAGCGCCTGGGCAAAGCCCCTGCGCGTGCGCCGGAGCGCCGCGTGGTCCGCGATCTCAAGCACGCCAATGCGAAAGTCGCCGCGCCGCCGGCGCGCGTCCGCCTTCGAGGCGTCCGCCGCCTTGGCGTCCGCGCCAGCGTCACTTCCACAGCCGCAGAGCCCCAGCGTTGCCGCGCCAAGCGCGACTCCGCCGAGAAGTGCCACGGCCTCGCGCCGCGTCACGCTCCCTGGTGCCATCCGCCTCGTGCCATCCGTCATGCAAGACCTCCATACCCGCGGCACCTGGTGTGCCCGGACGCCGAACCCATGTGCCTCCCGGCGGGGGAGGGCGCTGTTTTTCTCGCCCATTATCGCACGCGGCGGCACATGGCGCTCGCACCGATTGGACGCGGCCGCCCCGCCCGCGCCAAACGTCGCGGCGCCGCGTCTTCCGTGAGTCTCCCGGGCCATCACCCACGCTGTGCATCGCAATTGTGGAGGAGTCTTCACAATTGAAAGGTTTCCTTTGACAGAAGGGGTATGGGTCCCTATATTTATTTCTTGCGCACAGGTTGCGCCCAGACATTGCGGGGTGGAGCAGTCTGGTAGCTCGCCGGGCTCATAACCCGGAGGTCGTTGGTTCAAATCCAGCCCCCGCGACCAAAATTGATGTCCCGATCAGCAGAGTTGCTGGTCGGGGCTTTTCGTTTGTGGGTCCATCCTATGTTGGACAACATGACTATCCCATCTGCAAGTGGGAGGCTGCGGGGCTTGACAAGCCCTCCGTCGCCAGGCTCGATCGCATCGCCGAAATCCCGCGGATGCTTGGGTAACGCGGGTCTCATTGGGCGTCTTGCGGAAGTCGACGCCGAGGCCACCAAGGCAATCCTCTTATAAAATCGCTAGATGGCCATTGCGTCTTGAGACATGGAGACTGTTTTGCAAGAATCGAAGGCAAAGCCTAGTCATCTTTGATTCTGATGCCACCCTGGTGGGCGGCATGCGCAATCGGAGCCTGGGGGTGCGCTCACGTCTGATGGGAATGCGGCTAGGAATGCTTGGACCACAAGGGGGGCCGTAGCCCTCTTCCTTGTGATCGCCTTTGCACTGGACTGGGCGTGTTGGCTTGTTGCGGGCGCGCACTCGGGCTGGGTCATCGACGAGACCAGCGGCATCTGGGGCCCTCTGCTTGCCGCCTCGATGTATGGCCCCCTGGTTGCCGCCGCCGTAGTCAGAAGGGTGCGAGAAGTACGCGTCCCCACTGGCTGGCGGCCTTGCCTTAAGGGGGGCGTCCGGTGGTACCTCCTGGCGCTTCTCGTCCCGCCCGTACTCGCCCTCGCGGGCGCTGCCGTCTACTTCCTCGTGGCCCCTGGGGACTTCGATCCCCTCGCCACGCGCTATGCCGCCGCTGCGGCAGCTCAGCTGGGCGTCGATGCCGCCCGAGTGCCCGAGGTGATGGCGGTCCAGGTGCTCTTCTCCGCTGTCCTCGCGCCGTTTTTCAACATGCTCCTTGCGATCGGCGAGGAGGCGGGTTGGCGCGGGTTTCTCTATCCCGCGCTGGGCGAGCGGATGCCCAGGATGCGTGCAGCCGTGCTCTCTGGGGTTGCCTGGGGTGTGTGGCATGCGCCCCTTATTGCCATGGGGTACAACTACGGTAGTGACTACCTGGGGTTTCCTGCACTGGGGATAGTCGCCATGACGGTGTTCTGCATGGCGTTCGGGGTGTTTCTGTGCTACCTGCGCGAACGGTCGGGGAGCGCGTGGCCTTGCGCGCTCGCGCACGGGTCACTCAACGCCGTTTCCGGCCTGGGCTTGTGGTTCAGCCGCCGGGTATGGCATCTGCGGGCCAACGCCCCTGGGGCTCCTTGGGTGCATGCCAACCGTGTTGCTGGCGGTATGGCTGCTTGTAAAGAGCTCGACGTCGCGCTAGGGACCGCCCGTGCCGCCGGGCTTGCAAACCGCTTCCGCCCGCCTATGAGTCGGCGTCCCTCCCGCCTGACGCGTTTAGTATCGACGCCAATCGATGAAATGCGGAAGGAATGCGGAAGGGGAGCCATGATTGCAGCGACGCTTGACCATCTGGACACGAACGACCTTACCGGTGCGAGGTTTCGCAAGGCGTTCGACTGGATCGCGTCGCAGGACCTGGAGGCGCTCACGCCCGGCCGCCACGACATCGACGGCGACGACGTGTTCGCGAACGTGTTCGAGTTCGAGACCGTCCCCGCATCCCAGAAGCACTACGAGGCCCATCGCAGGTACTATGACATCCACTTCCTCATAAGCGGGGAGGAGAAGATCGGCGTGGCGCCCGTGGCGGAGCTTGAGCCGCTGCAGGAGTTTGACGACGAGAACGACTTTTGCCTGTATGGCGAGTCGGACCGCGCCTCATGGGTCGTCCTTCGCCCCGGCGAGTTCTGCGTCACGCCTCCCGAGGATGCGCACAAGCCCGGATGCGCGGTGGGAAAGCCGGCGCCGCTCAAGAAGATCTGCCTGAAGGTCGCGGTTGGGTAGTCGTAGCCAATCCGGACGAATAGACATAAATAACTAAATAAGAATGCCCTGGTGTACGCCAAGGGGAGCTGTGTGCCGCCATCGTTTGCAACGGGGTGGTGCAGACCCGCCTTGCCCATCCGCCATGCTGGTGTGCGCAGTGTTTCTAATGTATATCAATTCGTGGTCATCCAATATTTAAAAACATTTTGCGCTGGTGTGCCCCTGCGTCGAGACAGCTGGTTTTTAACTGGTCACAAACTGGCTGCTGGTATTAAAGGTAAGTACCAGTAAATGCACGATTACGTGGGTGTTTAGAATTAGTTTACAAATCACAAATAAACCACTTGGCCATATTTTGGGCAGAATAGCGTATTTGTAAAAACCTTTGATTCTAGTGCATTCACTCATGAATTGCAAGTAACGAGAAAAACGAGACCGCCTATGCCCGCAAGCCATAGCACTGGCCGAAACAGAATTGAGGTCGGCTGTGCCCATGGTCTAGCGTGCGTGATAGACAAGACGAGTCGCGCCTTGGGCGCCGGGCATCCGTCGGTCACCAGAGTGGTTGTTCGAGTTAGTTTGCAATTTTGTGTCACAAGGTGAGGCAGCTGGAAAACGTAGGTGAGGAGAGAGTAATGGAGAAGTACCTTTCGCGTCGTTCGTTCCTTGGTGTGAGTGCAAGTGCCGCGATGATGGCGACGCTCGCGGGCTGCGGTGGGTCTGGCAGCGATGACTCCGGAAGTGCCTCCGGATCCGGCAAGGAGGGTGGAGCCACCCTGAGCGTCGGTTCCGCATATGCCCCCTCTTCCTACGACCCCGCCAACTGCTCCTCCGCCTTCTGCCTGAGCGCCAACAGCAACGTCATGGAGGGCCTGTACAACATCGACCTCCACGACTACAGCGCCACGTATGGCCTGGCTGACAAGGACCCCGTGAAGGTCGACGACAAGACCTACGAGGTGAAGCTCCGCAAGGGCGCCAAGTTCTCCGACGGCACCGCCGTCACGGCCGACGACGTGGTCGAGTCCTTCAAGAAGTCCTCTGCCGAGGGCGGCATGTACGTCTCGTTCCTGTCCATGTTCGAGTCCATCGAGAAGAAGGACGACACGACCGTGACCGTCAAGGTGTCCATCCCGAACTTCTCGCTGCTCAAGGAGCGCCTGGCCATCATCAAGATCCAGCCGAAGGACATCACGACCGACGAGGCTTCCGCCAAGCCCGTGGGAACCGGCCCCTGGATGTACAAGGAGCTCTCCGACACGTCCGCCCACCTCGTTCCCAACAAGAAGTACAACGGGTCTCACCCCGCGAAGGACAAGAAGCTCCAGATCGACTCCCTCGTGGACGCCACCGCGCGCGTGACCGCGCAGGAGGAGGGCTCCACCCTCATCTCCGAGTCCGTCCCGCCCGAGTCCATCGACCAGCTCAAGTCCGACGGCTGCAAGATCGACAAGGTCGAGGGCTTCGGCACCCGCTTCATCATGTTCGACCTCGACAAGGACCCCTGGAAGGACGTCAAGGTACGCCAGGCCATCATGTATGCGCTCGACACCAAGAAGATGATCGAGAACGCGTTCTCCGGCCTTGCGAACATCCCCACCTCCTACCTGCCCAAGAGCTTCTCCTCCTATCACAAGGCCTCCGTCACCTACAAGTACGACCTCGACAAGGCGAAGGAGCTCATCAAGGAGTCCGGCATCACCCCGGGCAAGATCGTCCTGCGCACCACCGACAACGCCCAGGTTGTCGCAATGGGCACCCAGGCCCAGCAGGACCTGAAGAAGCTTGGCTTCGACGTCGAGCTGAAGAGCGACCAGTCCCCCGCGACCTATGCCGCCATCGACCAGATGGACTCCTCGTGGGACATCCTCATCGCCCCCGGCGATCCCTCCTGCTTCGGCGGCGACACCGACCTGCTCCTCAACTGGTGGTTCGGTGACAACGTCTGGATGAAGACGCGCTGCCACTGGAACGAGAGCGCGGAGTGGAAGGAGCTCAACAAGCTCATGAACGAGGCGCTTGGCCAGTCCGGCTCCGAGCAGCAGAAGACCTGGAACAAGTGCTTCGACATCCTGGCGGAGAACGTCGTCCTCTACCCGGTGCTCCAGGTCATCACGCCGACGGCGTCCTGGTCCACCAACGCCACGAGCGATGGCTACGCCGTCAAGGGCTTCAAGGGCATCGGAACCACCGGCGTCGATCTCACCGATGTGCGCACCGTCTCCAAGTAGGGACGCAGATGCCGTGCCGATAGGGCGCGACTGAAGACGTAGGGACCTGAGATTGAGACCTTCGCTCAGGTCCCTACGTCTGATTTTTTGAACAGGACTCAAGTCGCATGAGAGGGGAGAGTACGAATGAATAATCTTTTGCGGCTCATCGGAAGACGACTCATCGCGTTGCCCATCATGGCAATCGGCGTCACTTTCCTGGTCTTCTTCCTGATGTCGTTCTCGACGATCGACCCCGCCTACAAGGCGCTGGGCGAGAGCGCGACGCCGGAGCAGGTTGCCGAGTACCACAAGGAGTACGGACTGGACGATCCGTGGCCCGTCCGCTACGTCCGCTACATGGGCAACCTCCTCCACGGGGACCTCGGCACCTACAGCGCCCGCCGCAGCTCCGTCGCGACGCGCATCTCCAAGGCGCTCCCCGTCACGATGCAGCTCACCTTCATAGGCCTGCTCATCGGCGCGCTCGTCTCGTTCCTTCTCGGCGTCATCGCCGCGCTTTACAGGGACAAGTGGCCTGACCAGCTGATCAGGCTCCTCTCCATTGCCGGGCTGGCGACACCGTCGTTCTGGCTGGCGGTGCTCCTGATACTTCTGTTCTCGTCGAACCTTCACCTGCTGCCCGCGTCCGGCATGCTTCCCGATCCCGGCAAGAACTTCGGCGCGTACATGGCGCGCATGATCATGCCGGCGATCTCGCTTGCGGTGCCCCTCACGGGACAGATGACCCGCATCGTGCGCACCGCCATGGTCGAGGAGCTCGACCGCGACTACGTCACCACCGCGCGCGGCGCGGGCATCCCCGAGAAGGTCGTCATCGCGAAGAACGTCCTTCGCAACGCGCTCATCACGCCCGTGACGACCCTCGGCATGAAGATCGGCTACCTCATGGGCGGCGCGGTCGTCATCGAGGTCATCTTCAACCTCCCCGGCATGGGCATGTGCATCCAGGACGGCGTCTCGGGCAACGAGCCGAACCTCATCATGGGCGTCGTCATCGTCGTCGCACTTGCCTTCATCGTCATCAACATCGTGGTTGACATGCTGTACCTGCTTATCAACCCGAGGATCAGGAGCGTGTAGCCATGCTGACAAGAAGAAAGGAAGGAGCCGAGGAGCTCGAGGCGCTGTCTGCCAAGAAGCCCGGCCTCAAGGGTCTCGGCAGCATGCGCACCAGCTCGAAGATCGCGCTCGGCATCCTCGCGGTCGTCGTGATCCTCTCGATCCTGGCGTCCGTCATCGCACCGTTCGACCCCTACGCAATCGACATCGCGCGCCAGGCCCCGACGGGCGCGCACATCTTCGGTACCGACGACAAGGGCCGCGACATCCTGTCCCGCATGCTGTACGGCGGCCGCATCTCGCTCGTCATCGGCTTCGGCGCCACGCTGTTTGCGCTCGTGACCGGTTCCATCATCGGCGCCGTCGCGGCCGTCTCGCGCAAGTGGGTGTCCGAGGTCATCATGCGCATCCTCGACATCATCATGTCCGTCCCCGGCATCGCCCTCGCCGCCGTCCTCGTCACCATCCTCGGCAAGTCCGTGCCGGCGATCATCTTCTCGATCGGCTTCATGTACATGCCGCAGATCGCGCGCCTCGTCCGCGCGAACATCATGAGCGAATACGGCGAGGACTACGTGCGCGCGGTCATCGTCTCGGGCGCCCGCGCCCCGTGGATCCTCGTGAGGCACGTCCTGCGCAACTGCGCCGCGCCGATCCTCGTGTTCACCGTCACGCTCGTCGCCGACGCCATCATCTTCGAGGCGTCGCTCACCTTCCTGTCCGCGGGCATCGCGGAGCCGACGCCGACCTGGGGCAACATCCTGGCCGACGCCCGTGCGGGCGTGCTGTCCGGACGTTGGTGGCAGGCGCTGTTCCCGGGCATCGCGATCATGGTCACGTGCCTTGCGCTGAACATCCTCTCCGAGGGCATCACGGACGCCATGGCGGCGGCACCCGCCGCATCGGTCGACGCCGAGAACAGCGAGAGCCGTCGTGCGGACGACATCCTCGCCTCCGACCCCGTCCGCGCCTACAAGGAGCAGGCCGCGTCCCTCGAGCGCAGGCTCGGCGCCCTCAGGAAGGTTGAGCTCGCGCGCACGGACCGCCACGTCCCGGACCTCACCGTCAAGCCCATCCTCTCGGTCAGGAACCTCTGCATCAGCTTCCCCTCGCACGGCGACGTCAACGTCGTGGACCACGTCTCGTTCGACGTCCGTCCCGGCCAGTGCATGGCCCTCGTGGGCGAGTCCGGCTGCGGCAAGTCCATCACCACCAAGTCGATCATGAACCTCCTGCCCAAGACGGCGAAGATCTCCGGAGAGATCGACTACAAGGGCACGGACCTTCTCAAGATCAGCGACGAGGAGCACCGCAAGCTCCTTGGCACCGAGATGGCCATGGTCTACCAGGACGCCCTCTCGTCCCTCAACCCGTCCATGCTCATCTCCGCACAGATGAAGCAGCTCACGAGCCGCGGGGGCACCCGCAGCGCCGAGGAGCTTCTCGAGCTCGTCGGCCTCGACCCCAAGCGCACGCTCGAGAGCTACCCGCACGAGCTTTCCGGCGGCCAGCGCCAGCGCGTGCTCATCGCCATGGCGCTCACCCGCGACCCGTCCCTCGTCATCTGCGACGAGCCGACGACGGCGCTGGACGTGACCGTACAGAAGCAGGTCATCAAGCTCCTGAACGACCTCCAGGCAAAGCTCGGCTTCGCCATGATCTTCGTCTCCCACGACCTCGCGCTCGTGGCGGAGGTCGCTTCCGAGATCACGGTCATGTACGCCGGCCAGATCATCGAGCAGGCCCCCACGAAGGAGCTGCTCACGAACCCGATCCACGAGTACACGCGCGGCCTTCTGGGCTCGGTCCTGTCCATCGAGGAGGGGGCGAAGGACGGCTCCCGCCTGCACCAGGTGCCCGGCTCCGTGCCGTCGCCCGAGGACTTCCCGAAGGGCGACCGCTTCGCGCCGCGCTCCAGCCACCCCACGCTCGGCCTCGACGTGCACCCCGTGATCAAGGCGCTGCCGGGAGGCGCGCACCACAAGTACTCCGAGCTGCCCGACGAGTACCTCGAGAAGAACGGTCTTCTCCCGTACCTCCAGAGGGCCGGCATCGCAACGGCAAAGGAGGTGAGGTAGGTGAGCGAAGCCACGAAAGAGGAGCCCATCATCTTCCTCGACGACATCTCTGTGACGTTCAGGACCCGCACTGGCTCCATCCTGCACCCCAACCTCGTGCACGCCGTCCAGGGCGTGACCATCAAGCTCATGCCCGGTGAGACCGTGGGCATCGTCGGCGAGTCCGGCTGCGGAAAGTCGACCACGGCAAACGTCATGTGCGGCCTGCAGTCGCCCACGTCCGGGCGCGTGTACTTCAAGGGGACGGACGTGACGAAGCGCACGGCCGACCTGCGCAAGAAGATCGGCCGCGTCGTCTCGGTCGTGTTCCAGGATCCCGCGACCGCGCTCAACCCCCGCATGGTCGTCCACGACCAGCTCCGCGACCCGCTTCTCGTGCACAAGGTCGGCACCGAGCAGGAGCAGGAGCGGCGCATCAACGAGCTCATCGAGCTCGTCGGCCTTCCCAAGAGCGCCCTGCGCGCCCTGCCGGGGCAGCTGTCCGGCGGCCAGCGCCAGCGCGTCGCCATCGCGCGCGCCATGTCGCTCAAGCCGGACGCGATCATCGCGGACGAGCCCACCTCCGCGCTCGACGTGTCCGTCCGCGCGCAGATCCTGAACCTGCTGACGGACCTCAAGCGCGACCTGGGGCTCTCCATGATCTTCATCAGCCACGACATCCAGACCGTGCGCTACATCTCCGACCGCATCATCGTGATGAACCACGGCCAGATCATGGAGCAGGGACCTGCGAAGCAGGTGTTCGAGCACCCGCAGGACGCCTACACCAAGACGCTCCTGGGTGCGGCGCCGTCGCTTCTGCACCCGAAGCTCGGCCAATAGGGGGGAGGTGCCTGGCGCGCGGGGCCCAGACGACAGGGTCCCGCGCGCCGGCACGCCCCTGGAGGGCGGCATGGCAACGTGACGTCCTCCAGGCGCGTGCATGCGGCAAAGACGACGTCAGAAGGGGGTGGGACCATGGTGAGCGAGGCGGAGCTGGCGAGGCTCGAGGCGTATCGCGGCGCGAGCGCGATCCCGGACGACTTCGACGAGTTCTGGGACGAGCGCATGGCGGAGGCCGACGCGGCGCCGCTGGAGTTCGAGGTCGTGCCCGCGGACGCCCCCGGGACGTCCACCTGCCAGCTGAACGACGTCTGGTTTAGGGGCGCGCGGGGCGAGAAGGTCTACGCCCGCTACCTCAGGCCGCTCGACCCCGCGCACGCCGGCCGGCCCGTGCCGCTGGTGCTGAGGTTCCACGGCTACCCCGGCCGCACGCGCAGCTGGTTCGAGAACTGCTCGTTTGCGGGCATGGGCTTCGCCGACATAACGATGGACAACCCCGGCCAGGGCGGACGCAGCCAGGACGTTGGCGGCTACGCCGGCACGACGGTGGCCGGCCATGTGGTGCTGGGCCTGGACGGCGACCCGCGCGACCTGTACTACGTGCGGCTGCACCAGAACGTGCGCGTGCTGTGCCGCATCGTGCGCGAGCTGCCGGGAATTGACCTGTCGCGCGTGTGCGTGTACGGCGACTCGCAGGGCGGCGGCGTGGGCCTTGCGACCTGCGCGCTGAACCCCGACCTCGTGAGCAGGGCCGCCATCCTGTACCCGTTCCTGAGCGACTTCCGCGCCGTGTGGGAGGACGGCGCGGACGAGGTTGCGTACGAGGGCATACGCTACTACTCGCGCTGGTTCGACGCGGACGGCTCGCGCGCGGACGAGTGGCTGGGGCGTCTGGGCTACATAGACACGCTGTGCTTCGCGCACCGCGTGCGCTGCCGCGTGCTGTTTGGCACGGGCCTTGCGGACGCCGTGTGCCCGCCGAAGACGCAGTTTGCGGTGTACAACGCGCTGACGTGCGAGAAGAGCCACGTCCTGTACCCGGACTTCGGCCACGAGGAGATACCCGCCTTCGACGACGAGGTGCTCCGCTTCTTCTGGCAGGGGGCATGACATGGGAGGCCTGATGCAGCGGATGCGCGAGCTGGAGGCGTACGGTGGGTCGTCGACGGTGCCGCGGGACCTTGCGGGGTTCTGGCGGGACCGCCTTGGCGCGGCGGCGCCCCTGGCGCTAGGCGAGGTGCGCCGCGAGCCCGCCGACCTCGACACGCCCGTCGCCACGTACGAGCGGCTGTCGTTCGCCGCCGCGGACGGCACGGTGCTGCACGCGCGCTACGTGTGCCCTCGCGGCGCGGGCGGGGCGGACCGCGGCAGCGCCGGAGCCGACGCGCCGCGCGTGCCGACGGTGGTGATGACGCACGACGTGACGTGCGGCCCGCGCGGCTGGCACCACCTGACGCGCTTTGCGGCCATAGGGCACGCCGTGGTAGAGCTGGAGCGCAGGCCGTGGTCCGGCGACGTGTGCGCCGGCTGGGAGCGCGGCCCCGCCGCGCTGCAGATGACGCGCCTGATATGGGATATGGCGCTCGCCGCACAGGCGGCGGCGTCGCTTCCGCGCACGGACGCGGCGCGCCTCTCCGCGTGGGGTGAGGGCCTTGCCGGCGCGCTCGCCATCGACGCGGCCGCGGCCCTGGACGCGTGCGACGGCGCGGTGTGCCTGCGTCGCGTGGCCGCGCTCAACCCCATGCCGGCGGACGTGCGCGCCACGTGGGAGGCCGGCGGCTCGAGGCTGGTGTACGCCGGCGTGAGGGACCACTTCCGCGTGGAGGACCCCACCGCAGCCCAAGCGGCCGCGCTCTTCTCGGCGCTTGACTACGTGGACGCGGCGAACATGGCGACGCTGCTTCGCGGCTCGCTGCTCTTGGGCACGTCGCTGATGGACGACGCGGCGCTCCCGCAGAGCCAGTACGCGGTCTTCAACCGCGCGCCGGGCGAGAAGCGCCACATCACGTACCCCAAGTGGGGCCATGAGCGCGTGAACGACTTCGAGGACGCCCTCATGGCGTACCTGGTGGCGCCGTGGGGCGCGTCGCGGGCGGGGGCCTGCGACGGCGGGGCCCGCGGCGGCGGGACTTGCGGCGGCACCGCGGGAGGAATAGGTTAGATGTCCGCCGGGCCGAGCGGCCCGCGGATTGGAACAATTGCAGCTATGTGGCCGCGTGGCCACGGATGAGGAGGAGACATGGCAGACTTCAAGATCAGGGGCGTCGTTCCGCCCGTCACCGTCCCGGACACGGACGACCACCAGCTGGACGTGCCCTCGTTCGAGCGCGTCATCAACAGGATGATCGACGCGGGCGTGGACGGCCTGTTCTTCCTGGGGTCCACGGGCGAGGTCGTGTTCTCGACGGACGAGCGCCGCGACCAGATCGTGCGCGAGGCCGTGAGGATCGTGGACCATCGCGTGCCCGTGCTCGTGGGCATCATCGACACCGAGACGGAGCGTATGCTGGAGCACGGCCGCCGCGCGCTCGCGCTGGGCGCGGACGCCCTTGTCGCGACGTGCCCGTTCTACGCGCTGCAGGGCATGGCCGAGGTGGAGGAGCACTTCCGCATCCTGCACAAGGAGCTGGACGCGCCGATCTTCGCGTACGACATCCCCGTGTGCGTGCACACGAAGCTGCCGTGGAAGCTCCTGGCGAAGCTGGGCGCGGAGGGCGTGCTCGCCGGCGTGAAGGACTCCTCCGGCGACGACGTGTCGTTCCGCTACCTGGTGCAGGCAAACGAGAAGAACGGTCACCCGCTTACGCTTCTGACCGGCCACGAGATCGTGGTGGACGGCGCGTACCTGGGCGGCGCGGACGGGTCTGTCCCGGGGCTCGCGAACGTGATCCCCGTGCCGTACGTGGAGCAGTGGAAGGCGGCGCAGGCCGGCGACTGGGCCCGCGTGAAGGAGCTGCAGGACCAGATCAACGAGGTGTCGCACATATTTGACGTGACGTCCGGCGTGCAGGGCTACGCAGGCGGCGTCGGAGCGTTCAAGTGCGCACTGAACCTCATGGGCGTGTTCGACTCCAGCCAGATGCCGAGGCCCGTGAAGCCGCTCGAGGGCGCCAACCGCGAGGCCATCCGCAAGGTGCTGGTGGACACGGGCGTGCTCGAGGCGTAGGGCGCGGACGTACGGGGCATGCGAGAGGTTGGGAGATGCGATGGATGAGGTCAAGAGGGTAGTTGCCGTGGACGTGGGCGGCACGAAGGTCGCGGCGGCGCTCGTGACGCTGACGGACGCGGGCGAGCCCGCGATCGAGCACTTTGGCAAGGCGCCCACGGAGGCGAAGCTCGGCGGGGCCCACGTGCTGGAGGTCATCGTGGGCCAGGTGGAGCGCGTGCTTGGCGAGGCCGGCGCGGATGGCGTGTGCGGCATAGGCGTATCTACCGGCGGCGTGGTAGACCCGCTCACGGGGGACATCACGTACGCGAACGACATGATGCCCGGCTGGGGCGGCACGCACCTGGGCGCAGAGCTGGAGGCGCGCTTTGGCCTGAAGGCGCGCGTGATGAACGACGTGCACGCCCACGCGCTGGGCGAGGCCCGCTGGGGTGCCGGCAGGGGGGCGGAGTCGGTGTTCGTGTGCGCGGTGGGCACGGGCATCGGCGGCGCGTTCGTGGAGCGCGGCCACCTGCTTCTGGGCGCGCACGGAGCCGCCACCAACATTGGCCACGTGACGTGCGCGGACGCGCGCGGGATCCCGTGCCAGTGCGGCGCGGTGGGCCACGTGGAGACCATCGCGGCGGGCCCCGGCATCCTGGAGCGCTACCTGGAGCTGGGCGGTGCCAAGACGGACGAGAAGGGCGCCCCCGTGGACGGCGCGTACGTCAGCCGCGCGGCGGAGGCCGGCGACGCAGCGGCCGTCGCGGCCGAGGAGCGCTCTGGGCGCGCGTTGGGCGAGGTGCTTGGCAACATGGTGAACCTGTTCGACCCGGAGTGCGTGGTGCTTTCCGGCTCCGTGGCGAAGTGCGGTCCGGTGTGGCACCGGGCGCTCAGGGCCGGCTGGGACGGCGCCGTCATGCCGCCGCAGGCGCACACGCCCGTGCGCGACGGCCAGCTGGGCGACAACGCGCCGCTCGTGGGCGCGGCCGAGAACCTGGCCCGCTCCGCGTACGTCGGCCTCGAGTAGCACGATCTTCAGCCGCGGCCGTACGGCCGCCTATGGGAAAGGTGAAGCAATGGAAGTAGCTCCTCTCGTCCAGTCACTCAAGGGCAGGCTCGTCGTGAGCGTGCAGGCGTATCCCGGCGAGCCGCTGCGCCACCCGGAGACCATGGCCCAGATGGCCCAGGCGTGCGAGGAGGGCGGCGCCGCGGCCATACGCTGCCAGGGCCTGGCGGACATCGCCGCGATCAAGGGCCGCGTCGAGGTGCCCGTCATCGGCCTGTGGAAGGAGGGGCACGAGGGCGTGTACATCACCCCGACGCTGCGGCACGCCGTCGCGTGCGTGAACGCCGGCGCGGACGTGGTCGCCATCGACGCGACGGACCGCCCGCGGCCGGACGGGCGCACGTTTGCCCAGACCGTGCGCGACCTGCGCGCGCAGTGCGAGACCCTCGTGATGGCGGACTGCATGACGATCGAGGACATCAGGAACGCCGTAGCGTGCGGCTGCGACCTGGTCTCGACCACGCTCAGCCACAACAAGCCCGCCATCCAGACCACCATGGACGAGGGCCCGGACCTGGACCTGCTGCACCAGGCCACCGGCGAGTTCCCGGGGCTGCCCATCATCTGCGAGGGGCACGTGCACACGCCGGCGGACGCCGCGGCGGCCATGGGCGCCGGCGCGTGGGCCGTGGTGGTGGGCACGGGCATCACGCACCCCACGAGCCTGACGAAGTGGTTCTGCGCGGCGGTCGAGGGATAGCGGCCGGCTCGGCCGTCACGACCGGCTCGACCGGCGCGGCCGCCTGCCGAGGCTAGCCCCTGCGTGCGCGCCCGAGGCGTGCGCAGGGGCTGCCGTTTCGCATGCCCACGACGATGGGCGCCGCGTACTCCCCGCGCTGGCGGGGATGGTCGGCGCGATAGTGGGCGCCTCGGCTCTCGCGCCGCTCGAGCATGGCACGGGCGGCGGCGAGGGCCGACGTGACGAGAAGCGCGAGACGCCTTTCTCGCGTGGTGGCACTCATGCCCAGCAGCGTGTCGACGGCACGGGCGAGGCACAGCTCGTCCCGCCCGACCAGGCAGTGCTGGGACATGGTGCGGCGCAGCAGCGCCACCTCTGCTTCGACCCGGGCTGCGCCGGCATCGGATGCGCGCCAGGCGCGGTCGCGCGCCCAGCGGGGCAGCGCGGGCGCCGCCAGGGGTGCGGGGGCGTAAGACCCGGCGGCCTCGCTTCCGGCAATCTTCCCAAAGACAAGCGCGTTTGCGCTGGAAAGGCCGCCTATGCGGTCCGCACCGTGCATTCCTCCCGTCAGCTCGCCGCACGCAAACAGGCCTAGTGGCGCGCCCAGGCACCGCGCATGCGCATCGATCGCGACGCCGCCGTTCGAGGCGTGCGCGTAGTGGCAGATCCTAAGGTCGCGCGCCCAACCGGGACCAAGCGCCCGCCGGGCCCACCGCACGTACGTCCCCACGAAGTCCGGAAGCGGGCTGGGCAGGTCGTACTCCACGGTGACGCCCTCGGCGCCCGTGGCGGCGACGGCCAGGTCAACGGCAAGGTCCGGAAGGCGCGCCGTCATGGGGCCGTGGGCCGACCTCATGCGCAGCAGCGCGTCGTCCACCGCAAGCCGCGTGCCGTCGGGCGCAAGCAGCCGCGCGTAGCGAAACGTGCGCTCGTTGAAGACGATGCCCCGCGCGGGGGCGAGAAGACCGCACATGATCTGCTGGAACTCCACGTTCACGAGGCGCCCGCCGTGCTCGAGCACGATGGCGTGCGCGCACCCGCCGACGTCCGGCCCGGCGAGCGTGCGGTCGAACAGGCCGCCGAGGCCTCCCGTGGCCAGAACCATGCTGCCGCACGGCACGCATGCCAGGTCGCCCGTCGCGCGGTCCAGAAAGACGCCGCCGCACACCCGGCCCGACGCCTCGAGCACGTCCAGCAGCTCGAGGCCGGCCGTGTGCGCGACGCCCTTCCCGCGCAGCAGGCGCCCGACGGCGCGCGCGTAGCCCTCGCGACGGATGCCGTGCCAGTCGCGGGTGGCGTGGTCGAAGCAGGGCACGTAGTCGCGCTCGCCCTCGCTTCCCGCCGCGGGGCGCGCCAGCTCGCAGCCCTGGGCGGCGAGGTCCTCTACCGCCTGGGGGATGCCGCGCACGAGCGTGCGCACAAGGGCCTCGTCGGCCATGCCCGCCCCCACGCGGCAGACCGTGCGAACCAGGTCCTCGGCATCGTCCTCTCCGCGCGGTCCCACAAGCCCAAGCCCCCACGTGCCGGGAAAGAAGCTCGAGCCGGAGAACAGGGGGCCCACGGACGCGATGCGCACGCGGGCCCCCTGGCACGCCGCCGCAAGCGCCGCCTGCGTGCCGGCGAGCCCGGCGCCCACCACCAGCACGTCGCAGCGCCCGAACGTCCGCATGCCCCTAGGCCCCATGCGCTGCGTCCACTACAGCGGACACTTGCTCAGGGCGGCCTCGTCCGCGATCACGGTGCAGTTGGTGTGCAGCTGCAGAATCGAGGCGGGGCACCGCGGGTCCACGGGGCCAAAGCACATGGCGCGCACCGCGTCCGCCTTGTCCTCTCCGTTCGCGACGACGAGGATGCTGCGCGCATACATGATGGTCTGGACGCCCATGGTGTACGCCTGGCGCGGCACCTCGTCCGGGCTGTCAAACAGGCGGCTGTTCGCGTCGATGGTGCTCTGGGTCAGGTTCACCATGTGGGTTCCCTTGCTGAACACGCTGTCCGGTTCGTTGAACCCGATGTGGCCGTTGCGGCCGATGCCCAGAAGCTGCAGGTCGGGGAAGCCCGCGTCCGCCACGATCCTGTCGTACTCCGCGCACGCGGCGTCGGCGTCGGGGTTCGCCCCGTCCGGCACGTGCGTGTTCGCCAGGTCGATGTTGATGTGGTCGAAGAAGTTCTTGCGCATGAAGTAGTGGTAGCTCTGGACGTGGTCGTGCGACAGCCCGCGGTACTCGTCCAGGTTGTACGTGCTCACGTGCGAGAAGTCGCAGTCGCCCTTCGCGCACCACTCCGCAAGCTGGCGGTACGTGCCAATGGGCGTGCTGCCGGTTGCGAGCCCCAGCACGGAGTCCGGCTTCAGTATCACCTGCGCAGAGATGATGTTCGCGGCCTTGCGGCTCATGTCCTTGTAGTCCGTCGTCCGAACGATCCTCAACTTAGGCCTCCAAGCTCTTCTCGGCACCTTGCCCTTGGCGGCGCCGTGCCTTATGCCCCTGTACCAAACGCTAATACCAGTTGCGCATGACGCGGGCGAGAGGAACGTGGGCCCTCCGCAGCGGCACGCCGCGGGGCGCGCCGGGCCCCATGGCCCGCACCATGCGAACAGTTGCCTAACATTGTAGCCACTAACAGCCGTTTTTGTGACGGACGGACCGTTGGGCTCGGCAAGTGGGCCACTTGTCGCACGCGCGCGGCCCCTGCGGCTCGCCACGGCCGACCCCGTGTAGAATTGGTATGTGGTAGTTACCAGTCTTGCGCAACGCCTAGGAGATGAGCCTGGTGGATTTGACCCGAAAGCAGCCTCTGTACGACCAGCTGTTCGACATCCTGAGGGATAAGATCCAGAACGACATGGCCCCGGGCGACCTTCTGCCCTCGGAGCGCCAGCTCTCGCAGCAGTACGGGCTCTCGCGCACGACGGTCCGCCTCGCCCTGGACAGCCTCGAGAAGATGGGCCTCGTCACGCGGCGCCACGGCAAGGGCACGTACGTGTCGGACGCGCGCCACTCCGAGACCGACCTCGCGCTGTGCTACAGCTTCACCGAGGAGATGCGCCGCCTTGGCAAGACGCCCAAGACGCAGGTCCTGAGCTTCTCGCAGGAGGAGGCCAACAAGTCGGTGAGCTCCGCGCTCGGCCTGCACCTGGGCGCGACCGTGTGGCACCTGCACCGCCTGCGCCTTGCCGACGACGAGCCCATGCTCGTGGGCCACACCTACCTGCCGCTGGAGATGTTTGGGAGCCTCACGCACGAGAAGGTCAGCAGCCATTCGCTGTACGACCTCCTCGAAAGCGAGTTTGGCCAGACCATCAAGACGGCGGAGGAGGAGGTGCGCGTGATGACGGCGCGCGCGGCCGACGCCGACCTGCTGCTGATTCCGGAGGGATCGCCCGTGCTCGAGATCTCGCGCCTCACGTACAACGCGGCCGGGCGCATCATCGAGTTCACGCGGAGCTCGGCGCGCGTGGACAAGTTCAAGTACCACGTCATCCACAGCAGGGACTAGCGCAAGGCCGGCGCGAGGGTCCCGCGGCAGAAAAATGCCGCAGGCGGCCACGGGCGACCGTCTGCGGCGGACTTTCCGCATGCAAGCGGAAGGCGGGGGGGCGCTACTTCGTGGTGACCACCAAAAGCGGGTCCCCAACCTTCACCAGGGGGTGTCCCGCGATCATGGTGCTGCTGTCGCTCACGTTGTCGACGCTGCCATAGTCTGAGTAGTTCGTGACCACGACGGTCACCACGTCGTCGTGGCCGGCCTCGCGGATGGCGTCCATGTCGAAGGTCAGAAGCGGCGTGCCGGCCTTGACCTCCTGGTTCGACTCGACAAGGCGCGCGAAGCCCTCGCCGTTCATCTCCACGGTATCGATGCCAACGTGGATGAGGATGTCGACCCCGCCCGCCATGGTCATGCCGATGGCGTGGTTCGTGACCGTCGTGGCGCCGATGCGTCCGCTCACCGGCGCGTACACCACGCCGACCTGGGGCACGATGCCAAGACCCTCGCCAAAGAATCCGCTGGATATCGCCTCGTCGTGAATCTCGTCGAGCGTGACGACGGTGCCCGTGACCGGCGCGTAGATCGTTCCGGGCGCGGTGGCGAAGCTGGCGGGCGCGGGAGTCTTGGAGTCGCCGTCGGGCTTGAACATGGCATTCTTGATCTTCTCGACCAGTCCCATCGAAGTGCCTCCTCTGTGTGGGCGGACGGTGCGTACGGACAATGTTCCTAACGTGATTCTAATGCCGCTTGCATGGCGCCTGACGTTGCGACGCGCAAGGAAGTGGTTCGAAATTGTGAACCTAGGGCAACTGTGCGTTCTCACTGGATATCAATCGAAATTGAGCAAGAACGCACGGGCGCCCTGACGCTTGATGGGGCGCCCGCCTTCTGGGCAACGTCGAGGTGGTCGTGGGCGCGATCCTGCTTTCGCGGATGGGCAGACCCACAATTTTGCAAAGTGAACAACCATGCTGCAAAAACAATTCATCAGTAGCATGTACGTTCGGAGGTCCGATGAACAGGATTCTCGAAAGGGCAGTGCGAGAGAGCGGTGGGCTTATCACTGCCGCTATGGTGACGCGACTTGGCGTGCAGCGTCGCGAGCTCACGCGCGCGGTCGAGAAGGGCGAGCTCCTGAGGCTTGGACGAGGTCTGTACTGCACTCCGGAGACGTGGGGGGACGAGTGCGTGATTGCGCAGTACAGGTTTGCGCGTGGCATCTTCTCTCACGACACGGCACTTTACCTCTTGGGGCTATCCGACCAGTCACCGGAAACCCTTGCGATATGCTGCGCGGCACGTCGATGCCAGACCTGCAGCTGCTGAACCCGGCAATGCGCAGCTACCTTTCGTCACCGGGGCGAAGCGTGACTAGGCTGCAGTCGTACGCCCGTGCCCTTGGAGTATCACGCAAGATCGGGTTCTACCTGAAGGTGCTGCTATGAGAACGAGAAACGCAATGCAGCTGAAGGCCCTCATCAACAACAGGGCAAAGGCTGCCGTAGTCTCCCCACAGCTTATGCCGCAGAACTACATGCTCGAGCGTCTCATAGACCGAGTCTCGCGCTCAAGGTGGTGTGACGGCATCGTCGTAAAGGGCGGTATGTTATTGGCTCGCTTATCGGCGTGGACCGGCGAACCACCAAGGACCTCGACACTTTGGTCACCGCTTCTCGCTTACGCATGAGACGGCGACCAAAGTGTTCAGGAAGATCTGTGCCATTGACGCCGATGACGACCTAAGCTTCGAGTTCCTGCGTACGGGGGATATTCGCGAGGGCGATCAATACCCGGGGATTCGGGTGTTCCTGAGGGCAATATGCGAGCCGCTGGCAGTTCCGCTCGCCAGCGACGTGACGACTGGCGACAAGATTACGCCAGGAGCCATCGCGTACGAATATCCCTTTGTTTTTGATGATGGGTCGGCGCGAATAATGGCATATCCCCTGGAGACCATTCTTGCCGAAAAGCGCGATGTCTGCGATGCAGATACGTTGGAAAGGGCGCTCGCGGCCACTTGCTCAAAACGCAACAGCGAATCCGTCATGAGAGACAGGACGCGCACAATCTCCGCGATGCGCGAGAGCGAGGACCTGTCTCGACAATGGCGCAACCACGGGTCAAAGCATTCATACGCCCAGGGCATAGGGTTCCTGGATACGCTGCAGGCAGTTCAGGAGGCGGCAGACGCATCGGAGGCAAGCTTCGTCTCATCCTTGGTTGGACAGGCGTCGGTGCCGCCAGGCTCCTGCGCCACGAGCTCGTAGGCCAGACGCGGGGAGTGGTCACGCACGTAGATGATGCCGCGGTATTGGAATCCCGCGCGAAGGATGGCGGCCTGCATCACCTTGTTGTCCGCGTGCGTGTCCACCCTCAGGTGTCTGCGGCTGCGCAGGGAGAATCTTACGGCCCGTTGGAACACGCCGCGCATGCTCCCGTCACTCGCGACCTGATGCAGCGTGCCGTACGGAGAGTCCGATTCCCAACTGCCGCCCTCGATGCGCGCATACGTTGGGTCTGGTCCCAGGATGAGCGCAAACGCGGCGTGTATGACGCCTTCCTGCGCCAGGACGTAGAGCTCGCCACGGCGGATTCGCCCGTCTATCAGCTCTCTTGGCGGAAAGTCGTCGCCCCACTGGGTGGGGTTGCCCGTCTCCTTCATGAACCTGCGCGCGGAGGCGTACACCTCCATCACGGGGTCGAGGTCTGCCCGCACGGCCTTCCTGATCACGACGTCCTGCATGCTGCCTCCGACGCTCGCCTAAATGTTCCCGAGCCATTGTTACACGAAGCGCCCGACGGCGCATTCGCAAGGCGAGAAGGGCCCGCGCTCTTGGCCCGGGCCCTTCCGTGCGTTCCGTCTTCCGGCGCTCGCCGGCGGTGCCGAGCGTTCGGCGCGTGTCCCTATGCGAGCATTTCGCGACTTACGGTCGCGCCGGCACCCGACGCGCCCGCGTTGCGGCCGTATATGTCACCAGCGTCGTCGCGGTGCGCCTCTGCCCAGGGCTCGCTCTGCCTCACGGCCGCCCGCACCAGCAGGGCAAGGCGGATGGCCAGCGGTCCAACCAGCGGCGCCAGGGCAAACGTGGTGAGCGCGCCCGCCGTGGGCATGGTGCCCGCCATGGCCATGCGCGCCACGGCGTCGCCCGCGCTCAGCACCAAGAACGCAACGAGCGTCGTGGGTGCCACCATCATGGCGCCGCACGTGCGAGATGCCTCCCGGCCCATGCGCCACGTAAGGAGCACGGCACCCGCCCAGACGGCTGCGGCGGGGGAGAGGCACGCCATCGCGGCGGCGCGCCCCGCAGCGCCTCCGCCAAAGAGCGCGTCCGCGGCGCCGAGCGGCGTCAGGACCGCCGCCGCGAGAGCGGCCTCGGCCAGTCCGATCGCGACCGCGAGCGACGCGCGATTGGCTTTGGTCGCAACCATCTTGCGCAGGCGCTTCTCGGCATCGCACTCTTGCATGTGGCTTTCCGCCATGACGGCATCCCTTCCCTTGGGCTTGCGAGGCCGCACGGCGGGCGTGCGGAGCGGCTTGCGACGGCCCCTCGCGTTTCGCGTTGCTGCCACCCATGGTTCCATAGTGCCGTCGTGTGCGTGTCAGCGCAGTTTAAGGAAATCGTACGCTGTGGCGCGCGGGGCGCCTCCTGTGCCCGTCCATGGGCTCGCATCCGTTGGTTCCAAAGTTGCGGTCGCTCGTCCGTTTCGTCCGCGTGGCCATTCGAACGCGCCCGATGCGCCCTCCGTATAATGCAACCCAATGTCGAACGCACGGTGGGAGGCGGACCATGGGCTACATGGAGCGCGAGCACCGCGGCGGAGCGCGGCATGGTCGTCAAGGGCTGCGCCCTTCTGTACCCCGCGTTCAACCTGCACGATGCCGTGCGCGCCGCATGAGCTTCGCGTGATACCCGGCGGTCGCCACACGAACGTCGCTACCGCCTGAAGAGCCTGCTCATGAGGTCGGCGTTCTGTGCAAGGCGGCGGCTCTTCTCATCCTCGTTCGGGACCCACGACCCCGGCTCGCCATCCAGAACGTCTCCCTCGCGGACACCTGGGGGCAGCTCTGCCAGCGGAGCGTCCACGTAACGGTCTCCGTCTACCTCGAGCACGGCGACGTCGCCCTCGAGCCTGTCCACTATTGCACGCATTTTCGGGGCTCCCTTCCGTATCAGACGGCCGCAAGCGCCACGCAACCGCAAGTGCCGTCCGCGCGCTATCCTCCGCAGACCTTGCAGGCAGTGTAGCCCTGGGTCTCGGCCTGGGACCGCGGCATGGCCGTGACCACCTTGCTGCGCGAGAGCGTGCGGCAGCCCTTGGAGTGGTACTTCGTTCCCGAGGGCGCCACGTAGACCACTTCCTCCTGCGCGCCGGGGGAGGAGGGCTGTGGTTGTGACGCCTCCGTCTGGGCCGGTGCCGCCTGACCTGCGCCTGCGCCGGCCTCGTCGAGGGACGACGAGGCCGCCCCCGCGTCCGTGCTCTGAGCCTGGACCGTGCCCTGCCTCTCGGTCGACGCGTTCAGGTCATGCCCGTCGGACGTGACCGTCACCGTTCCCTGCGCGCCCGTGCCGTATGCGGTGGTTCCCGTGGCGGCCAGCGCGTCCAGGACGGTCTGGGCGGGGTGTCCGTACGAGTTGCCCAGACCATAGCTCAGCACGGCGACCTTTGGCGTGAGCCTCTGGGCGAGGGCGGCGTCGGTGCCGGACGCGGATCCGTGGTGGGACGCCTTCAGCACGTCCACGTGACCCGCGACGCACTGCTCAAGAGCCTCGACCGGCGCATCCCCCGTGAACAGGAACGTGTTCTGCCCATACGTCACGAGTATCACGACGCTGTAGTCGTTCGAGTCATCGTAGGAGGCGCCCTGCCTTGGCCACAGCACGTCGATCGCGTAGCCGTCCCCAGATGCGATCCTCCGTCCGGCGTACGCCTCGTCTATCCGCAGGTTCTTGGCGGCAACTGCCTCGAGGAAGCGCGTGTAGGCGTGCGTGGAGTGATTGCACCGCGGAGCCCACACGGAGCCTACGTCGTTTGCGCGAATCACGTCGGGAAGGCCGCCGATGTGGTCCGCGTCGGGATGCGTCTCGACCAGCCAGTCGATGCGCGCCCGTCCGTCCCCGGCGAGCGCGGAGGTCACCGTCTGCCCGCCCTCGCGACCCGCGTCGATGACCATGGTCCTGCCATCGGGAAACTCGACCACGGTGGCGTCGCCTTGGCCCACGTCCAGGTAGCGAACGACGAGCCGTCGCCCGGAGTCGTCGTCGCTCTTCTCGCCCGCGGACCCGCCCGACTCCGTGCCCGCGGCCTCGGCCGTCCGCCTGCCGGGTTTGCTCTTCTGCCCGCCGTCCTCGCGTTGCACGGCGTGTCGCTTGCCTGGCTTCGCGTCCGCCTTCGAGGAGGCCTTGCCTGCCGCGGTGGCCTTTGCGCTCGCGTCCACCCTTGCCGAGGTGGCCGTGGGCGTGCCGAGGACGCTTGCGCTGGCAAGTAGGACGGCCAGGATGCCATAGGCCAGCGCCGCCATGGCCCTTCTCGCTCCCGGCGAGATGCGAAGGAGACCCTGCACCGCCGGTGCGTCCTGGTGGGCGTCTGCCACGCGTCGCCATGCCCAGCGCGTGAGGAACCACATCCCCGCGCAGAGCGCGACCATGCCGACGACGGGCACGACCGATATGAGGACCGCTACGGCGGCAACGGCGAGAAATGCCGTGAGGCATCCCTTGGCACAACCTTTTGAACCTTGCCTTGCCATGCGCGTCACCCCTTGAGCTGCCGAACCTACTTGCTGTGCCAGGCTTTTTGGCTTGGTCTTAAAGGAGGCAGGAGAGAAGCGTGAGAATGGCGAGGCCACCCTGTGTGAGGATGATCTTAGGGCTGCTCGTGATGCTGCCGTATGCGGCGACTGCCACGATGTAGAGCATCAGGGCCACGACGGCGGCCTTGCTCGCGAAGCCAAAGACGGCGACGAGGACGAGGACGGCGATGAGACCGTTGTAGACGCCCTGGTTCTTGAAGAGCGTGTTGACGGAGGGACGGTTGAGCTCGGCCGTGGTCATTCCGAACACCTTCGCCGTGCGGTCCGACGCGGTGGCGATGGTCTCGAGGTAGCAGATGAAGAAGAACTCCGCCGCGACAAGGGTTGCGAGTATGGTTGTGACGATGCTCATGAGATTCCTTTCGCAAATCTTTGTTAACGGGAAAAGTGTAGCTGAACGTGAATCAAAGGCACCCGTAAGGGCTGCTCGAAAATCTATCCTCTTGCGTAATAGCCGTACGGGACCGATGACTCTGTGGATAAAGAAGGCCCCCGCGCATGGTGCGCGAGGGCCAGGCGGAAGATGGCTGCAAGCTGGTGGCCGCGCGCAGCGGTTTTGGCTACAGCGAGCGGAGGGCGTCCACCAGTGCCGTCTTGCCTGCGGTCCTCTCGTCCTTCATCTTGATTACTCGGGCCGGGCAACCGGCGACGACCGCGCCGGCGGGCACGTCCTCGGTCACGACGGCGCCGGCCGCGACGACTGCGCCCCTGCCCACGCGGCAGCCCTCGATCACGACGGCGTTCGCGCCGAGCATCACGTCGTCCTCGATCACGACGGGCGTGGCACTTGCGGGCTCGACGACGCCGGCGAGCACCGTGCCGGCACCCACGTGGCAGTGCTTGCCGACGATGGCGCGTCCTCCGAGGACCGCGCCCATGTCGATCATGGTGCCCTCGCCTACGACGGCGCCGATGTTGATGATGGCGCCCATCATGATGACGGCATTGTCACCGATGGAGACCTTCTCGCGGATGATGGCACCCGGCTCGATGCGCGCGTTCACCCCGCGTACGTCGAGCATGGGAACTCCGGAGTTGCGCCGGTCGCACTCCACGACTACGTCCTCGATGTCGTCCGCGTTATCGCTGAGGGCGGGACCCACCTGCGACCAGTCGCCAAAGATGACCTTGCTCCCCGTTCCGAAGACGTGGGAGTCTGAACCGTAGTCTATCTGCGCGCCTTCGCGCTCGCGGACGAAGACGCGTACGGGTGTCTTCTTGGGGGCGTTGGCGATGTAGTCGATGATTTCCTGGGCGTCCACTGGACCTCCTTGGTAGTTTTGGGGCGCGAGCCCGAAGGGAATCGAGGCGTCAGTCCTCGAACATGAGCTGGTCAAACGTATAGAATCCGGGGTCCTTCGTCACGAGGCGCCTTGCGGCGGCAACGGCGCCGTTCACGAAGATCTGGCGGCTCGTCGCCCTGTGGGTAAGGCAGAGCTCCTCGTCCGTGCCGAAGAAGTGCACCTCGTGCGTTCCCGCGCCGGTGCCGCCGCGCAGGCTGTGCATGCCGATCTGTCCGTGCGGGCGTGCGCCGACCATGCCCTCGCGCCCGTAGGCGACGTCGGCCTCGTGGGTGGGATCGACGGCATCGAGCAGCATGTTCGCGGTGCCCGATGGGGCATCCGCCTTCTGGTTGTGGTGCGTCTCGACTATCTCGACGTCCCATCCGGCGAGGGCGCGTGCCGCCTCCTGCGTCACGCGCCTGAGGACGGCGACGCCCAGGGAATAGTTCGCGGAGTGAATGACCGCGCTCTTCTCGCCGAGCGAGCGAATCTGGGCAAGCTCCGGCTCGTCGTAGCCGGTGGTCCCGCTGAGAAGCGCGCATCCACAGCGACGCACGTATGCAAGGGTATGGGGTAGGGCGGCACGGTTGCTGAAGTCGATGGCGAGGTCAGTCGCCGGCGCCCGGACGTCCAGCTGGTCGGCGCTGTCGACGTCGTACGTGCCGACGACCTCGAAGCCGCCGTCGGCCTCCAGCGACCGCGCGATGAGCGTGCCCATGCGACCGGCGCCGATGAGCGTGACGGTGTACGTGCGGTTCGGCGTGCTGCTAGTCAATCAGACCTACCTCCCTCATGGCCGCGTAGAGGCGCTCGCGACCGGCGTCGGAGATGGTGTACAGGGGGCTGCGGTAGGTCTCGCCGATCATGCCCATCTTTGCGAGCGCGGCCTTCACGGGAATGGGGTTGACCTCGCAGAACAGCGAGTGGATGAGCTCGAGGTTCTCCAGCTGGGTCGCGAGGGCGGCCTGGGTGTTGCCCGCGAACCAGTTCGTGCACATGTCGTGAACCACCTGCGGGCGGATGTCAGCCCAGACGCTGATGACGCCGGATCCTCCGAGCGAGAGGATGGGCACGACCATGTCGTCGTTGCCGGAGAGCATGCGGAAGTCGTCGCTCAGGTAGCGTGCCACCGTCGTGGCATACGAGATGTTGCCGGACGCCTCCTTGATGCCCCACGCGTTGGGGTGCTTGCTCAGACGCGCGACGTTGCGCTCGGAGATGGAGCAGCCGGTGCGGCCGGGGATGTTGTAGAGGATGCACGGGACGTCCACCGCGTCGAGCACCGTGGTGAAGTGGCGGTAGATGCCCTCCTCGTTCGACTTGTTGTAGTACGGGGTGATGAGCAGAAGTCCGTCGATTCCCAGCTTCTGCAGGCCAAGGCTCTTGTTGAGGCTCTCTGCCGTCGCGTTCGACCCCGAGCCGCCGATGACGGGGACGCGGCCGGCGACGCGGTCGATGACGCACTTCGCGACCGCGAAGTCCTCCTCGTCCGTCATGGTGGAGGACTCGCCCGTGGTGCCCAGGACTAGGATGCCGTCCGTCCCGTTGGCGAGGTGGAAGTCGACGAGGCGCTCGAGCGCGTCGAAGTCAACGCTCTGGTCCTCCTTGAAGGGGGTGACGAGTGCGACGATGGAACCGCGAAGGTTGGACATGTCCATTGTTAGCTCCTTTGCGATGCCGACGGCCGTCATGGCCGTCGCCTCTGGTGTTAGAGAAGATCTTGGGCCAGCCAGTCGCAGGTGCGACCGCGTCAGCTCGGCGCCCCTTAAGGACGCGCGGGCTTGGCCCTGCCCGCCGACTCCGCGGCGGGCGCTCCCCATCCCTCCAGCACGTCGAGGGTCGCGAAGTAGTCATCCGGGGTCTCCGCGCGGCGAATCATCTCCACCGTGCCGTCCTCGTGCAGCAGGAGCTCCGCGTGGCGGAGCCTGCCGTTGTAGTTGTAGCCCATGCAGTGCCCGTGCGCACCCGTGTCGTGAATGAAGAGCAGGTCACCGGGATGGCACTCGGGAAGGGGCCTTGCGTTCGCGAGCCTGTCGGAGTTCTCGCACAGCGCGCCCGTGACGTCGTACACGTGGTCCGCCGGCTCGCCCTCGCGGCCAACGACCGTGATGTGGTGATAGGCGCCGTAGAGCATCGGGCGCATGAGGTCGGAGGCACAGGCGTCCACTCCCAGGTAGTCGTGGTAGATGTGCTTCTCGTGGATGACGCGCGTGACGAGCGCGCCGTGCGGCCCCGTGATGAACCGACCCATCTCCGTGTACACGGAGACGTCGCCCATTCCCGCGGGTGCAAGGACGTCCTCGTATGCCCGGCGTACGCCCTCCGCGATGGCGAATATGTCGTTCGGGCGCTCCTCCGGGCGATAGTCGATGCCGACACCGCCCGAGAGGTTGACGAACGCCACGTGGGCGCCCAGCTCCTGGTGGAGCCTGGCCGCGACATCGAAAAGCGTGCGTGCGAGGGTGGGGTAGTACTCGTCCGTCACCGTGTTCGAGGCGAGGAGCGCGTGGATACCGAAGTCGCGCACGCCCAACCCCATGAGACGACGCACGGCATCGAACAGCTGCTCTTCCGTCATGCCGAACTTTGCCTCCGCCGGCTTGCCGAAGATGCCGTTCGCGAAGGGGAACTCGCCCGGGTTGAGCCTGAGGCTCACGGTCCGGGGGACCTCCTCGACCGCATTCAGGAGGGTGTCGATGTGAGTGGCGTCATCCAGGTTGATGGTGGCCCCCAGGCGCGCGGCGTGGGCGAACTCCTGGGAGGGGGTGTCGTTCGAGGAGAACATGATCTTCTCGCCCCGGACGCCGAGCCGTTCCGCCATCTGGAGCTCGCACTCCGACGAGACGTCGAGGCCAAAGCCCATGTCGATGAGCATCTGGAGAATCCTGGGGTTGGGGCACGCCTTCACGGCATAGAACTCGCGGTAGCCGGGGTTCCAGCCGAACGCGTCCAGCACCGACCGTGCGGTAGAGCGTATGCCCGCCTCGTCGTAAAGGTAGAACGGCGTGGGGTACGCGGAGGCGATGTCCTCCAGCTGGCGTGCCGTTGCAAAGGGACTCTTGCGGCCCATGTATCCTCCTACGCGGCCATCCTTTGCGACGGCCCCTTGGCCGCGGTCGCGTGGGGATAGCGCACCTGACTTCTTGCCAGACAGTCCCCGGGGTGTTTCCCCGGGTCCCACCCCGCGTCCGTGCCCGTTCGCGGGGTTCGGCGGATTTGGCCTCCCCTGGGGATCGATGCCTGCCGGCTAGCCCCAAGCTCTTCGTGTCCGCGCCTCTATCGTTGGGGCAAGTGTAGCGGGTGCCCCGCGAAAGTGCGCTTATGGCCACGGCTTCGCCACACGCCGTTAACATTTGCGCGTCGCGTGTGCTGGGAGGGCCGGCGCCGCCTGCTTCCGGATCGTTACCCTTGCGGTGCGGCGCGACCTTCGTGCGATAGAATGCGCGTTGCCACTGAAGTTGGGCTCTGACGCTCGGACGGGAGGAAGAATGGCTGGCATCGAGACGCTTATGAAGTGGCGCAGGGACCTGCACGAGATTCCGGAGTGCGACTTCGACCTGCCCCAGACGATAGCCTACGTCAGGGAGCAGCTCGAGCCCATGGCGGCGCGCTGTGAATGCATGTCGGTCTTCTCTCCCGCTCGCTCCACGGTGTGCGCCTACTTCGATCGCGGGAGCTCTGCCGCCACGGCGCTGCGAAGCGACATGGACGCCCTCCCCGTTCGCGAGGAGACGGGGGCACCCTATGCGTCTCGTCACGACGGACGCATGCACGCGTGCGGGCACGACGGTCACATGGCCATGGCCCTTGGGGCGTGCGACTGGATGGCAGACCATCCCGACCGGCTTGCTCGCAGCGTCCTGGTGGTGTTCCAGCCGGCGGAGGAGACCACCGGGGGCGCCCGGCAGGTCTGCGAGAGCGGCGTGTTCGGGCGTCTGGGCATCGATCGCATCTTTGGGTTCCATCTTTGGCCGGACCTCCCGTCTGCTTGTGTGGCCACCCGCTCTGGTGCGCTGCTTGCGGCCAGCAACGAGACGACCGTGGAGTTTAAGGGACGCGCATCCCACATCGCCAAGTCTCGGCAGGGAAGGGATGCGCTCCTCGCGGCGTGCATGTTCGTGCCTGAGGCATACCGCTTCATGGAAGAGCGGTCCCAGGAGGAGCCGTGCCTGCTGAAGTTCGGGCACATGGCTGCTGGTGAGGTCCGCAACCAGATAGCGGCGTCCGCCCGCGTGGAGGGGAGCCTTCGGACGTTCTCGGTCGAGATGGGCAGGCGCTGCCGAGATGAGCTTCCCCGCATTGCGCAGGGGGTCGCGGCGAAGGTGGGCTGCACGGCGAAGACGACCTTCAGCGAGGGGTATCCTCCCGTCGTGAACGACGAGGGCGTGACCTCATGGGCGCGTGGGGTTCTTTCCGCAGCGTACATCGACGTGCGTGACGTGCCGGAGCCCCTGCTGATTGCGGAGGACTTCTCGTGGTACCAGCAGTGGCTGCCCGGTACCTTCTTCCTGCTTGGGACGGGCACGGGTACGCCGCTGCACGCGAGCACGTTCGACTTCGACGAGTCGATACTGATGCGTGGCGTCGAAGTCTATCGTCGGCTCGTGACGGCTCCCCTCTAGCGGCGAAGGTCTGCGACGAACCCCTCCAACCGGGAGAGCCCCTCCGTAAGCGTCCTGTCGTCGGTGGCGTAGCTCAGGCGAACGTGGCCGGGGCAGCCGAAGACCGACCCCGGGACGAGTGCCACCCCAGCCTCGCGGATGGCCCGCTCACAGAACTCCTCGTCGCTTTCGCAGAGAACAGCGACGCTTGGGAATGCGTAGAACGCGCCCTCCGGAACGACGCAGGAGAGGCCCATCCTTTCGAGGGCGTCGAGCGTGACTTTGCGGCGGGCACGGTATCGCTCGCGCATGGGCGTCGTATCGGTCTGCAACGCCTGCACCGCCGCGTCCTGGGTAAACGAGACGACGCAGGAGACGGCGTACTGATGGACCTTCGCGACCTGTGACGCGACCTCGGGGGCAGCGGTGAGCCAGCCCAGTCGCCAACCGGTCATGGCCCAGGGCTTCGAGAGACTGTTCACCACGATGGTCCTGTCGGCAAGTTCCGGGTGGAGCCTTGCGAACCCATGCCCGCGTAGGTCTTCCTCGTATATCAGCTCCTCGTACACATCGTCACAGACCACGTAGAAGTCGCTCTTGGAGGCGAGGTCCGCCACCGCATCGAGGCTCTTCTCATCCAGAACGCAGCCTGTCGGGTTGTTTGGCGAGGTGAGCACTATGGCCTTCGTCTTGGGGGTCACTGCCGAAGCCAGCTTCTTGGCATCGATTTGGAAGCCGTCCTCAGAGGTGTCGAGCGGCACGACGTGCGCGCGGGCGAGAAGGGCGATGGACTCGTAGAGCACGAACGCCGGCATTGGGACGATGACCTCGTCTTCGGGGTTGAGGAGTGCGGTCAGGGTGCTAAAGAGCGCCTCGGTTGCCCCGTTGGTCACGATGACCTGTTCGGGGTTCACCGGAAGACCCGTGCGGGAGCACCTGTCGGCGATTGCCTGACGCAGGACTGCCGTGCCGTTGTTTGGCGGGTAGTGCGTCTTGCCCGCGGTAAGGCTCTGACCGACACGCTCGCGTATGGCGGCGGGCGTTACCTCGCCAGGCTCCCCGAGCGTGAGCGATATGCACCCCGGCGTCGCTGCTGCAAGCGCCGAGAAACGCCTGATGGCCGAGGGGCGAAGTCCCTCCAGCGCGTGGTTGAGATCGAGTGACATGCTCCCACCTTCCATCGTCGGCGTGGTCTGGAACCATCGTGAGGCGGCACCCGTGCCAGCGGGGCTGGACGCTCCTTTCCTCATCTAGAACAGATGTTCTGTACAGAGCATTATGCCACGCGGAAACGGGTTGTCCAGTGACATTTTCGAAGGATGCCAACTTTCTTGAAATCGCAGGTCGGAGCTGTTGTCTGTTGCAGATATCCGCAAGGTAAGCGAAAGACATCTGCAAGCGTTCGGACCTGGGCGCATCGTTTGCGACGTTTGTGCTAAGCCCACTGCACGGGCGCGGCGCCGTGGGACGCGAGGAAGTCGTTCGCCTGCGAGAAGGGCCTCGAGCCCATGAACGGAACGAGCCCCCCGCCCGCGCGGTTGGCGGAGAGCGGGGAGGGGTGCGTGGACGAGAGCACGCACTTCTCGCCCGCGAGCGTGCCCGCGGAGCGAGCCTCCTCGACCGCAGACGTCACGAAGGTGGCGGCATGGCGTCCCCATGCAAGGTAGCAGATGGGCTGCGAAAGCTCTGTCGTGCGCCTGACCAGGTAGTTTGTGAGGCTTTGCCACCCAAGTCGCGCATGGGAGTTCGCGGCGTGCTCGCGCACGGTGAGCGTCGTGTTGAGCAGCAGGACCCCCTGGCGCGCCCACGGGGTGAGGTCGCCCGTCGCGGGCGGCTCGCAGCCAAGGTCCCGCGAGAGCTCCTTGTAGACGTTGCGCAGGCTGGGCGGGAGCCGCTGGCCCGCGGGCACCGAGAACGAGAGCCCCATCGCCTGCCCCGGCTCGTGGTACGGGTCCTGCCCCAGTATCACCACGCGCACGTCGCTTGGCGCCGTGAGCTCGAGCGCGCGCAGGATCTGGTCCTGCGCGGGGTAGATGACCTGGCTCTGGCGCAGGCGCCCGACCTCGTCCAGCAGGCGCTCTGTGTCGCTGCGCACCCGCTCCGGCGCGCCGTCAAGCCAGAGTCCCACGTTGTCCTTGGTCGCGTCCATCGCACTCCCTCCCTCGTGTGTTTGTCGCAGGCGACGGTAGCATCAATGGGGCTTTGGGTAAAGACAAGTGGTAGCAACTAGCCAGGAAGAGACGCCCGCGGCCTTGGCCGGTCCGTGGCGCAGGGGAGGACGCATGACGAGATACCAGCTGGAGCACGAGGGCGCCCGCCTGCCGGAGGGCGTGGTGGACCTTGAGGCGGAGCGCGAGCGCAGGGAGGACCACATCGTGCGCGGCACGGCGGCCGACGGCATGGTGCGCGCATTTGCGATCACGGCGCGCGCGACGGTAGAGGAGGTGCGTGCCCGGCACGACACGACGCCGGTGGCGACGGCGGCCCTGGGCAGGCTGATCATGGGCGCGCAGATGATGGGCGCCATGTCCAAGAACGACGACGAGCTCGTCACCATCACGGTCATGGGCGACGGCGACCTTGGCAGGATAACCGTGACGGCCGACAACCGCGGCCACGCGAAGGGATTCGTGCAGAACCCGCGGGTGTGGCTGCCGCTCAACGGCCGCGGCCACCTAGACGTGGGGCAGGCCGTCGGGGCGGGCACGCTGTCCGTCGTGCACGACGTCGCGGGAATGGACCCGTACTCGAGCGAGGTCGAGCTCGTCTCGGGCGAGATAGGGGACGACCTCACCTACTACTTCGCGGCGAGCGACCAGATTCCCACCTCGCTTGGGGTGGGCGTGCTCGTGGACCGCGACATGAGCGTGCGCCGCGCCGGCGGCTTCGTGATCCAGCTGATGCCCGGCTGCGACGAGGACGTCGTGGCGGCGCTGGAGGCGAATCTCGCGCCCGTGCATTCCGTCACGGACCTGCTGGAGGCGGGCATGACCCCCACGGAGATGCTGCAGCGCCTGCTGCGGGGGCTGGGCTACCGGGAGCTCGACCGCATGCCCGCAAGCTTCCGCTGCGGCTGCGACCGCTCGCGCGCCATGCGCGCCGTGCTGGCCCTGGGCCGGGCGGAGCTTGGCGACATGGTCGAGAAGAACGAGCCCGCCCAGGTGCACTGCCACTTCTGCGGCGCCGACTACCGCTTCGAGCCCGCGGAGCTTGCGGACATGCTCGCGGACGCGGGTGCGTCCGCGCCAGAGGCCGACGTTTAGCACTCGCGCATGGAGCGACGCTGGACCCGCGAGGGGGGAGCGCCTACCATAGATAGAGCGCTGTTTGCGAGCGCGGTCGTATCGGTCACACAGCTTGATTGGAGCCGCGATGTGCACAGGTGTTAGGTTTACCGATGACAAGGGCAACATGTACTTTGGCCGCAACCTCGACTGGAGCTGCTCGTACGGCGAGCGCGTGGTCATCACCCCGCGCGGCTACAAGCCAAAGTCCCCGTTTGGCGCCGTTCCCCAGGTGGGCATGGCCATCATAGGCATGGGCATCGTGGAGGACGACACGCCCCTCTACTTTGACTGCGGAAACGAGAAGGGCCTCGCCGTGGCCGGCCTCAACTTCCCGGGCTACGCGGTGTACGCGGACGCCCCGCGCGAGGGCGCCACGAACGTCGCCGCCTTCGAGTTCCCGCTCTGGGTGGTCGCGAACCACGCCACGGTGGACGAGGTCGAGGCGGCGCTCGCGAACGTGACGATCGTGGACGAGCCCGTCAGCCCCAGGTTCCCGTCCTCGATGCTGCACTGGATCATCGGCGACTCCACCCGCTCGATCGTGGTCGAGCAGACCGAGGCCGGCCTGCAGGTGTTCCACGACGACGTGGACGTCCTCACGAACCAGCCCGGCTTCGCGTGGCACACGGAGAACCTGCGCAACTACATCAACCTCACGAGCGACGTGCCCGGACCGCTGTCCTGGCGCACGCAGGAGCTCTCCGCGTTTGGCTCCGGCGCCGGCATGCGCGGCCTCCCCGGCGACTACTACTCGCCGTCGCGCTTCGTGCGCGAGGCCTACCTCAACGCGAACTACCCCACCCAGGAGGGCGAGAAGGCAAACGTCAGCAAGATCTTCCACATCCTGGGCGGCGTGAGCATGATCGACGGCGCCGCGAAGATGACGAACGGCGAGTTCGAGACCACGATCTTCACGGGCGCGTTCTCCTCCGCGACCTGCACGTACTACTGGTCCACCTACGACGACCCGGCCATCCGCTCCGTCGCGCTGTTCGACCACAACGTGGATTCCGACGTCCTCATACAGGAGTAGACTCTCTGCACAACCTATAGAGCGGCGGCTGCGGGCCTTGGGTCCGCGGCCGCTCGCACACTACCCCCAGGATGGGAGCAGCGTATGAGCAAGAAGTTCGGTTTTGACAAGGCTTCGTCCGGGGACAACGAGGCGGCGGACGCCAAGGGCGAGAAGAAAGAGGCACCGCGGGACGCGGGCGCCACGCAGGCGGTGACGCCGCCCCTGTCCGCAAGCCCGCTCCGGCACGCGTCTGACGGCGCGCCGGTAGACCCGACGAAGGGTCCCGCCGCCACCGACGCGGCGGACGAGGACGCAAGCGGCATGCTCGCGTACCAGAACCTCGAGCGCCACCGCAAGGAGAAGAGGCGCCGCCGCAACGTGAAGATCGCGGTGGTGGCGTGCGCCGCCGTCGTGATAGCCGCGGCCATCATCGTGCCCCGGGTGCTCACGCCCGCGGACGCCGGCAAGCAGATGCCCGCGACGGCGGAGGTCACGCGCGGCGACCTCACCTCCAGCGTGAGCGTTACGGGCGCGGCCCAGCCCGCGTCGAGCGTCTACGTCACGCCCGAGGTGAGCGGCATCGTCCAGGACCTGCGTGTGTCTGAGGGCGACGCCGTGGGCAAGGGCGACGTGCTCTTCTCGCTCAAGAACGACTCGCTCGACCGCGCGGTCGCGGACGCCCAGCGGCAGGTGTCTGACGCGCAGGCGCAGGTCAACACCGCCCAGCGCGGCGTCGACAACGCGGACGCCGCCTACAAGAAGGCACTGGACGCCTGGAACTCCGCGCCGGACGCAGAGACGCAGGCGGGCCTCGCGGACCCCGACAGCCTCTATGGCGACGTGCAGACGGCAAACGACGGCCTGAACAGCGCAAAGTCCGCGCTCGACTCCGCAAGCCAGGCGCTTGCGGACGCGAAGGCCCAGGCGGCGAAGCGCACGGTGACGGCGCCCGCCTCGGGAAGCGTCGTCGCGGTGAACGCGAGGAACGGCGCCGCGTACGGCGACGCCACGGGCGGCTCCACCACAAGCGACGGCACGGGCCAGGGCGGCCAGGGCACGGGCGCCGGCTGGGCCGTGCAGATCGCGGACCTCTCGAGGATGAGGGTCGCCACGCAGGTGAACGAGGTGGACATCTCGGGCGTGGCCGTGGGGCAGACCGCGAACGTGACCTTCTCGGCGATTCCCGGCCTCGAGTGCGACGCGAAGGTCGAGAAGATCGCGACGGTCGCGAGCAGCGACGGCTCCATGGGCGGCGACGGCGTCGTGACGTACGAGGTCGACCTCGTGATCGACCAGCCGGACGAGCGCATCAAGCCGGGCATGACCGCGAACGCGACCATCCAGACGCAGAGCGTGTCCGACGTGCTCATGGTGCCGATCGCGGCGCTGAACGACTACGACGAGTCCGCCGGAACCGCCAGCGTGACCGTCGTCACGCTCGACGGGGAGGGCAACGTCAAGACCTCCCGCGACGTCGACGTGAAGGTGGGCGAGAAGAACGGGTCCGACGCCGCCGTGACGGGCGTGAAGGAGGGCGAGACCGTCAAGCTCGCGGACGAGGGCGACTCCGCGGACGGCGGCGCGGCCGGGGGCGACGCCTCCGCCGCCACGGCAGACGGGCGCTAGCCATGCTGCCCGTGATAGACGTGCGGGACGTGCATCGCATCTACGACTCCGGCGGCGTGCCGACGCATGCGCTGCGGGGCGTGTCGCTCACGGTGCGGAAGGGCGAGTTCCTGTGCATCATGGGGCCGTCAGGCTCCGGCAAGTCCACGCTCATGAACATACTGGGATGCCTGGACACGCCCACGTCCGGCTCGTACCTGCTCGAGGGGGTCGACGTAGCGAAGCTCGACGACGATGAGCTCGCGCAGGTGCGCGCGACGCGGATCGGCTTCGTGTTCCAGTCGTTCAACCTGCTGCCGCGCTCGACGGTCATCAGGAACGTCATGCTGCCGCTCTTGTACACGGACGTTGCCCCGCGCGACCGCGAGCGGCGCGCGTGCGAGGCGCTCGCCTCGGTAGGGCTGCCGGCGGAGTACTTCGACCACAGGTCGAACGAGCTCTCCGGCGGCCAGATGCAGCGCGTCGCCATCGCGCGCGCCCTGGTGAACGACCCGGCCCTGGTGCTGGCGGACGAGCCGACGGGAAACCTGGACTCCGCGACGAGCGAGGTCGTGCTGAACACCTTCGTCAGGATGCGGGCCGCCGGCAAGACCGTCGTCCTCATCACGCACGACCCAGAGGTGGCGACGTGGGCGGACCGCTGCGTGCACATTCGCGACGGCAGGCTCCTCACCGACGAGCAGGAGCGCGCGCACGTGATGAGGTCCGAGTCCCGCGGAAGGGGGAGCACATGAGGCTGAGGGACCTTTGGGCCGAGACCTGGGAGGCCCTCGACGCAAACCGCGGCAGGTCGCTCCTCACGGTGCTGGGCATCGTGATCGGCATCAGCGCGGTCATCGCGATGACCGCGCTCATCGGCGGCGTGCGGCAGGGCCTCATGGGCGAGCTCGGCCTCGACCGCGCCCGCGTCATAACCATGGGCGTCTACAACGGCTCGCAGGTGCGCACCGAGGACATCGCGAAGATCGAGGAGGGGCTGCCGGAGTACGAGTACATAACGGGCGGCTCCTACGGTGGCGGCAAGGTCGCCAGCGACGCCAAGAGCGTCGACGGGCAGGTGCTGGGCATCGCGCCCCACTACTTCGACGTGACGGGCCAGAAGCTCGTGGAAGGCCGCACTTTCACGAGCGGCGAGAACGACTCCGCCTCGACGGTGGCGATACTGGACAAGACGAGCGCGCACAACCTGTTTGGCGACGAGGACGCCCTTGGCCAGAAGGTGCGCATCAAGGGGATCGAGTACCGCGTGGTCGGCGTGCTTGAAAACAGCCAGCAGACCGACCCGAAGGGCGTGACGGCCTACGTTCCGCTTGAGGCGTGCGTCCAGAGGGTCACGGGCTACGACAACGTGGACATGCTTTCCGGCATGGCGCGGGAGGGCGAGGACATCGACTCCCTCGTTACGAAGACGAAGGACTTCCTGGCGACGTACTACCACCTGAGCGACGAGGACGTCGAGAACGGCCTGTACGTATCGTCCATGAAGTCCATGATCGACAGCTTCAACTCCGTCATGTTCACGTTCCAGCTGCTCATGACGTCCGTCGCGTCCATCTCGCTCGTGGTTGGCGGCATCGGCATCATGAACATGATGCTCACGAACGTGACGGAGCGCATCCGCGAGATCGGGCTTCGCAAGGCCCTGGGGGCCCGCAGGTCAGACATCACGCGGCAGTTCCTGCTGGAGTCCGTGTGCCTGACGCTGGCGGGAGGGGCGATCGGCATCGTGCTTGGCTACCTGGGGGCGTTCGCCCTCGGCGGCGTCGCGACGGGCCTTCTGGCCTCTGGCGACAGCGGCATGTCCCTTACCGTGACGCCCGTGATAGAGCCCATGGCCGTGCTCGGCGCGACGGGAATCTGCGTGCTCATAGGTGTGGTGTTTGGCTACTACCCGGCACGGCGCGCCGCGAAGCTCGACCCGGTGGAGTCCCTGCACTACCAGTGAAAGCAGGATGCCCGGGACCACCTTGGCAAGGCGGCGCCCCTCACCTTGTGGCCGTGCGTCGGCTACGATAGACCATACGCAGACAAGGACGTCTGCCTGCGACCGTCTGGCCGCAGGCCCCGGGGGAGAAGAGCGCGCATGACGGGCAAGACGCACATAGCCATAGGCGTGGCATCCGCGCTGGCCGTGGCCCCGCTGGCCGGGGCACGGCTTGGCGTGCCGACCGGCGTGGCGCCGCAGGCGATTGCGCTCGCGCTTGGCGGGATGGTGGGCGGCATGCTGCCCGATACCGACACGCCGTCCAGCATGGGCGCGCGCGGGACGCGCCGCGTGTGGGCGGCGCTTGCCGTCATGGTGGCGTCGCTTCTGGCGGTTGACCACGCGCGGGGGAGCGACCTCGCCCTTGGCCTGGCGTCGGGCTTCTCGTACGAGCGGTTGGCGGGGCTGGCGATCGTGGTCGCCACCTGCGCGGTGGGCAGGGCGTCCGGGCACAGGGGCTTCTCGCACTCGCTCGTGGCGCTTGCGCTGGTGGGGTATGGCTCATGGATGCTCTGCCGTCCGATTGCGGCCGCCGTCGCCGTGGGCTATGCGTCGCACCTGGCGCTCGACCTCACCAACAAGAGGGGCGTCAGGCTCCTGTGGCCATGGGGCAGGACGCTCTGCCTCGGCCTCTTCGAGTCCGGTCGCCTTGCGGACTGGACCCTCTTCGTGCTGGGCATTGCCGCCGCGGCCCTCATGGTGGCGACGCGCCTGCAGCTGATGGGCCCCATGCCGGCGGCCTTGCCGCCCGTTGGGATGCCGACGGCCGTTGCGGCCATGCCGTGGTGAGGCACGCCGTTTCGAAGGCGCTCTCTGGGACGGAGGAACGCTCATGAGGATTCTTGACTTCGGATCTTTGAACATCGACTACGTGTACCAGGTCGACCACATGGTCAGGCCCGGCGAGACCCTCGCCGCGGGGCGGCGCGACGTGTATCCCGGCGGCAAGGGCCTGAACCAGGCCGTCGCGTGCGCGCGTGCCGGCGCAAAGGTGTGGCAGGCGGGCATGGTGGGCCCGGAGGGAGGCCTGCTTCTGGACGTGTGCCGCGAGGCCGGCGTGAACACGGACTACGTGCGGACCGTCGACGTCGCGAGCGGCCACACCGTCATCCAGGTGGACGGGGGAGGCCAGAACTGTATCCTCCTGTACGGCGGAGCGAACCAGCGCGTCGACGAGGCGTATGCGGACGAGGTCCTCTCGCACTTCTCGGCGGGGGACTACGTGATCCTGCAGAACGAGATATCGTGCCTGCCGCACATAGTGGACGCGGCCGCGGCGCGCGGGATGAGGGTCGTGCTGAACCCCTCGCCGTACAACGACGCCCTGGAGGCCGTCGACATGTCGAAGGTGTCGCTCTTCCTGCTGAACGAGGTCGAGGGCGCGCAGGTGGCCGGCGGCTCCGAGGACCCGGACGAGGTCCTGGCGCGCCTGGGCGAGAAGTACCCGGACGCCGCGGTCGTGCTCACGCTTGGGTCCGAGGGCTCTCGCTACCAGCGGGGCGACGAGCGCTACGCGCAGGGCATCTACCACGTGGACGCGAAGGACACCACCGCCGCCGGCGACACGTTCACCGGCTACTTCGTGTGGGCCGTGAGCGAGGGCAGGCCCGTGCCCGAGGCGCTCGACATCGCCGCGAAGGCATCCGCCATCGCGGTGTCGCGCGCGGGCGCCGTGCCGTCCATTCCCACGATCGAAGAGGTCATGGCGGCGGAGCTCTGACGCCCGCCCGCCGAATGCCAACGACCCTCCTAGCGCTCGCCCGGCTCCTCCCCCAACACGAGCCGGGCGAGCGTCCTTGCGACGCCGGACTCGAGGTTGGACCACTCGCACACGTGAGCGGCGGCCTTGCGCACGGACGGCTCGCCGTTGGGCATGGCGTAGGACTCGTCCACGGCAAGCAGCATGTCTAGGTCGTTCGGGCCGTCGCCAAACGCGACGGCCTCGCCGCGGCTGGCGCCGAAGTGGCGGCACAGCACGTCGACCGCATGGCTCTTGCTCACGCCCGCGACCATGACCTCGCACAGGACGTCGTTGCTGCGCACCACCGTCAGCTCGGGGTAGCGCGCGCCAAGGGTGCTCTCGGCGGAAAGGATCGCCTTGGGCTCTCCCATCAGCAGGAACTTGTGGATGCCGCGGTTGCCGAACGTGCCCTTGAGGTCGCGGCTCTGGGTCGCGCGCGTCTGGACGAAGTACTCCTCCTGCAGCACGCGGGAGTCGCGAGCGTCGTCCACGATCCACTTGTGAAACCCGTACGTGCCCGCCACCACGTCGGGCAGGTCGCTCTCCAGGTACGCCTTCACCTCGAGCGCGAGGTCGAGCGGGATGGTCTTGCTGTAGAGCTCGTCGCCCTTCTCGTCCAGCACGTACGCGCCGGAAAACGCCGCGACCGGGCCGGTGATGCCCAGCGCCCGCTGCACGGAGTAGATGCCCTCCGGCGAGCGGCCGGACACCAGGCACAGCGGGATGCGCTGCGTGACGCGCCTGAGGGTGGGGCCGTCCGCGGGCAGCGCGTGGTGGTTCGTGTCCACGATGGTTCCGTCTACGTCGCTGAACGCGATGCGAATGCTCATGGGTGCTCCTTCTGCCGGTGGTGTGTGGTCCCAGCGTCGCACGTTGCCGCCGCCTGGCGGGCGAGCTTTCGCATTTGGTCCAAATGTATGGTAGCTATGGTACATTATGGGCATGAACGCACTGGACGCCATATGCGCGACGCCGCTTGACAAGACGTCGGACGTGCCCCTGTACCTGCAGCTCAAGCTCAGGCTCATGGGGCTCATCGCCACGCACGCCTTCGACGGGCAGACGCCGCTTCCCGCGGAGGCAGAAATCTGCCGCGCGCTCGGGCTGTCGCGCTCCACGGTCCGTCGCTGCTTCAAGGACCTCGTGGACGAGGGCCGCGTCGTCCGCCGGCGCGGCAAGGGCACGTTCGTCGCGCGCTACCAGCGGGGCCGCACCACCGACGTCGCGCTGAACTTCTCCGCGCGCATGGAGGCGCTGGGGAAGGTGCCGTCGTCGCGCATCCTCTCGCTTCGGCAGGTGCCGGGCACGGACGTCCTCAGGCGTCGGCTTCGCCTGGGCGAGAGGGACGGGGCGCTCTGGGAGGTGCGGCGCCTGCGCATGGCGGACGGCGTGCCGATGGAGACGAACACGGCGTACGTGCCGACCGCCGTGTGCCCGGCGCTCACGCGCGAGCGGGTGGAACGGTCGCTGTACGCGTGCGTCGCGGAGGACGCGGGGCTTCTGCCCACGTACGAGGACGCGTACCTCGAGGCCGTGGTGCTGGACGCCGCGGAGGCGGACGCGCTCCAGCAGGTGCGCGGCGCGCCCGGCATCCGCGTGGTGAGGACGACGTACGACGCGGACATGGTCCCGTTCGAGGTGGGCGTGCTCGTGCGTCGCGCGGACAAGAACCGCCTGCACCTGCGGCTGGGCCCGTCGGGCTCGGAGGTCATGCTGGACGTGACGTGAGGTGCCGCCAGGCGAGGGGCGCGTGCGGGACCGGCCGCGGGCCGAAGAAGGCGCCGCGCCGGGCGAGAAACGCATGAAACGGAGCTGGGAGCGAATAATGAAGAACGAGAGGACCCGCGACGCGTGGGAGCGGATCAAGGGCTCGAAGCCACGGCGCCAGGAGATGCGCGGCATGCGCTTTGGCCAGAAGGGCATCGGGCCGAACAAGGCCTCCGGCCACAAGGGCGGCATGGGCAGGCAGGGGTCGAGGCGCGGGTAGCCTGCGCGCGGCATCGCACGGCCGGCCTTGGGGCCTCGCCCCATCGCCTTTGGGGGCTCGCGGCCCCACGTGCCACGAAGGGGGCCTCCCGACACCACCAGGTGCGGAAGGCCCCCTTGCGCCTCAGGATGCGCCGGCACTTGGCGCCGGCCGCGTTGCGCCCTGCGCTACATGCGGTCGTGGCAGGTGCGCGCGATGACGTCGAGCTGCTGCTCACGGGTGAGGTCGATGAACTTGACCGCGTAGCCGGAGACGCGGATCGTGAAGTTGGCGTACTCGGGCTTCTCGGGGTGCTCCATCGCGTCCTTCAGCTTGTCGACGCCGAAGACGTTCACGTTCAGGTGGTGGGCACCGGCGGCGAAGTAGCCGTCCATCACGTTGACGAGGTTGGCCTTGCGCTGCTCCAGGTCGTTGCCGAGCGCGCTGGGGTTGATGGTCTGCGTGTTGCTGATGCCGTCGAGCGCATACTCGTACGGGAGCTTGGCCACGGAGTTGAGGCTGGCGAGGAGGCCGTTCTTCTCCGCGCCGTACGCGGGGTTGGCGCCGGGCGCGAACGGCTTGAAGGCCTCGCGGCCGTCGGGCAGGGCGCCCGTGGCCTTGCCGTAGACCACGTTCGACGTGATGGTCAGGATCGAGGTGGTGGGCTCGGAGTTGCGGTAGGTGTGGTGCTTCCTGATCTTGGCCATGAAGGTCTTGAGCAGCCACACCGCGATGTCGTCCGCGCGGTCGTCGTCGTTGCCGTAGCGAGGGAAGTCGCCCTCGACCACGTAGTCGGTCACGAGGCCGTCCTCGTTGCGGACGCACCTGACCTTCGCGTACTTGATGGCGGACAGCGAGTCGACCACGTGGCTGAAGCCCGCGATGCCCGTGGCGAACGTGCGGCGGACGTCGGTGTCGATGAGGGCCATCTCGGCGGCCTCGTAGTAGTACTTGTCGTGCATGTACTGGATGAGGTTCAGAATGTTGACGTACAGGCCGGAGAGCCAGTCCATCATGAGGTCGAACTTGTGCATGACCTCGTCGTAGTCGAGGTACTCGCTCGTGATCGGAGCGAGCTCGGGGCCGACCTGCATGTTCTTGCCGGTCTTCTTGTCCAGGAACTTCTCGTCCTTGCCGCCGTTTATGGCGTAGAGAAGGCACTTGGCAAGGTTGGCGCGGGCTCCGAAGAACTGCATCTCCTTGCCGGTCTGGGTTGCGGAGACGCAGCAGCAGATGCTGTAGTCGTCACCCCAGACGGGACGCATGACGTCGTCGTTCTCGTACTGCACGGACGAGGTGTTGATGGAGACCTTCGCGGCGTAGCGGCGGAAGCTGAGGGGAAGGCGCTTGCTGTACAGCACGGTGAGGTTTGGCTCCGGCGCGGGGCCCATGTTCTCGAGCGTGTGCAGGAAGCGGTAGTCGTTCTTCGTGACCATGTGGCGGCCGTCCTGGCCAAGGCCGGCCATCTCGAGCGTTGCCCAGACGGGGTCGCCGGAGAACAGCTCGTTGTAGCTGGGGATGCGTGCGAACTTGACCATGCGGAACTTCAGGACCATGTGGTCGACGAGCTCCTGGGCCTCGGACTCCGTCAGGGTTCCCGCCGCGAGGTCGCGCTCGATGTAGATGTCCAGGAAGGTCGCGATGCGGCCGACGGACATGGCAGCGCCGTTCTGGGTCTTGATGGCGGCGAGGTAGCCGAAGTACAGCCACTGGAACGCCTCCTGGGCGTTCGTCGCGGGCTTCGAGATGTCGAAGCCGTAGATGGCGGCCATGTCCTTGATGCCCCTGAGGGAGCGGATCTGCTCGGCGATCTCCTCGCGCAGGCGGATGACGTCGTCGGTCATGGTGCCGTCGCCGCAGTTGAGGAGGTCCTCCTGCTTCTTGGCGATCAGGAAGTCGATGCCGTACAGGGCGACGCGGCGGTAGTCGCCGACGATGCGGCCGCGGCCGTAGGTGTCGGGCAGGCCCGTGATGATGTGGGAGTGGCGGGCGGCGCGCATCTCGGGGGTGTACGCGTCGAACACGGCCTGGTTGTGGGTCTTGTGGTACTCGTTGAAGATCTTGTCGTACTTCGGGTCGATCTTGTAGCCGTAGCTCTCGGCGGCCTGCTGCGCCATCTTGATGCCGCCATACGGCATGAACGCGCGCTTGAGGGGCTTGTCGGTCTGAAGGCCCACGACCTTCTCGAGGTCCTTGAGCTCGGGGTCGATGTAGCCCGGGCCGTATGCGGTGAGGCCGCTCACGACCTCGGTCTCGCAGTCGAGGACGCCGCCGTTGGCGCGCTCCTGCCTCTGAAGCTCCTGGACCTTGCCCCAGAGCCTGTCCGTGGCCTCGGTGGGGCCGGCGAGGAAGGACTCGTCCCCGTCGTAGGGCGTGTAGTTGCGCTGGATGAAGTCGCGGACGTTGACGTCGGACGTCCAGTGACCTGCGGTGAATCCGCTCCACTCTTCCCTAAGCTGCATCGTGCTCCTCTCTTTCTGGCGGCCGTGCCGCCGCCTTGGCTGCTGGTTGCTCTGTTGCGCGTCGCGCAGGTGGTTCGCGGTGTGGCTAGGAGGGGGCGCCCTCCGCCCCGAGGATGCGCCTTGCGTTCCGCACGCGCTCCGGGCTTGGCGGCTCGACGCCGTCTAGGGTGTACGGGATGCCGAGCTCCTTCCACTTGTAGGCACCGAGGGTGTGGTAGGGGAGGACCTCGACGCGCTCCACGTTCGAGAGTGTCCCGATGAACTCTGCGGTGCGCCTAAGGTACGCGTCATCGTCCGTGATGCCGGGGACGAGCACGTGGCGTATCCAGACGGGCTTCGCGATGTCGCTCAGGTAGGTGAGGGCGTCGAGGATGTTGGCGTTGTCGTGGCCGGTCAGGCCCTTGTGGCCTGCCGGGTCGATGTGCTTGAGGTCCGCGAGCACGAGGTCGCACGACCCCATGAGGCGCTCGAACTTGCCGAAGAAGGGCTCGCTCCGGGTGAACGGCTGCAGGGCCGTGTCGAGGCAGGTGCCGATGCCCCGCTGCCTGGCCTTCTGGAAGAGCTCCGTCACGAAGTCGATCTGCAGAAGGGCCTCGCCGCCGCTCACGGTGATGCCACCGTCCTCGCCCCAGTAGCCGCGGTAGCGCTCCGCCTTGTCGAGGACCTCGTCCGCCGACATCTGCGTGCCCTCGTCCATGGCCCAGGTGTCGACGTTGTGGCAGTAGCGGCAGCGCATGGCGCAGCCCTGCAGGAAGACGAGGTAGCGCACGCCGGGGCCGTCGGCCGACCCAAACGACTCCAGTGAGTGGACCCTTCCGAGCATCCCCGTCGCCTCCTCCAGAAAATGTTTGTCGTTAGACAACATATATGGGGGCGACGGAAAGTTCCTTGATTACAGTCAAGTAACGGGGAAAAGTTTTTGCGGAGGACGGCGCGGGGCAAGTGCTATGCGGGATGGCCTTCGCTTTATGCACGCGGCAAATCCGTGCGGGCGAGCGCTCCCTCCGCGCGCCTACGCATCGTCGCAGAGCCGGCGAAGCGCGACGTGGTCAAGCACGCGGATCTTGCCGCGACCGATGCGCTGCACCATGCCGTCGCGCTCGAACGAGCCGAGGGCGCGGCTGACGGTCTCCGGCCTGAGCCCCACGGAGTTCGCGATGTCGCCCAGGGTGAGGTGGATCTCCGGGCCGATGCAGCGCTCGTCGCGCCACAGCAGAAACTTCGCCAGGCGGCGCCGAGGGTCCCTCGTGCTGAGGACCTTGATCTTCTCCTCCGCCTCCACGAGCTCCGTACCGAGGGTCTGGATAAGGCTCGTCGCGACCTCGCGGTTGTCGCCGATCAGCCGCATGAAGTCGGTGCGGCGGATGCGGCAGAGGTCGACGCGGGTGAGGCAGCCGACGCTGTAGCGGTAGACGCTCTCCTTCAGGAACATGCCGTGCCAGATGGCCTGGCCGTCGTGCAGGATGTCCAGGAGGTACTCCTCGCCGTCCGCGTCCGCGTGGAACGTCTTGATGCGCCCATGGCGCACCACCAGGATCGACTCGATGGGGTCGCCCTCGCGCACCAGCAGGCTCCCCGCGGGGTGGGTGGAGCGCAGCGCGTGCGCCATCAGGTCGTTGCGAGCGGACTCCGGGAGCCCCGCGAACAGGCGGATGCTCCCCATGCAGCTGCCGCCGCCCTCGCGAAAGGGGCAGTCCATCGTCTCCTTGCACCGAGTCGGATCCTTGGCCACCGTTCCTCCTCACGTCGCCCTCGTACCCATGATACCCAAGCGCGGCCGCGCGAGCCTGCGCCCGGCGACCGCTTGGGGGGTCGGGGGCGCCCTCTGCGACAGGTGTGGTAGCCTTTTAAGCTGCAGCGTCAAAGCTGGGCCCTCCCGCGAGGCAGGGTCACGTCTCGTGTGTTGCGAGGGGATGCACATGGCACTCGATCAGGACAACGCGACCGCGAGGGCGGCCGAGGCACCGGCCCAAGGCCCGGCGGAGGGCGGGGTCACCACGCCGGCGGGAGCGGCGGGCGCAGCGCCGTCGCCGCTAGAGCAGGAGCTCGCCAAGAGGGAGGCCCTCTGCGAGCAGGCGGAGCGCGTCGCAGGCGAGAAGGACTGGCACCACGGGCCGGCGGACCTCCGTAGGCTCGCGGACGAGTGGCGCTCGCTGCGCCGCTGGCACGACCCGCGCGAGGATGCGCTCTGGAGGCGCTTCGACGCGGCGCGCGAGGCGTTCTACCAAGCCCGCGACGACGCCCGCGACGATGCGCGCAAGAAGAAGGAGGCCCTTGCGGCCGAGGCGGAGCGCCTGGCCGGCTCCACGAGCTGGAAGCAGACCGCCGCGCGCATGCGCGAGATGATGGACGAGTGGAAGGCTGCCGGCACGTGCGGCCACGAGGCCGACGAGGAGCTCTGGCAGCGCTTCGACAAGGCCCGCAAGGCGTTCAACGCGGCGCGCGAGGAGGACTACGCCCGCCTGGAGCAGGCGCGCGCGAAGGCGAAGGCCGTAAAGGAGCAGCTCGTGGAGGAGGCCCGCAAGGCGGCGGTGACCTCGCCCGACTGGAAGGGCCAGGAGTGGCGTGCCGCCTCGCAGCGGATGAAGGACCTCATGGCGCGCTGGAAGGCCGCCGGCGTCGCGGACCGCGCGGACAACGACCGCCTGTGGGAGGAATTCACGGCCGCGCGCCAGCCGTTCTTCGACGCGCAGCACGCCCACCACGAGGCGCTCGAGGCCGCGCAGAGGAAGGCCGCGGACGCGAAGCGGGCCCTGGTGGAGGAGGCGCGCGCCCTCGCGGCCGCGGACGACTTCTCGCGCGAGGCGACGGAGCGCGCCAAGGACCTCGACCGCAGGTGGAAGCAGCTGGGATTTGCCGGCCGCGAGCTGAACGACACGCTATGGGAGGAGTTCAACAAGGCGAAGGAGGGCTTCTGGGACAAGAAGCGCGCCTATGGCGAGGCTCGCCACGAGGAGTGGCGCCAGCGCACGCAGGACGCGATTGACCGCAGGCAGAAGCGGATATCAGACCTGCAGCAGCAGGCGGACCGCCTGCAGGAGCGCCTGAACAACGCCTACGCCACCGACCACGTGGAGGAGATGCAGGACAGGCTCGAGCAGAAGCTCGACCTGATAGACAAGATCAAGGCGGAGGTCGAGGACATCAAGTCCAGGCTCGACTAGCCGCGCGAACGATGGAGGGATGCATGGCAGGGGACGTCAAGGACAGCACGGACAACAACGGCGCCGCGGGCGAGAAGGTCGTGACGTACGAGAGCAGGGACCAGGTGCCCGAGCGCTACCGCTGGGACCTGAGCGACCTGTTCGCAAGCGACGAGGACTTCGAGCGCGCCCTCGGCGAGGCCGAGTCGCTCGTGGCCGAGTACGCCGGCTGGCGCGAGAGGGCCACGGCGACGGGGGCGGACCTTCTCGCCTACCTGCGCTTCGACGACGACGCGACCATCCGCGTGCAGCGCCTGTGGAACTACGCGTCGCGCCGCGCGGACGAGGACACGCGCATCAGCCGCTACCAGGACCTCAGCGCGCGGGTCACGAGCCTCGCGACGCGCGTCTCGGCCGCGTCGTCGTGGTTCGAGCCTGCGGTGCAGGCGCTCGACGCCAAGCTGCTGGAGGAGTGGTACGCGGCCACGCCCGGGCTCGGTCTGTACCGCCTGGCGCTCGACCGCATCCGCGCCCTGGCCGCCCACACGCTCGCGCCGGAGCAGGAGGCGATCCTGGCGCAGGCGCAGGAGCTGATGGAGCAGCCGGGCAAGGCGTTCACGATGCTGAACGACGCGGACCTCAGCTTCCCTAAGGCCACGGACGCGAACGGCCGGCAGCACGCCGTCACGCACGGCAGCTACGTCCCGCTCGAGATGTCGCCGGACCGGGCGCTCCGCGAGTCCGCGTACCACAGCGTCTACGGCACGTACCGCTCCGTCAGGAACACGTGCGCCGCGCTTCTGGCGTCGCAGATGAGGCACCTCGCGTTCTTCTCGAACGCGCGCCACTACGCGAGCTCGCTCGAGGCGTCGCTTGCGCCCACGGAGGTCCCGGTCGAGGTGTACGCGAGCCTCATCGACTCCGTCCACCGCAACATCGAGTCCCTCCACCGCTACACGGAGGTCCGCCGCCGCGCGCTCGGCCTGGACGCGCTGCGCTACTGGGACCTGTACGTGCCCATCGTGAGGGCCCCGGAGCGGCGCTACACGTTCGAGGAGGCGTGCGACCTCATGCTGAAGGCCCTCGCCCCGCTGGGCGAGAAGTACGTGTCCGTCGTGCGCCGCGCGCTCTCGGAGCGCTGGATCGACGTGTACGAGACGCCCGGCAAGATGAGCGGCGCATACTCCGCCGACGGCCACGGCATGCGTCCCGTGATCCTGCTCAACTTCCAGGGGACGCTCGACGACGTGTTCACCCTCGTGCACGAGATGGGCCACTCCATGCAGACGTGGCTCTCGAACGAGGTCCAGCCGCCGCGCTACCAGGAGTACCCCATGTTCGTGGCGGAGGTCGCCTCGACCACGAACGAGTGCCTGCTCATCCGCTACCTGCTCGACCACACGACCGACGACGCGGAGCGCCTGTTCCTCGTGAACCACTTCTGCGAGATGTTCCGCGGCACCCTGTTCAGGCAGACCATGTTCGCGGAGTTCGAGCGCGACGCCAACGCCGCGTGCGCCGCGGGCGAGGGCGTGGGCGCAGACGCCCTCTGCGCCCGCTACCGCGCGCTGAACGACCTGTACTACGGCGACGCGGTGCGGTCGGACGACGAGATAGCGCACGAGTGGGCGCGCATCCCGCACTTCTACTACGACTACTACGTCTACGTGTACGCCACGAGCTTCGCCGCGGCCGTCGCCCTGTCCGAGCGCATGCTGCGCGAGGGCGAGCCCGCCGTGGAGGACTACCTTGGCTTCCTGTCCGGCGGCTGCTCCAAGACCCCCATCGAGCTCCTGCGCGGCGCCGGCGTGGACATGGCGTCCGGCGAGGCCGTGGACGCCGCCCTCGCGCGCTTCGCCGAGCTCGTGGACGAGCTCGACCGGGGGATCTAGCCGCCATGCGGCGCGACTCCCTAGTGCACGTGGCCGCGACCGGCGGCTACGGCAGCGTGTTCGAGGTGCATGACGGCGTGTGCGAGGTGGGCCTCATCGACCCCACCGCGGACGAGTACTCCATCACGGTTCCGCAGTCCGCCGTGCAGGAGATGGGCCCCGTGGGCGACTCGGCGCGCGCGGGGCTTCTCGGGCACCTCGTCCTGTTCCACCTTCGCGTCAACTGGCGTCTCAGGCTCGCGTTGAGCTTCGAGGCGTTCGCGGGGAGGGAGGAGGACGGCGCCCTCGAGCTGTGGGCCGCCTGCGGCACGTCGCGCCCCCGCAGGGTCGCGACGCTCTCCGCGCGCGAGGAGTCGCTCCTGACCACCTCGCTCGCGGCGCTCTCGCTCGACGCGTGGGCGCCTGGCCAGGCCGGCGCCGCGCCGAGCCTCGACGGCTGGGGCTGGTCCACGGAGCTCGTCGGCGCGGGCGTGGGGCAGTCCGCCTGCGGCAGCTGCCCTTCGGGCGAGAGGGACGGGCAGCCGTTGCCGCCGGGCGCCGTTCCAGAGGGGCTGCCTGCCGTGGTCGAGGCGCTTGCCGGGCTCGGCCTTCCCGTCGCATGGACGGAGTGCGGCCCGCGCGCGACGGGCGCGCCGCTTCCGCGGGCGCCTCAGCCAGAGGACGACGCCGGTGAGTCGGAGGGCCCCGCGCTGCCGTTCGACCTTGGCGCACTTGGCCTGTAGAGACCTGCGGCCTTAAGGCACGGTGCACGACCGGCAAAGCGCATGCCGCCGCACAAGAGGGGGCCGGACGGCTCGATGCCGCCCGGCCCCTGTCCGTGCCTCTTGGATGTCCCTGCGCCCGCGGGCGCTCCTCGGTCGTGCGCTATGCGCTCTTCTCGAAGCTTATCTGCGCGTAGTTGCTGTCGTAGTCCGCCAGGGCCTGGTAGATATCGCCGCCCTCGGACGTGCTCTGCTCAAACGGCGTCTGCAGCGTCTCGGGGTAGTACGAGGGGTAGTTGAACCCCAGGTCGATCGCCCAGGCGTTATCCACCCTCCGCGCGGCCGTCAACAGGTCGTTGTAGCAGTTGCCCGTCGCGACCCACGCGTGATAGAACGGGGCGGTCTCCTGGTAGGCGAGGGCGTTGTTTGCGTCCTGGTCCGCCTGGAGCTGCGAGATGAGCCCCTGCACCTCCTCGCGCTTCGCCGTGCGCTGCGCGCGGTCCGCCGTGTACAGCGTCTTGTAGTCCGATACCGCGGCATCCACCTTCGAGCGGTAGTCCGCAAGCTTGTCGGAGTACTGCTTGATGGCCTTCTTCTCGGTCTTCTCCTCGTCGGTCAGTCCGGCGTCGGGATCTTTCTTCTTGCTCTTCTTGGACGACTTCTTCGAACTCTTCTTCGCGGCGCTCTCCTTCGAGGAGCTCTTATCGTCCTTCGAGGAGGAGCCGTCCTTGTTAGAGGAGCCCTCGGACGTCTGCTCGCTGCCCGCGCGCGACGTGACCTTGCTCGCCTGCGGGTCGCTGAAGCCGGTTCCGCAGGATGATGCCAGGAAGATCAGCAGCACCAGCACGGCCGTCGCCGCGATGATGGCGATGGGGACCCTCTTGTCAGACGTCCAGAAGCTGTCCGACCTCTCGAAGCGCGACTCGGTCGGGTTCGTGCCCACCGGCGCCCTCATGGGGGAGCTCGAGGCGTCGATCACCTCGAAGCCCTGGGGCTTACCGTAGCTTGGGAGGTCGGGCAGGTACGACGCCCCGTCCTGCGGGGCGACGTGCTCGGCGGCATCTCCCTGGCGCAGGTGGTGCGCCGGTGCGGGCGCGTCCTGTGCGGGCTCCGTCGCCTCCGCCTCGGCGTCCGCGGCCTCGCCCCCTTCGGGCTCGGGCACGACCAGCGTCGGGTCGTCCTCCGCTACGGCCTCCTCGACGCCCTCGGGCTCGGGCTCGACGGTGTCGTCGCCCTGCCAGGCGTCCAGGTGGGTTCCGCACTCCATACAGAACTCTTGGCCGGGTTTTAGTGGTGCGCCGCATTTCGGGCAGAACTTCGGGAACATGGCTCTCCAAGGTCTCGGTAAGGATTCTTAAAGAGTATACAGGTCGGGGGGCGCTCGTACCGCCCCTCAATAATGCCACACGTTCTGCATCCGCGCGCGTTTGGGCTGGCAGGCGGCAGGTGGCGCCCCTACTCGTCCGACTTCGCGACGTACACGGTCACGGTAGATCCCACCTCGACCTCGTCGCCAACGGCGGGCGACACGCTCGATACCATGCCCGCGGGGATGCCGTAGTCCAGCACGTCCTTTCCGCGCGTGCTCTTCAGGCCCATGCCCCTCAGCAGCGTGACGGCGTTCTGGTAGGTCATGCCCACCACGTCCGGGATGGTCACGGTGCCCTTGTCGCTCTCGCTCGCGTGGTCGCCGTCGGACCCGGCCGGGTTCGGCCCGTCCGAGACTATCAGGTCGATGGCGGTGCCGCGGATCCTCTCGCTGCCCGCCTGCGGCGCCTGGCTTATCACCGTCCCGGCGGGCACGGTGCTCGAGTACGCGTACATCACGTCGTCCTGCACGAAGAAGTTCGTCTGCATGATGGCGTTCGCGGCGTCGGCCTTGGAAAGCCCCACGAGGTTCGGCGCGTCCTGCGTCTCCTGCGTCACGGTGCCCACCACGATCGTCACGGTGCCGTTGGGGCCTACGGCCTCGTCGGCCGTCGGCTCCGTGGAAAGCACGCGCCCCTTGTCAGAGACGCGCTCCGTCTCCTGGTCCTCGACCTTGACCTTGAGGCCCTTGCGCTCCAGGGTCGCCCGCGCCCGCTCCTCGTCGTATCCAACGACGCTCGGCACCGTCGTGCCGCTCAGCAGGCCAAAGCACCTCGTTACTATGAGCGTCGACCCAAGGACGGCGGCAAGTACGACGAGAAGAACCGCCCTGATCGTCACGGACCGCTTCCTGGCGTCCAGCTCGCTTGGGGTCTTGGCCGGCGCGGTGTACTCCGTCTTCGGCACGTAGATCTTTCCCGTGTCCGCAAGCTCCCGCCCCGCCTCGGGCTCCGACTCGGTCTCGTGCCCTGGCTCGGGCGCGGGCGCGGGCTCCGGCTCGGCCCCGGACGCCTTTTCGGCCGCGCCCTCCTCGCTCTTCTCGGCCTTGGGCTCCGCCTTCGGCGCGGCCGCATGCTTCGGCCTCCTGGCCTCCGCCTCCTCCGGCACCCGAGGCGCTCGCGCGTCGTCTGCGGTCGTGTCTGGCTTGGCGGAGTCGCCCCTTGCGTCGTCGGCTGCCACTGCATCACCCCATGTCCGGTCCAAACTAGCTATCTGACCAATGATAATGCATGGCGGACCACATTCAAAACGCCTCCGTGCAAGCGTATCTGCTCGCGCGGAGGCGTCGCCCCGGTCCCGGGGCCCTGCCGTCGTCCCGCCGCCGGACCTAGTCTCCCAGCATCAGCCGCAGCACCACCTCGAGGCCCTCCTTCAGGCTCTCCTTCTCGATCCACTCCCCGCGGGTGTGGAGCTTCGCGCCGCGCACGGTGCCTATCGTGTTCGCGGGAATCCCCAGGGACAGCGGGATGTTCGCGTCCGTGGAGGCCGGCCTCAGGTCCGCCTCCCTGCCCGTCACGCGCCTCACGATGGCGGCGCTCCTCTCCGTCATCCTCCGCAGGGCCGCCTCGTCCACGCCGTTCGCGTACGGGCGCACGCCCAGCGTCGTCACCTCGATCTTGCCGGCGTCGTCTCGCCTCATGAGCTCGTGGCGGTGCCTCTCGATCACGCTCTCGAAGAACGCGCGCATTACCTCGATGTTCTCGCGCGAGGACGACCTGAACTCGAACTTCGCCATCGCGTGCGACGGGATCGAGTTGATGGTGGTGCCGCCCTCGATCTTGCCCACGTTCATGGTGGTGTGCGCGCCGTCCATCACGTCGGTCGGCGGGTTTATGCGGTACAGGTCCTCTATGATCGAGCAGAGCTCCTCTATGGCGTTCGCGTTGCCATAGTCGTGGTACGAGTGGCCGCCCGTGCACTCCACGTCTATCTGGTAGCGCTCCGACCCCACGCACACGGATATGCACTGCGGAAGGTACAGGTCGAACGAGAAGTACCGGTCCACGCAGTCGCCCACCTCGTCAAACAGGTTGCGCGTTCCCGCGAGGTTGCCCAGGCCCTCCTCGCAGGTGTTCGCGACCACCAGGATGTTGCCCTTGCGCGTGGCCCTGTCCAGCGCCAGCGGGTTCTGCAGCAAAAACTTCGTCGCCATCAGCAGGTTCACGAGGTTCGCGGTGTCGTCGCCCACGCCCGGCGCCCACATGCGCACGTCGTCCTCGCGAATCGGCAGCTCCGTCGTGTCGGGAAACACGACGTCGGTGTGGGCGGCGTACATCGTGAGCGTGTGGTTCTTCACGCTCTCGGCAAGCGTCTGCGCGTCGTGGTGCGCCTCGCGCCTCGCGCGGGGGTTCATCAGCAGGCACAGCACGTTCTTCTCGTCGTCCACGCGCACGTTGCGCGCGCCGTGCGCGTGGAGCCATCCCGCGATGAAGCTCGCGCGCTGCTCCTCGTGGTGAGACGGCGCGGGAATCCTCACCAGCGTGCGCAGGAGCTCCAGCTCCTCCGCGTGCGAGTCCCTCACGTAGCGCCTGATTGCCTGGCTGACGAAGAGGTCCATCTACATCGATCTCCTAATCGCGTCCTTCCAACCGGCCAGGAGGCCGGCCGCATCGTCTGCGTCCATGGTAGGACGGAACACGTCGTCAGAGGAGCGCAGGGCGAGAAGATCCTGCGTTCCCGACCAGAAGCCGCTCGCGAGGCCCGCGAGGTACGCGGCCCCAAGGGACGTGGTCTCGATGTTCTGGGGGCGCCTGATGCTCGCGCGCAGGACGTCCGCCTGGAACTGCATGAGGAAGTTGTTTCGGGACGCGCCGCCGTCCACGTTCAGGTCGCGCAGGGTCACCCCGGCGTCTGCCTCCATGGCGCGCGCGAGGTCGTACGTCTGGTACGCCAGCGCCTCGAGCGCCGCCCGCGCCACGTGCGCCGGCGTGGTGCCGCGGGTGATGCCGCAGATGAGCCCGCGCGCGTCCGGCTTCCAGTACGGGGCGCCCAGCCCGGTGAACGCGGGCACTATGTACACGCCGCCCGTGTTGGGGACGCTGCGCGCCAGGAACTCCGTCTCCTCGGCGGTGCGGACGAGGTGCATCTCGTCGCGCAGCCACTGGATGAGGGCGCCGGCCACGAACACGCTGCCCTCGAGCGCGTACTGCACGTGCGGCGCGCCCGGCGGCGTGGCCGCTATGGTCGTGACCAGGTTGTTCTGCGATACCGGCGCCTGCTCGCCCGTGTTCATGAGCAGGAAGCAGCCCGTGCCGTACGTGTTCTTCGCCTGGCCGGGCTCGAAGCAGCACTGGCCAAACAGCGCGGACTGCTGGTCGCCGGCGACGCCGCGGATGGGAATGCCCGCCGGGATGCCCGGGTAGCTCGTCTCGCCAAAGAACGAGGCGGACGGCCGCACCTCAGGCATCATGGAGGCGGGAATGCCAAACAGGTCCAGGAGCTCCTGGTCCCAGCGGCCCTCGTGGATGTTGTACAGCATGGTGCGGCTGGCGTTCGTGGGGTCCGTCGCGTGCACGAGCCCGCCCGTGAGCACCCACACGAGCCACGTGTCCACGGTGCCGAACACGAGCTCGCCGGCCTCGGCGCGCTCCCGCGCCCCGTCCACGTTGTCCAGCAGCCACTTGATCTTGCTGGCCGAGAAGTACGCGTCAGGCAAAAGCCCGGTCTTCTGCTGGACCATGCGCCTTGCGTCCTTTGTGCCGCACAGCTCGTCGATGATGGGCGCGGTGCGGCGGCACTGCCACACGATGGCGTTGTGGATGGGCTCGCCCGTGGTGGGGTCCCACACGATCGTGGTCTCGCGCTGGTTGTCGATGCCGATGGCGTCGACGTTGTCCACGGTGAGGGAGTGGCGGCTCGCGAGCTCCGTCAGGCTCCCGAGCTGCGAGTACAGGATCTCCTGCGGGTTGTGCTCCACCCAGCCCGGCTTGGGGTAGATCTGCGGGTACGTGCGCTGCACGCAGTCGACCATGCGTCCCGCGTGGTCGACCAGGACGGCGCGCGAGGACGTGGTGCCCTGGTCGAGCGCGACTATGTACTTCTCACCCATGCTATGCCTCCGTATTTGGGTCTGGGTTCGGGGCGGGCGCGTGGCGGTCGAGCCAGCCGCGCACGCACTCGAACACGGCGGCATGGCCGTCCTCCTGCAGGACCTCGTGCCGCATGCCGTCGAATATCCTGTACGTGACGTCCGTGGAGCCGGCGCGGCGCGCGAGCTCGGCCGAGCGCACGACCCCGCGGCCAAACTCGCCCACGGGGTCCTCCGCGCCGGCAACGTAGAGCAGCGGGAGGTCGTGCGGGACGCGCTGGGCGCACTCCAGCGTGCAGACCTCGGCCGTGAGCTCCGTGAGCGTGGCGTAGCCTCCCGCGGAGAACATGAAGCCGCACGCGTCGTCCGCGATGTACGCGTCCACGTTCTCTTGGTTGTGGGACAGCCAGTCGAAGTCCGTGCGGCGGTTTGGGATGGCCTTCGCGTACGCGCCGTCCGCCATGGCGTGGAGAAGGGCGCTCCTGTGGTCCTGGCCGCGCATGCGCGCTATCGCGAGGGCCATGGCGTGGCCCGCACGCGACGTGCGGGGCTCGACGAAGCCGGTGCCGCAGATGACGGCGCCGGAGATCCTGTCGCCGTACGTGGCGGCGTAGTACCTGGCGACGAAGCTTCCCATGGAGTGGCCGAACACGAAGCACGGCGTGCCGGGCGCGCAGTACGCGGCGGCAAGCGTGCGCAGGCGCTCGACGTCTTCAACCAGGGCGCCGCTCCCGCCCTGGGCGGGAAGGCACCCCCAGCGCCCTGGCTCGGCGCTCGACCCGTGGCCGATCTGGTTGTGCCCGCAGACGAGGTAGCCGGCGCCCGCGAGGTAGCGGGCGAACTCGTCGTAGCGCTCGATGTGCTCGGCCATGCCGTGCACGAGCACGACGACGCCCCTGGGGCGCGACTCGCGCGCGGCATCGGGGCCGCCCGCGCGCCAGGCGTATCCGCGAATGGTAGATACCCCGTCTGCCGACGCAAACGAGACGGGCGTGCGTGCGACCTCGCCCTGTGACATGCGTTCTCCCTCCGCTCGAAAAAAGACGAGACAGAGTATATGCGCGCCCTGGCACGCCGCCCGCGGCTCTTACGCCAGACGTCGCGTGCGCTCGACGTGCGGGCACGGCCGCGCGGCGCGGGCGGCGGGGGTCAGTCGCGGAGCACGGCCCCCGCGGGTTCGGGGGAGGGCTCGAGGGCGCCCTCGAGCTCGAGCGGGGCGTCTGACGCGACGACGACGTTGTTGTCCTCCACGTCCGGCTCGTCCGTGGAGCACGGGATGACGTACACGTGGGAGAAGACCTCCCCGAGCGTGCGCGTGACGTCGCGCAGGAGCCGCGACCTTTCGCCCTCCAGCGCGGACACGACGTTCGCCACGTAGATCCCGTCCCGCGCGAGGCGGCCCCTCGCGGCGCGGGCGCCCTCGAGCGTGGCGAGGGAGCGCGTGGGCAAGAGCGCCCCGAAGCAGTCGTTTGCGACCACGTCGTAGCGCGGGAGTCCGGCGTCGCCGTCCAGGAACGCGCGGCCGTCCATGTTGAAGGTCCTTATGCGCGAGGAGCTGCCGGGGCTCATCTGGTCGAGGCGCCCCAGCAGGAAGTAGTCGCGCGCGAGCCGCGAGACCGCGGGGTCGACCTCCACCACGTCCACGCGGGCGTCCGGGTCGTGCGCCACGAGGTACTTGGGAAACGCGTAGCCGCCCCCGCCGAGCATGAGCGCGCGCTGGGGCCGCCGGCCCATGGCCCCCATGGCGCGCGCGAACAACCGGTGGTATGGGAAGACGAGCTCGCACCAGGAGTCGTCCAGGTAGGTGGCGCTCTGCCACGTGCCGTCCACCTCGAGCACGCGGACGGGCGCGCCGGAGGCGTCGTGCACGTCCACGACCTGCGTGGGCCCGAACATGGTGTCGGCGGACGCCACGACGACGCGGTCGTGCAGCAGCCGTGCGCCGGCGTTTCCCAGCCAGTCCACGAGTGCCCTTGCGATCCTGGCGCGCATGCTCTTCTCCCATTCCCCTGTGGTGGACGTTCGTGCGATGATGCGTGATGCGACGCTACCACGATAGCGCTTGCGGCATGGCGCGTGGGCGCCGTCTGGCGAGCAAGGTGAATCAAAGCCGGCGAGCTGGGAAGACTGTGTAGGTGGCGATGCCTTGGAAAGGACGACCGATGGCGACAGGACTGCACTGCTCGGATTGCATATTCAGCAGCTTTTCGTACAACGAGGAGTGGGGAAGGTACCAGGGATCGTGCAGCAGGGGCTACACGCTGGCCGACCCGCACGAGACCCGCGAGCCCGACATGTACTTCGCAAAGAGCCCGCGCGACCTGGTGCCGGTGACGGACCCTTGGGGGAAGGAATACCTGCGCACGGATAACATCTGCAAGCAGTTCCTGCGGCCGACCGACCCCGATGCCGCCCGCTACCTGCGCAAGAAGGACTAGCCTTGCTCTGCGTGGTGCAAGGGTCCGTTGTGGACCAGAAGGCGGACGCCATCGTGAACGCCGCGAACCACACGCTGCTGGGCGGCGGGGGCGTGGACGGCGCCATCCACCGCGCCGCCGGCCCGGGCCTGCTTAGGGAGTGCCGCACGCTTGGCGGATGCCGCACGGGCGAGGCGAAGGCGACAGGCGCGTATGGCATACGCCAGGCGCGCCACGTGATCCACACCGTCGGCCCGGTGTACAGCGCGAGAAGGGCGGACGAGTGCCGGCGGGAGCTTGAGTCCTGCTACCGCAGCTCGTGCGAGCTGGCGCTGGGGCTGGGTGACGCATCCATCGCGTTTCCGGCGATATCGTGCGGCGTGTACGGATACCCGCTGGAGGAGGGGCTGGCCGTGGCGCTCGAGGTGCTGGCGTCGTACGCGCCGCGCTTCCAGCGGGTGGTGCTCGCGCTGTTCAGGTCGGGGGAGTATGCCGTGGCGCGCGAGGTGGCGACCGGGCTGTATCCCGTGCGGGAGGGTCCGGAGGGGCTCGTCGTCATGGCATAGCCCCGCACCCACGGGGCTTGCGCGCCTGCACGCGAAACGGGCTCCCGACGATTGCCGGGAGCCCGTTGCATGACGTGCTTGCGCGCCCGCGTCTCGCGTGCCTACGCCTTTGCGCGTGCGCCGCCGGGAATCTCGCCGCCGCAATGCGGGCAGCGGGTGGCGCCGGCCTTGACCTCCTCCAGGCAGTGCGGGCACACGGGGGCCGCGGCCTCCTCCTTCTGCTCCTGGGCGTGCGTGAGCCTCGCCGTGGCCTCGCTCAGCCTGTTGACGCTCTTGACCAGGATGAACACGATGAGCGCCACGATGAGGAAGTTGATGACGGAGCTGATGAACGCGCCGAAGTCGATCTTGGTGCCGGGGACCACGAGGCCGGAGATCTCCGTTCCGCCACCGGTCAGGAACGTGATGAGTGGGTTGATGATGTTGTCTGTGAGCGACGTGACGATGCCGGTGAACGCGCCGCCGATGATGACGCCGACCGCCATGTCCATCACGTTGCCGCGACTGACGAACTCCTTGAACTCCGTGAAGAACTTGCTCATGGGGCTACCTCCTGGGTCTTGACAGCTCGTCCGTGTCGAGCCATATGGTGATGGGGCCGTCGTTTACGAGCGACACCTGCATGTCCGCGCCAAAGACGCCGTGGCCCACGTGACGGACGTCTTTGGCGGCGAGCTCGAGGAAGCGGCGGTACAGGCGCTCCCCGAGCTCTGGGGGAGCGGCGTCCGTGAACGACGGCCGGTTGCCGCGCCTGCAGTCCGCATAGAGCGTGAACTGGCTCACCACGAGTACCTCGCCGTCCACCTGAGCCAGCGAGAGGTTCATCTTGCCGTCGCGGTCGTCGAACACCCTGAGGCGGAAGATCTTCTCCCACAGGCGCCGCGCGGTCTGCTCGTCGTCGCCTGGGCCGACGCCCAGAAGGACGAGAAACCCGCGGCCGCAGCTGCCCGTGACGCCTCCGTCCACGGAGACGCTGGCCGAGCTGACGCGCTGGACGCACGCCCTCACGCCTGGTCGCCTTCCTCGGGCTCCGGCATCCTGATGCCGTAGATGGCGCAGAACTTCTGGAGCAGGTAGTCGGTGTAGTAGGTGGCGTTGAACGGCTCGCCGCACGCGTTCTGGATGAGCTCGGCGGAGTCCTTGGAGCGGCCGTACTGCCAGATGCGCGTGCGCAGCCACTCGCGCACGGGGGCGAGGTTACCCTTGGAGAGCAGGCCCTCCCAGTCCATGCCCTCGGCGATCATCTGGTGGCGCAGCTGCGCGCCGATGGCGCCACCGAGCGCGTAGGTGGGGAAGTAGCCGAAGAGGCCGTCGGCCCAGTGGGAATCCTGCAGGCAGCCGTGGGTGTCGTCCGGAACGTCGACGCCGAGGTAGTCCTTGTACTTCTGGTTCCAGACCGCGGGCACGTCCTTGGCGGTGATCTGGCCCGAGAAGAGCATCTGCTCTATCTCGTAGCGCACGAGCACGTGCAGCGGGTAGGTGAGCTCGTCGGCCTCGGTGCGGACGAGGCTGCCCTCGGCCCTGTTGACCGCGAGGTAGAACTGGTTTGGCGTGACGCGGCCGAGCTGGCCGCGGAAGTGGCTCGCCATGGTCTTGAGCAGCGGCGCGGCGAACGCGCGGCTGCGGCCGACGTAGTTCTCGAAGAAGCGGGACTGCGCCTCGTGCATGCCGGCGGAGGTGCCACCCTTGAGCGATGTGTAGTTGAAGTCCGGGTTCACGCCGCATTCGTACAGCGTGTGGCCGCCCTCGTGCAGCATCGTGAACACGTTCGAGACGACGTCGTTCTCGTACACGTGCGCGGCGATGATGGCGTAGTTGGTGGTGAGGGCGTCGGAGTAGGGGTGCTCCGTCGTGGTGACGAACAGGGCGTCGCGGTCGAGCCCCTCGAGGTCGACGAGGTCGCTTGCGAGCGCCCACTGGCGACGCTCGTCGAAGCGGCCCTCGATCACGGAGCGGTCGGGCTGCCAGCCGCGGCGGCGGATCTCTGCGAACAGCGGCACGACGATGCCCTTGACCTGGCCGAAGAACTCGTCGTAGAACGCGCGGTCGCAGCCGTGCTCGAAGCTGTCGAGCCAGACGTCGTACGGGTCGGCGTCCGCGTTGCGGTAGCTGGCGATCTTGACCATGGCTTGGACGATCCTGTCGAGGTAGGGCTCGAACGACGCGAAGTCGTTCGCGGCCTTCGCCCTCTGCCAGACGCTGTCGGACTTGGCCAGGAGGCGCGTGAAGTCCATCTGGACGTCGTCTGGAACGTCGACCATCTGCGCGCGGTCGCGGCGCAGGATCTTGACCTGGGCCTTCTGGGTGTCGGTCAGGATGTCCGGCATGGAGTTGAGGCGCTCGAGCATGGCGCCGGTCTCCGGGTTGCAGACGAGCTCCTTGTCCTCCTGCTCGAGGATGGCCTGGGCCTCGCCGCGGTCGGTCACGGCCTTCGCGGGGTCGATGGACGGGCCGTAGCACGAGATGCCGATGCGCGCGTAGCGGTGTGCGTACAGGTGACGCTCGAGGTCGTTGAGGGAGGCGATGTCCTCCTTGGGGTTGCTGATGGCGGCGGGCGCCGGCTTGCGCGGCACGCCCATGGCCTCGCGTCCGTCAGCCGGCCTTGGCCGGCTGGGCGCGGCCGCGTGGGGCGCCTCCTCGCTGGCGGCAGGCTCCGGCGCCGCCTTCGCGACCTCCTGGCGGTACATCTGCTCCACGGCGTCCGCCGGCTCGACCGGCTCCGGGGCGGGTGCCGGGGCGTGCTCCGGAGCCTCTGCCGCGGGCGCGTGCCTTGCCTCGTCCAGGTTGGGGCCGCGCTCTATCGTGAGGTCGCCGTCGCCGACGGGCTCGCCCTCCACAACCGGTGCGGGATCCTCGAACCTGTCGGCCGCGTGGGCGAAGATGCTCAGGAACGAGGGCACTGCGCCGGTGGACGCGGCTTTTCTCGCCTCTGGCCTGCGCTTGGAATCATCTGAGGGCATGTTCTTCTCCTTGCCTGCCCTGCCATGGCCGGCGTGGTGGCCGGCGGTGGGCGGGGCTGCGGAATTCGTGCTACTGATGCACAAGTCTAGCGTGATTGGGAGGTTTGCGGGGGCGTGGCCACGCGCGATTTGGTGCGTTGATGCGTGCGGGGCGCCGTGCGGCGCGAGAGGTCTGCTCGCCCGTCGACCGTGTGCGCTCCCAGGCGGACACGTTGTGGGGTTCTGGGCTTTCGGGCGGCCGACTTGAACGATACTCTTAGGTATTTGGAACACGTTGTCCGTCCCGGCGCGTGCCGGGGAGAGGAGCCCTTATGAGTTGCGTGCTGGGTATCGACATTGGCGGAACGAGCATCAAGGCGGGTCTGTTTACGCCGGAGGGCAAGCTCGTGGAGGTGAAGAAGATCCCGACCGGTGCCATCGACGACGAGAAGGCGTTCGCGGAGGTGTGCGAGGGGCTGAGCTCGCTCGTGGTTGGCGCGGGGTTTCTTCCGGACGACGTGACGGCCGTGGGGCTGGACATCCCGGGACCCGTGGACGACAGCGGTCGCGTGGGCATGCTGCCGAACATCAGGCTCGACCCCGACGGGCTGAAGACCGCGATCAAGCACGAGTTTGGCAACGCCGCCCTCGCCTTCGTGAACGACGCGAACGCCGCGGCGCTGGGCGAGCTGTGGCAGGGGTCGGCGCGCGACCTTTCGAGCTTTGTGATGGTGACGCTGGGCACCGGTGTTGGCGGAGGCGTCGTGACCGGCGGAAAGCTGGTGTCTGGCGCGTTTGGCGCCGGCGGCGAGATCGGCCACATCACCGTGAACGCGGGGGAGACCCGCGTGTGCGGCTGCGGGCGCAGGGGCTGCCTGGAGCAGTACGCGTCCGCGACGGGCATCGTCTGGCTGTACCAGCAGGCATGCAAGGCAGACGGCGGCGAGCACCCGAAGCCGGAGCACGCGACGGACACGATCACGGTCTTCAACGCGTGCCGCGACGGCGACGCGTGCGCCGAGCGCGCCATCGACCAGATGTGTGACACGTTGGGCCTTGCGCTTGCGCAGATAAGCTGCGTGATCGATCCGGCGGCGTACCTGATTGGCGGCGGCGTGGCCGGCGGCTTCGACCTGTTTGCGGAGAGGCTCGCGGCCTCGTTCAGGTCGCACTGCCTTTCGACCAGCGCGAGCGCGCGTATCCTGCCGTGCAGCCTCGGCAACGAGGCCGGCATGTACGGCGTCGCGTACGCGGCGCTGCAGGAGGCCGCGAAGGGCGAGTAGCGCCAGGGCAAGGAGGCTGGGCGGGAAGCGCGGGGCCGCGTCCTTCTCGCCCGCGGCGGTGGCGGCGGACGGAAATGTCCACGAATACATGAGCAGCAAACTTTTGCTTCTTTTATGACGTTCGCCACCGTTTACGCGGATACAATTGGATTTAAGAGTGTTGGTAACCGGCTTTGCCAAAGGAGACTGTCATGGCAGATTACGTTAAGTCGTCCCACGTGTTTCTTGACAACCCTGCGAAGAACGTAGACGAGGCTCTTGAGTTCCTCTCGAAGAAGATGGTCGAGCTTGGCTACGCCGACGACGAGAAGGCAGTGCTGGACGCCTTCAAGGCTCGCGAGTCCGAGGGCACCACGGGCATGATGGACGGCTTTGCCATTCCGCATGCGACGAGCGATGCCATCAAGCAGACGGCCGTCCTGCTGGTGAAGTTTGCCGGCGACATCGAGTGGGAGTCGATGGACAAGAAGCCCATCAAGGTCGCCATTGCGATCTGCACCCCGCGTGAGGAGAAGGGCACGACGCACCTGCAGCTACTGAGCGAGGTCGCCATCATGCTGACGAAGGAGTCGTTCCGCAGCGACCTTCTGAACTGCGATGATTCTGAGAAGCTCGCCGCGATTGTCGAGGGCTGCTTTAAGTAGGGGCGTGCTGGGCGCCGGTGGCGTGCGCTGCGGGCGACCTGGGGTTGCGCGATTGTGATGCGGGGCTCGGCTTTGTTGGCCGGGCCCCGTTTGCGTGGCGGGCGCGGGCGGCGGTGGTGGCGCTGGTACGTGGCCCCGGTGCCGCAGGTGCCGTATCATATGCTGCGATGTTTGATGCCCCAACCACGCGAAAGAGGACGAAATGGCACGTCAGAACATGGCAAGTAAGAATATCAGGCTCATCCTTGCGGACATCGACCGAACGCTGCTCCCCTGGGGGCTCGACGCCGTGCCGCCCCGGACGCGCGCGGCGATGCACCATGCCATGGAGGCCGGCATCCGCGTGGGGCCGGCCACCGGACGCGGCTTCGACTGGCTGTCCCCGCTCTTCTCGGGCGACTCCGCGTGCTTTCGGACGTGCGTTGCGACGAACGGAAACCAGGTGTTCCTGGATGGCCGCAAGATTCGCGAGGCAAACTTCAGCGGCGATGCGCTCGCGAGAGTCGCGGAGGTGGCGGCCGGCTTTCCGCACGCGGGGGTCATCGCATTCGACGGTGCCACGCCCTCGCTCGTGAGCGGGCGCATCGAGGATCTCGGGGCGACGTTCCCATCGTATGCCGCGGCATGCCGCACGCGGGCGGACGGCTCGGCGCTGGGGCTCCCGGACTTTGCGGCGACAAAGGCGAACGTGTTCCTGGCCCGGGAGTCCGCGGACGGCACGCTTGCGCCCGCGGGCGAGAAGGACTCGCGTGCCATGGTCGATGCCCTGAACCAGCAGGTGGACGGCCTCGACTTCGACTATCCGCAGCCGGGCTTCACGAACGTCATGCGCGCGGGGTGGAACAAGGCCACGGGCATACTGGCGCTCGCGCGCGAGCTGGGAATCGGCGTGGACGAGGTCGTGGTTTTCGGCGACGCCGGGAACGACCTGTCAATGTTCGAGGCCATTCCCAACTCCGTGGCGGTGGCGAACGCCACGCCGGAGGCGGCCGCGGCGGCCCGCTGGCACATTGGCCCGAGCTCGAAGGAAGCCGTGGCGGACGCGATCGAGGCGCTGGCCGCGGGGGAGTGGCCGTTTTCCGAGTAGCGCCGATCGGCTTGCCGTCCCGCCACGCGCCGTCTCGCCACGCGCGCGGCCGCTGTGCCTCCACGCGCCGCGAGTTGTGAATGTCCGCGTTCTTCTCGCCCGTTGGCGCGTTGTGTGCTATCCTCAGCCACTAGGCAATGACGGAGAGGTTCGGCCGTCGCGTCGCTGGAGGACAGAGAGGGAGCTCACCGGCTGAGAGGCTCCCACGAAGGCTGACGGACGAAGTTCACTCCACCAGCCGCGACCTGAACGCCGCCGGGCAGCCGCCGGCAAGTAGGGAAGCCGTCCGCCCCACGGAACGGGGCTCAACGAGTGGGTGCTCGCGAGAGACAACGTGAACGCCAATCAAGGTGGTACCGCGGATAACTCCGTCCTTGAGCCATGTGCTCGGGACGGTTTTTGTTTAAAGGGGGATTTTCATGGCAATGTCGGACGACCTGAACGCGATTCAGGAGCGGGTGCAGGAGGCGCTTGCGGGCGCGCACAGCCTGGAGGACCTTGAGAAGATCCGCGTGGCGGCGCTGGGCAAGAAGGGCTCGCTCACCGCGATCATGCACATGATGGGCAAGGTGCCGCCCGAGGAGCGCCCCGCGATGGGCAAGCTCGCCAACACGGTGCGCGCCAACGTGGACAGCGCCATCAAGCAGGCGCGCCTTCAGATCGCGAAGCGCGCGCTGGACGAGAAGATCATGGCGGAGGCGGCCGACGTCACCCTGCCGGGACGCAGGCTGAGCCCGGGCACGGAGCACCTCATCAGCCAGATCCGCGAGGAGATCGAGGACATCTTCTGCGGCCTGGGCTACACGGTCGAGGACGGCCCGTACGTCGAGACCACCTACTACAACTTCACGGCCCTGAACGCCCCTGAGGACCACCCCAGCCGCTCGGCGAAGGACACGTTCTACGTGGTGGACAACGCGCCCGAGGGCAAGGAGAAGCACGTCCTGGGCGAGTCGGACGTCCTGCTCCGCACGCAGACCTCCGGCGTGCAGGTGCACACGATGGAGGAGAAGAAGCCGCCCATCTACATGATCTGCCCGGGCACGGTGTTCCGCCCCGACACGGCCGACGCAAACCACCTGCCGCAGTTCACGCAGGTCGAGGGTCTCGTCGTGGACGAAGGCATCACGTTTGGCGACCTGAAGGGCACGCTGGACTACTTCTGCCGCGAGATCTTCGGCAAGGACCGCGCCACGCGCTACCGCCCGCACTTCTTCCCGTTCACGGAGCCCAGCTGCGAGGTCGACGTCAGCTGCGGCGTGTGCCACGGCAAGGGCTGCCGCTTCTGCAAGAACACCGGCTGGCTCGAGATCCTGGGCTGCGGCATGGTGGACCCCAACGTGTTCCACTATTGCGGCATCGACCCCGAGAAGTACTCCGGCTTCGCCTTCGGCATCGGCGTGGAGCGCGTCGCGGCCCTGCGCTACGACCTGCCGGACCTGCGCATGCTCATGACGGGCGACATGCGCTTCCTCAGGCAGTTCTAGCTGCCGCGCACCCCGCGCACGCGGGGGCGCACCCCAGAAACAGGCGACGTGCGGGCGGCCGGGCAGGCTCCCGCAAAGAAAGGCAACAAGATGCGTGTCTCTTATGAGTGGCTCAAGACCATGGTGGACGTGCCCGAGGACCCCCAGGACCTCGTGAGGGAGTTCGTCCGCACCGGCACGGAGGTCGAGGCGGTCGAGCGCGTCGGCGCGGACATCACCCGCGTCGTCACGTCCCAGGTGCTCGAGAAGGTGCCCCACCCGGACTCCGACCACATGTACGTCTGCAAGATGGACGTGGGCAAGTACAACGTGGACGAGAAGGGCGAGCCCTGCCCGCTGCAGGTGGTGTGCGGCGCCCAGAACTTCGAGGTGGGCGACAAGACCGTCACCGCGCTCGTGGGCGCGACGCTGCCCGGCGACGTGAAGATCAAGAAGGGCAAGCTCCGTGGCGTCGACTCGTTCGGCATGAACTGCTCGAGCCGCGAGCTCGGGCTCGACGCGGACCACTCCGGCATCATGATCCTGCCGAAGGACGCGCCCGTGGGCGTCGACTTCGTGGAGTGGAAGGGCATGAGCGACACGGTGATCGACTGCGAGATCACGCCGAACCGCCCGGACTGCCTGTCCATGTGCGGCATGGCGACCGAGGTCTCGGCCATGCTCGACGAGGACACCCACATCGAGCTCCCCGCCATCAAGAACGAGTCCGCCGAGTTCGGCCGCACGGCCGACATGGTCGACGTCACGATCGACGACGCGGAGCTGTGCGGCCGCTACACCGCGCGCGTCGTGCGCAACGTGAAGATCGGCCCCAGCCCCGAGTGGCTCGCGAGGCGCGTCATCGCCGCGGGCGCGCGTCCCATCAACAACGTGGTCGACGTCACCAACTACGTCATGTTCCTCACCGGCCAGCCGCTGCACGCGTTCGACCTGGGCAAGGTCTCGACGCGTGATGGCAAGCGCCACATCGTCGTGCGTGCGGCGCATGAGGGCGAGAAGCTCGTGACCCTCGACGGCCAGGAGCGCACGCTCACGCCGGACATGGCCGTCATCACGGACGACGGCAACGCGCCCGTGGCGCTCGCCGGTGTCATGGGCGGCCTGAACTCCGACATCGACGAAGACACCGTGGACGTCCTCCTGGAGAGCGCCGTGTTCGACAAGGGCCACGTCAGCCGCACGAGCCGCAACCTCGACCTCATGAGCGAGGCGTCCATCCGCTACGAGCGCCAGGTCGACGGAGCGCGCTGCGCCCTGGTGAGCGACGTCGCGGCCGCGCTGTTCGAGCAGTGCTGCGGCGCGGACGTGTGCGAGGGCATGGTCGACGTGTACCCCGCGCCGGTCGACGCGCCCCAGATGGACCTGCGCCCCGACCGCGTGCGTGCGCTCACCGGAGCCCCCATAGAGGCCGAGTTCATGGCGAGCCGCCTGGAGCGCCTGGGCTGCACCGTCACGCGCGGCGCGGACGAGCATGCCCCCATGCACGTCGTCGCGCCCACGAACCGCCCGGACCTCACGCGCGAGATCGACCTCGTCGAGGAGGTGCTGCGCCTCTGGGGCGAGGGCGACGTCGAGCCCACGCTCCCCGCTGCCCGCAACCACGCCGGCGGGCTCACCGTCGAGCAGCAGCGCGTGCGCAAGATCGGCCAGGTCCTGCGCGCGAGCGGCCTGTGCGAGACGTCCACGTACAACTTCGCCGACCCCAGGGACCTCGAGCGCCTCGGCATGAGCGAGGAGGGTCGCGGCGTCCCCGTGAAGATCATGCGCCCGCTCGTGGCCGACCAGTCCCAGATGCGCCGCGACATCATCCCGGGCCTGCTGCGCTCCGTCGCGTACAACCTTGACCACGGCGTCCAGAACGTCCAGCTCTACGAGGTCGGGCGCGTGTTCTTCGGGCACGAGCACAAGAGCCAGCCGGACGAGCCCAGCTACGTCGCCGGCGTCATGTGCGGCGCGTGGAACGACGACCAGTGGAACAAGAAGTACGTCAAGCTCGACTTCTTCGACGCCAAGGGCGTCGTCGAGAACCTGCTGGACGCCCTGCGCATCACGAAGGTCCGCTTCAAGGCCGCGGACCCCGAGCGCTACGGCTGGCTCCAGCCCGGCCGCGCGGCCGAGGTCATCGCGCAGGGCGAGCTGCTCGGCTGGGTCGGCAACATCCACCCCTCGAGCCTCAAGAACTTCGACCTGGACGTTCCCGTCGTCGCGTTTGAGCTCTCCGTCAAGGCGCTGCTGCGTCTGGCCCAGCGCGAGCTTCCGTACAAGGAGGTCCCGACGCTGCCCGGCGTCTCCATCGACCTCGCGCTCGTCGTGGACGAGGACATGACGTGCGAGCAGGTCGTCCAGCGCATCCAGAGCGCGGGCGGCAAGCTCCTCGCGGACGTCCGCCTCTTCGACGTGTACCGTGACAAGATCCGCGTGGGCGAGGGCAAGAAGTCCATGGCCTTCTCGCTCACCTATCGCGCGGCCGACCACACCCTCACCTCCGAGGAGGTCGAGAAGGCCCACAACAAGCTCGTGACGAAGGTCATGAAGTCCACCGGCGGCGAGGTCCGCAGCTAGCGGCGCGCGTTGCGGGCGCCGTCCGCCGTCGCCGGGCGAGAAGGACGCGCCTCTATGGTCGCGCCCCGACCATGGGCCAAAGGTCTCCCGGGTGCCACCCGGGAGACCGGCCTGCCGGCGCTGGGTGCGAACTTGGTGTCTTTAGTGGCCGACGCGCCCCGTTTCGTGCACACCCGCGGCGTTTATGCCTAGAATGGACCCTATGCCAAGCTGGAACATACATATAGCCCACGTGCAGCGCCTGCTCCACGAGCAGGACGCGCGGGCGCTGGGCATTCGCGACGCGAACGCGTTCCTGTTCGGCAACCTCGTGCCGGACATCTACGTGGGCTACCTGGTGCAGCCCATCTCGCGCAAGGTGCCGTACAGGGTGACGCATTTCGCGGACCCGGCCTTCGTGCCGCAGCCGGCGTACTGGGACTTCTGGACTCGCTACGCGCGCGCCTCCGCGGATGAGCGGGGCCGCGTTTCCGACGTGGTGCTCGGCGCGTGGATGCACCTTCTGGCGGACAACGTGTACAACGCCGCGAACAACCGCTTCATAGCGGAGCACGGCATCGAGCCGGGCGAGGAGACCCGCAAGCGCAAGCAGGCGGACTTCGACCTCTTCGGCCGCACGCTCGAGCTTGACATCGCGCCGCAGGTTAGCAGGTCCGTCCTGAAGCAGGCCGCGGCGTTTCCGCAGTATCCCATAGGCGAGGAGGACGCGATCCGCGCCATAGCCGTCGCGGACGACGTGGTGGAGCAGAACAGCGAGCGCCATGTCGCGGGCACGCCGCGCTACTGCATGCTCGACGCGTCGTTCTTCTCGCGAACGTACGAATATGTATATCATCTAATGGTCAGGAATCTGAGGGCCTATGCCGAGCACGGCGCACTTGGGTGTGGCGAGCGCGGCAGCGACGGCAACGCGTAGGGGCTGTCGTTGGGCGTACGAGTCACAAAGCGGCGGGCCGCGGGCCGCCTGCGGAAGGGTTGATGCATGCCCAAGTTCGACAAGTCTGATGGCGAGCTGCTGTACGTCCAGGTATCGGACTACGTGCGCGAGAAGATCTACTCCAAGGACTGGGGGGTGGACGAGCCCATCCCGTCCGAGCACGAGCTGATGGACATGCTGCACCTGTCGCGCGGCACGGTGCAGAAGGGCATTCGCCAGCTTGTGGACGAGGGGCTGCTCGTTCAGCAGCGCGGCCGCGGCACGTTCGTGGTGCAGCCCGTCATGGCCAGGCCCAGCTCCAACCGCCTGCTGTCGTTTGGCGAGTCCATGAGCGCCCAGGGCGTGAAGTACATCACGAGGGTCGTGAAGTCCGAGGTGAGGCAGGCCGGCCCCCTCTGCGCGGAGAACCTGCAGATGGACGTGGGGGACGACTACCTGTACCTGTGCCGCGTGCGCTACGTGAGCCACCGCGCCGTCATGTTCATCGAGAGCCACCTGAACCTGAGCGTGTGCCCCGGGATCGAGGACGCGAACTTCGAGCACGAGGCGCTGTTCGCGGCCGTGGAGCGCACGAGCGGCCACGAGATCGGCCGCTCCGAGATGGTCTACACCGCCCGCACGGCCGGCAAGGTGAGGGGCGGCTACCTGGAGTGTGACGAGCACGCGCCGGTGCTGGAGCTGGACCAGCTGGTGAGGCTCGACAACGGCGTGCCGTTCGAGTGGGGCAGCGTCTGGCTGCCCGCAAACAGGTGCGTCATCAGCAACGAGACGCACCGCGCCTAGCACGGCGCACACCTTGGTCGCAAGCCCGGGCGAAACACATATCCCACGATGGGGGAGGCTGTATGAGCTGGTACGAGGAATCGGTTGTCTATCAGGTCTATCCGCTGGGACTCACGGGTGCGCCCTACCTGAACGACAGGACGAGCGAGCCCGTGCACAGGCTGCGCAAGCTCGTGGACGACGGCTGGGTGGAGCACATGCACAGGCTCGGCGCGACGTGCCTGCTTCTGAACCCCGTGTTCGAGAGCGAGTCCCACGGCTATGACACCATCGACTACACGAGGGTCGACCGTCGCCTTGGCACGAACGAAGACCTGCGCCACGTGGTGGACGCGTGTCACGAGGCGGGCATCAAGGTGCTCCTGGACGGCGTCTTCAACCACGTGGGCCGCGACTTCTGGGCGTTCGAGGACGTCCGCAGGAACCGCCAGGCAAGCCCGTACGCCGGCTGGTTCAACATCGACTGGGGCTCGAACGACGAGTTCGACGACGGCTTCAACTACGACTGCTGGGAGGGCGTCAGGCAGCTCGTGAAGCTCAACCACGGCAACTTCGAGCTGAACGACTACCTCGCGAAGGTCATCCGCGACTGGGAGTCCGAGTTCGACATCGACGGGCTGCGCCTGGACGTCGCGTACTGCCTGGACCGGGGCTTTCTCGGCTACCTGCGCCGCATCGCGAACGAGCTCACGCAGGAGCGCTCCTCTCGCCTGGGCGAGAAGGACGGGAAGTTCCTGCTGCTGGGCGAGACCATGTTCGGGGACTACAACCAGTGGATGGGCGACGACCTCTGCGACTCCGTCACGAACTACGAGGCGTACAAGGGGCTGTGGTCGTCCGCGAACTCCGCGAACATGCACGAGATCGCGTACTCGCTCGAGCGCCAGAGCGGCTCGCACCCGTGGGACCTCTACACCGGCCGTCACCTGCTGAACTTCCTCGACAACCACGACGTGCCGCGCATCGCGACGAAGCTGGACGACAGGCGGCAGCTCCGTCCGCTGTACGGGCTGCTCTTTGGCATGGCCGGCGTCCCGAACGTGTACTACGGAAGCGAATGGGGCATCGAGGGCGAGCAGCTCCCCGGTGACCACGAGCTGAGGCCCGCGCTCGACGCGCCGGAGTGGAACGAGCTGACGGACTGGGTCTCTGCCCTCGCACAGTGCCGCAAGCCCGGTCATCCCGGCGCCGAGGCGCTGGCGTGGGGCGACTACGCGCAGGTCGCCGTCCAGCCCAGGCAGCTGCTGTTCCAGCGCCAGAGCGAGCACGAGCGCCTGTTCGTGGCCATCAACATCGCGGACGAGCCGTACACGTTCCACTTCGACGCCGGCTGCGGCAGGGCGCAGGACGTGATTGACGGGTCGGACCACGACTTTGGCGGCGGCAGCGAGGTCGAGCCCTTCTCGGCGCACTTCTGGCTCTGCGAGCGGTAGCGCGCGTCCTTGGCACATGCCACGCGAACGCCGTCGGGGCGTCGGGTCTTAAGATGCCCGGCGCCCCGATCTTCGCGTTCGATGCGTGCCCGCTAGCCCAGGAGCCGCTGCTCCCACTCAGCCTCGCGAAAGCCTGCGAGCACGAAGTCCGCGCCCACAAGAAGAGGGCGCTTCACGAGCATCCCGTCCGTGGAAAGCAGCTGGTAGCACTCCTCGTCGGACCTGCCGGGCAGCTTGTCCTTCAGTCCCATCTGGCGGTACAGCATGCCGGACGTGTTGAACAGCCTCCTGATGGGGAGCCCGCTCCTTGCGTGCCAGGCGGCGAGCTCCTCGGGCGTGGGGTTCTGGCGCGCGATGTCGCGGTACTCGTAGGCTATGCCGTGCTCGTCCAGCCACTTGACGGCCCTTTTGCACGTCGAGCACTTGGGATAGCACAGTGCCGTAAGCCTCTCTGCGGGCATGTCTCCTCCTGTCTTCCTCATGCGGGCGCGCAGCCTTCGGGCGGCCGTGCCATGTGGCATCCATTCTACAATCCGCCGCACGAAAAGGGGCCGCCCCAGCGGGACGGCCCCAAGGTGCGTCTGCGAAGACGGGCTCCTACTGAATCTGGGAGACCATCGCCATGTTGGTGGACGTGATGTAGTCGCCCTGAGAGGGGGACGTCTGCGGGTCGCCGGCGGTGACGACCACCAGGTCGCCGGACTCTACGACGCCGTGCTCCTTGGCGACGGTCAGCGCGTTGTAGCACGTCGCGGACAGAGAACCCTGCTCGGTGGTCTTGTACGCGTCGACGCCCCACTGGAAGCACGTCTTGCGGATGGCGTGGTTGGACGGGGACATCGCGATGATGGGGATGCGGGGACGGAAGTTGGAGATCAGGCGAGAAGTGCGGCCACTGTGGGTCGGGCAGATGATGCACTTCGCGTTCACGCGCTCGGCGACCTCAGCAGCCGCGAGGCCGATGGAGGAGTTGACGTTGCGCATGCCGCCACGGTCGTGGTACTCGCGACGCTCGGGGAGGTACTTCTCGGTCTCCCTGCAGATGGAGGCCATCATCTTCACGGCCTCGACGGGGTACTTGCCCGCCGCGGTCTCGCCGGAGAGCATGACGCAGTCGGTGCCGTCGTAGATGGCGTTCGCGACGTCGTTGACCTCGGCGCGGGTCGGGCGCGGGTTGCGGATCATGGAGTCGAGCATCTGGGTGGCCGTGATGACGGGCTTGTAGCTCTGGGCGCACTTCTTGATGATGATCTTCTGGATGTGCGGGACCTCCTGCGCGGGAATCTCGACGCCCAGGTCGCCACGGGCGACCATGCAGCCGTCAGAGGCGGCAAGGATCTCGTCGAAGTTCTTCACGCCCAGGGCGCTCTCGATCTTGGGGAAGATGTACACGTTGCGAAGGCCGTTGTCCGCGCAGATCTTGCGGATGTCGTCGACCGCCTGGGCGTTGCGGATGAAGGAGGCGGCGATGGCGTCGATGCCGAGCTCGCAGCCGAACATGATGTCCGCGATGTCCTGCTCGGTGACGGAGGGCAGGCCGATCTCGACGTTCGGGACGTTCACGCCCTTCTTCTCGCCGATCTCGCCGCCGTTGGTGACGACGCAGTGCATGTCGTTGCCCTCGACGTGGTCGACCTCGAGGCCCACGAGGCCGTCGTCGATCAGGATGATGGAGCCCTTCTCGACCTCGTTCGGGAGGTTGAGGTAGTCAAGGGAGATGTGACTCGCGTTGCCGTGCCAGTCCTCGGTGGTGGGCTGAGCCGTGACGACGATCTTGTCGCCGGTATTGACGGTGACCTTCTGACCGCCCTCGAGCAGACCCGTGCGGACCTCGGGGCCCTTGGTGTCGAGCATAATGGCGACGGGAATGCCCAGCTCCTCGGAGATGCGGCGGACGCGATCGATGTTCTGACGGTGATATGCGTGGGATCCGTGGCTGAAGTTGAAGCGGGCCACGTTCATGCCGTTCTTGATGAGCTCGCGAAGAACCTCATCGCTTTCGGTCGCGGGTCCCATCGTGCAGACGATCTTGGTCCTCTTGGTAGACATGCTGTTCCTTTCTGACCATAAGAGAAAGGCGAGCCACAGTGCGCGGCTCGCCTGGAAACGCTTTCAAACCGCTTGGGCCTATTGTAAACCGCTGACGGCCACTGTTGATTCGTGACAACAAAGGAAATGGTAATGACCGTGATTCCTAGTCATCTAGCAGACGACGCTGCGGTCACTGAACTCCTCGCCCTTCGCGTAGCGCTCCGCGTTGTCCAGCGTGACCTGGGCAATCTGCTGCAGGGCCTCGTAGGTGAAGAACGCCTGGTGAGAGGTGAGGACGACGTTGGGGAAGGAGCAGAGGCGGGCGGTGATGGAGTGGCCGAGAATCTGGTCCTCGCGGTTCTGGTACACGTTGGCGTTCTCGCCCTCGTACACGTCGAGGCCGGCGGCGCCGATCTTGCCGGAGCGGATGCCGCGGATGAGCGCCTCGATGTCGACGAGGCCGCCGCGCGCGGTGTTGATGAGGATGACGCCGTCCTTCATCTTGGCGATGGTGTCGTCGTTCACGAGGTGATAGCTCTCCTCGTTCAGGAAGGCGTGGAGGCTGATGAGGTCGGACTGCTCGTAGATGGTTTCGTAGTCGACGTACTTGTCGATCACGCCGTCGTCGACGAGCTTCTGGTTGGGATAGAGGTCGGCTCCCAGGACGGTCATGCCGAAGCCCTTGCAGATGCGTGCGAGCGCGGCGCCGATGCGGCCGGTGCCGATGATGCCCGCGGTCTTGCCGTGCAGCGTGTGGCCGACGAGGCCGTCGAGCGAGAAGTCGTTCTCGCGGACGCGGATGTACGCCTTGTGGATGTGGCGGTCGGCGCAGAGGGCGAGCGCGATGGCGTGCTCGGCGATTGCCTCGGGGGAGTAGGCGGGGACGCGGGTGACCTTCATGCCGATGGACTTCGCGAAGTCGACGTTCACGGCGTCGAAGCCGGCGCAGCGCATGAGGACGAGGCCGACGCCGAGGCCACGGAGGATCTCTAGGGTCATAGCGGAGACATCGGCGTTGACGAAGGCGCAGACGGCGTCATAGCCCTTGGCGAGGGCTGCGGTCGTGGGCGTGAGGTTCACCTCGGTGAAATCGACCTGAACGTCGGGATAGTTGGGGAGCTCCGCCGAGAAAGACTTCTTATCGTAGCCACGCGTGCCAAAGAAAAGAACCTTCATGCCTGATCCTTTCGTCGTGGCGGCACACTGCCGCCTTGCCTAGGCTGTGCTTGCCAGCCGCCAGCCAATCGATACATCAAATTATAGCGACGGTACGGCCCGTTGGAGCTTGCCAGACCAAGTATGTGGTGGTCAGCGCCGATTTGTCTACGTTCGTGCGGTCAACCGTTGCCCGAGACGGGATGAAGGCGAGGGGTGGGCTCTGATGGGGGCGTGCCCTTGTTTCTGGGGAGTTTTTGTCCAAGACCCCGCATGTGAAGCACTTCTCGCCCGCGCGATGACCCTTGGGTAGAATGGGTTGTGTCATGTTGGGCGTCCGGCATGGCAACCTTGGTGAGCCCTTGCCCCTCCTGGGGAATTATGATCGGGCATCAATCTGCCGGACGAATCATCCAGGAGGGAAAATTGAAGGAATACCTGCAAGACTCCTCGGAAGTCCTCGAGGCCGTCGGCTCCGACGGCAAGTGCGGGCTGACCGCGGGGGAGGCGGCCGCGCGCCTCGAGCGCGACGGCCTGAACAAGCTCAAGGAGGCCGAGAAGGACCCGCTGTGGAAGCGGTTCCTCGCGCAGATGGCCGACCCCATGATCATCATGCTGATCGTGGCCGCGGTCATCTCGGCGCTCACGGGCATCGCACAGGGAGAGGCGGACTTCGCCGACGTCATCATCATCTGCTTCGTGGTCGTGGTGAACGCCGTTCTGGGCGTGGTGCAGGAGTCCAAGGCCGAGGAGGCCCTGGCGGCGCTGCAGGAGATGTCCGCCGCGCAGAGCAAGGCCGTCCGCGACGGCAAGGTCGTGGCGGTGCCGTCGTCCGAGCTCGTGGTGGGCGACGTCGTCGTGCTCGAGGCCGGCGACTCCGTGCCGGCAGACTGCCGCATCCTCGAGAGCGCCTCGATGAAGATCGAGGAGGCGGCGCTCACGGGCGAGTCCGTGCCCGCGAACAAGGTCGCCGACACCCTTGACGCTCCCGAGAGCGGGGACGTGCCCCTGGGCGACCGCAAGAACATGTGCTACATGGGGTCGACCGTGGTGTACGGCCGCGGTCGCGCCGTCGTTGTCGCAACCGGCATGGGCACGGAGATGGGCAAGATCGCCGACGCCCTGTCCCGCGCGACCGACGAGGAGACCCCGCTCCAGAAGAAGCTCGACGAGCTCTCCAAGGTGCTCTCGATCATCTGCATCGTCATCTGCGCCCTCGTGTTCGGCGTCACGTGGCTGAAGCACGGCATGGGCTTCTTCAACAACATGCCGCTCGTGCTCAACACCTTCATGGTCGCGGTGTCGCTTGCCGTCGCCGCCATCCCCGAGGGGCTCGCGGCGGTCGTGACCATCGTGCTGTCCATCGGCGTCACGAAGATGAGCCAGCACAACGCGATCATCCGCAAGCTCTCGGCCGTCGAGACCCTTGGCTGCACGCAGGTCATCTGCTCGGACAAGACGGGCACCCTCACGCAGAACAAGATGACGGTCGTCCGCCACTTCACTGAGGACCAGGACAGGCTCGTGCGCTGCATGGCGCTCTGCTCCGACGCGAAGTGGGACGAGCAGAAGGGGGAGGCCGTCGGCGAGCCGACCGAGGCCGCGCTCGTTGCCGACGCGGCGAAGCTCGGATTTTCGTCAGGCGACCTCGACGCCGCCAACCCCCGCGTCGGCGAGGCCCCGTTCGACTCCGGCCGCAAGATGATGTCCGTCGTGAACCTCGCGCCGGACGGCAACTACGTCCAGCACACCAAGGGCGGCCCGGACGTCGTGCTCGCGCGCTGCACCATGGTCCGCACCGCCGAGGGCGACGTGCCCCTCACCGACGAGCGTCGCGCGCGCATCATGGAGGCCAACAAGGCCATGGCGGACGACGCCCTGCGCGTGATGGCTGCGGCCAGGGTGAACTACGGCAAGGAGGCGCCGGAGTCCTTCTCGCCCGAGGCGCTTGAGCACGACATGACCTTCCTCGGGCTCTGCGGCATGATCGACCCGGTCAGGCCCGAGGTCGGACAGGCCGTCGCCGAGGCCCACGCCGCGGGCATGAACGTCGTGATGATCACCGGCGACCACATCGACACCGCCGTCGCGATCGCGAAGGAGCTCGGCATCGTCACCGACCGCTCGCAGGCCATCACCGGCGCCGAGCTCGACCGCATGTCCGACGAGGAGTTCTCGAGGAACATCGCCAACTACGGCGTGTACGCCCGCGTCCAGCCGGAGCACAAGACCCGCATCGTCGACACGTGGAAGAAGCTCGGCAAGGTCGTCGCCATGACCGGCGACGGCGTGAACGACGCCCCGTCCATCAAGCGCGCCGACATCGGCATCGGCATGGGCATCACCGGCACCGACGTCACCAAGAACGTGGCCGACATGGTGCTCGCGGACGACAACTTCGCGACGATCATCAACGCCTGCGAGGAGGGTCGCCGCATCTACGACAACATCAGGAAGTCCATCGCCTTCCTGCTCTCCTCCAACCTCGCCGAGGTCATCTCCGTCTTCGTGGCGTCGCTCGTCGGCTTCACTATCCTCGAGCCCACGCACCTGCTCTGGCTGAACCTCATCACGGACTGCTTCCCCGCGCTCGCGATGGCCATGGAGGAGGCCGAGCCCGACATCATGGAGCGCGAGCCCCGCAGCTCCACCGACGGCATCTTCGCCGGCGGCATGGGCCTCGACTGCCTCGTCCAGGGCGCGATGATCGGCGCGCTGACGCTCGTCTCGTACTTCGTCGGCCTCCGCTTCGAGGGCGTGCCCCTCGCCGACGTGCTCTCCGGTGCCAACAAGGGCCTCGACGGCATGACCATGGCGTTCCTGACCCTCTCGATGGTCGAGATGTTCCACTCGTTCAACATGCGCAGCCGCCGGAAGTCGGTCTTCTCGCTCCCCACGCAGAACAAGTGGCTCTGGGGTTCCTTCGCGCTCTCCCTCGTCCTGACGTTCGTGGTCATCGAGACCCCGCTCGCCCGCGCGTTCGACTTCGCCGAGATCAGCGCCGCGGAATACGGCATCGCGATGGCGCTCGCGTTCCTGATCATCCCGCTCGTGGAGGCCTACAAGGCCATCATGCGCGCCGTCGAGAAGAACAGGGCGTAGCGCCTCATGGCAAGGCGCGCTCACAAGTCCAGCAGGTCTGACAAGCGCAGAGCGGTCGCCGGCGGGGTCCACGATGCCCTGCCGGCGCTCTCTTCCCTGTCCGAGCTGCCGGCATACACGGAGCTTTCCGCAAGCGACCGCCAGAGGTCCGCCTTCGAGCGGGAGGCGGACCGGGCCGTCGCCGCGGGCGAGGCCAGGCGAGAAGAGCTCGACCTCGGCTGCGTCGCCCGCCTTGACCGCGGCTTTCCCGCGGTCATCACCCCGCGGGGCGTCTATCGCACCGAGTTCGCCGCGTCGCTCACCAAGGGGGACGACAACTCGCGCGCCGCGGTGGGCGACTGGGTCTGCGCCCGGAGGCCCGCTGGGCACGACATGGGCATCCTCTGCAAGATCCTTCCGCGCGAGAGCGACATCGCAAGGTGGAAGGGCGGCTCGCGCGGAGAGCGGCAGACGCTCGCGGCAAACGTCGACGTCGTGCTCGTGACCCAGGCGCTCGGGCCCGGCCCCATATCGACCGACAGGGTCGTTCGGTCCGCGGTCATCGCGCGCGATTGCGGCGCCGACATTGCCGTGGTCCTCACGAAGGCGGACCGCGCCGGCGCATCGATGCTCCAGACGGACGTCGCGCTCATCCAAGAGGTTCTTGGCCGGGACGTCCGCATCGTCGCGACCTCCGCGGGCGCCACGGGGCGCAGGGCCATGGCGGACCTCATGGATGCCGCCGGTCGCTGCGGGTCGGGATGGGGCGAGGACGACGTCCGGCATCTCGTGCCGGCGGGAACGGTCGCAATCGTGCTGGGGGAGTCCGGCGCCGGCAAGTCGACGCTGCTCAACGCGCTGCTGGGTCGGGAGGCGCTCGAGACCGGCGCGGTCCGCACGTCTGACGACATGGGGCGCCACACCACCGTCGCCAGGCGCATGGTCTCCCTCCCCGGGGCCGGCGTGATCATCGACGAGCCCGGACTCAGGAGCCTTCCGCTCGTGGGACACGAGCGCGGCCTCGCGAAGGTGTTCCCAGAGATCTCCGAGGCGGCGCGGACGTGCAGGTTCCGCGACTGCACGCACACCCACGAGCCTGGCTGCGGGGTCCGGTCCGCCTTCGCCGCGGGAGAGTTCTCGAAAGAACGGCTCGATGCATACGTCTCGCTCGCCGCCGAGATGCGTGCCAGCGCAAAGACGCTCGACCCGGACGTAGTGTTGTAGCCGAGGACGACATATCCGTTTCACACCACAGCCTAGCTGCGCTTTTCCTAGTGCAGCTAGGCTGAATTTATGCGCAAGAGAACTGAGAGGCCAATTTGGAGACTCGCCGCCCCGCGGCCGGCGATGGCGCAGACTCATGTCTACAAGACGTGTCCCAAAGCGTGACAGGGGATGGGGGTCGCCATGTCTCTCAGATTCAGGCTGGTATTCGCCAGCGCCTGCGCTGTCCTCGTTCTTCTCGCCTTCACCGCCTACGGCAACCATGTGCGCGCCCAGGCCGAGCAGGTCAGGAACGCGGCAATCGCCCGTTATGGCGGCGAGGTCGTGAGCCTCGTGGTGTCGAACTCGGCCCTCGAGCCCGGGCAGGTGGTGGGCGAGAAGGACGTGTCCGTGCGGGACTGGGTGGCTGACCTTGCGCCGCAGGGGGCGCTCACGAGCCTGGACGACGTCATTGGTCGCGAGGTGACCGTGCCCGTGAGCAAGAACGCCCCCGTCACGAAGCTCGCCTTCAGGGACTCTTCGGAGCTCGCGGACATTCCGTCGGGTCACGTGGCCATGAGCGTGCCCGTCAACGAGAAGCTCGGCGTGACGAAGGGCGTTCCGCAGGGGACGAGGCTGCTTGCCTACGAGGTGACGGACGAGGGGTCGAAGCCGCTGAGCGAGGACGTGACGGTGCTGTCGGCCCCAAGCTCCTCGAGCTCGATGGGCATGACGGCGCAGATCTCCCTGGCCGTGCCCGCCGACGACGTCTCCTCGCTTCTGGACGCAAGCGGGAGGGGGGACCTGAGGCTCGTGATGCCCGCGGACGACGTCAAGCGGCCGGAGGAGGTTGCGTCGGCGCCAGAGTCCCGGGCCGAGAAGCCCGAGGAGGACTCTGGGGGCGTTGGTGAGGGGAGTCCCCGAAGCCTGGCCGAAGAATCGAGGTAGGGAGGCGCATGGGATGGCGGACAGATGGCTGGGATGGACTTCGGAAGGAAGTCGGACCGACATTCGAAGGGCCTTGGCGTCACTTCGCCCGAAGGCGACGCTTGCGTTCGCATCGAGTGCGGAGGACCTCCGGGAGCGGGTGATGGACTCGGTCGGAGCTCCATGGGGAGTGATCGTCGGACTGAGCGAATCGGGCGTTTCGGACATGAACCTTGCGGCTGCGGTGGCGCATGACGGCATGGCGGGAAGCGTGGTTCTCGTTACGCGCAACGCCTCGGGGTCGCTGCGCTCGAGGGCGTCACAGGCCGGCATCGACACCGTGATCGATATGGGGGAGGTTGATGCCGCGGTCGCGGTGGCCCGCGCCAAGGGGAGCGCGGGGGGCGTTCGGGCAGACGGTGCCGCCGCGCCCGCGGCGGAAGGGGGAGGGCCGCCGCGCGACTTGGATGACGTTCCGTTTGCTCTGGACGAGCCCGATGGCCTTTCCTGGAGCGAGAAGACGATGACGCCCGCCGGCCCTGCGGAAGGAGGACGTGGGTCGATGCTCGTGTTCGTCTCTGGGAGGGGCGGTGTGGGCAAGACCACCATCGCATCGGAGTGCGCCGTCGTGGCGAGCCTGTGGGGGCTGAGCGTGGCGGTAGTCGACCTCGACCTTTCCTGCGGAAACGTGTATGCGGGATTTGGCGTGGGGGCTCCCGTCGACCTTGCGAAGCTTGCGGCCAACGGGATTCCGTCAATCGAGACCATGGGCAGGAGCTGCGTCCGGCTCGCGAACGATGCGTGCCTCTGGGGGCCGTGCGAGAGGCCGGAGATGGCGGAGCAGGTCATGCCGCACGTAGGCCGGCTGCTCGAGTACCTGGTACAGAGGTACGAGCTCGTCCTTGTGGACACGTCGACGACGTTTACCGACGCGGTCGCCGAGGCCGTGCAGAAGGCGGACCGCGTGTTCGTGGTGCACGACGGCGCGCCCGGATCAATCGGCTCCGCGGGAAGGACGAGCTCGCTCGTGGTGCGCCTTGGCGTCGCAAGGACCCGAATGGTGCGCGTGGAGAACGTCGCCAACCCGAGGGCGAAGAACGACCTCGGGCCAGGCATCGGCCAGAGGGGCCTTGAGGGCGCCCCGTTCTTCCGGGTGATCGACGGTGGGCCCGAGGTGCAGGAGGTTGCGGCCGCCGGAGGAATACGGGAGCTCGTGAGAGAGGGTGGTCCGATGGTGCAGAGCGTCAAAGTCATGCTCGCGAGGACCCTGGCCGAGCTTGGGGCCCTGCCGTCTGACGAGGACGCGCAGCTTGCCGCCCACGTCGAGACCAGGAGGCCGAGATTCAAGTTCTTCTCGCGAAGGGAGGAGGTGGTCTGATGTCTGTCCTCGAGAGGGTGAAGACGCACGAGGCCGTCGCGCTCGGCGTTGTCGGCGAGGGAACGACAAGCAGGTCAGATTATCGGAGGCTTCGGGAGGACCTGCGGCACGAGCTGGTGGGGCGGCTTGGCCTTTCGGCGATCGCCTCGATGCTCCAGTCCGTGAAGGCAAGCGAGGTAAGGGAGGAGCTTGCGGTCACCTGCCAGGCGATATTGAACGAGGCGCACTTCTCTTCGCTCCTGCAGAGCGAGCAGGACCAGGTGACGAGGGAGGTGCTGGACGACATCTGCGGCCTGGGCCCCATACAGAGCCTCCTGGACGACGACGGTGTGAGCGAGATCATGATCAACGGAACGGGCGCCCTGTTCTTCGAGCGAGATGGGCGCATCCACTCTGCGGAGTCGGTGTTCGAGTCCAAGGAGCAGATCATGATGGTGATCGACAGGATCCTTGCTCCCCTGGGACGCCGGCTCGACAGGACGAACCCTCTTGTCGATGCTCGCCTTGCCAACGGCGACCGAGTGAACGCGGTGTCGGACACCATTGCCATAAACGGCCCGGCGGTCACCATTCGAAAGTTCTCCGATCGCATCACGACGCTCGACAGGCTCGTTGAGCTTGGCTCGATCCCGAGGTGGTATGCGACGCTCCTTTCCTGGGCGGTGCACGCGAGGCAGGACATCGCCGTCGCGGGCGGGACCGGTTCGGGAAAGACGACCCTGCTTAACGCCCTGAGCACTCAGATCGGCCTGCATGAACGCATCGTGACCATAGAGGACTCCGCAGAGCTGAAGTTTGACACTCATCCCGATGTGGTGCGGCTGGAGGCGCGGTCGGCCTCCATCGAGGGGACCGGAGAGGTGACCATTCGCGACCTCGTCAAGAACGCGCTGCGGATGCGACCCGACAGAATCGTTGTGGGAGAGTGCCGCGGCGAGGAGACGATCGACATGCTGCAGGCCATGAACACCGGGCATGACGGATCGCTGACGACGCTTCATGCGGGGTCGGCGCAGGAGGCAATCCTGAGGCTCGTGCTCATGGCGAGGTTCGGCATGGACCTTCCCACCGACATCATCGAGGAGCAGATCGCCTCGGCCCTTGACCTGCTCGTGATGTCTTCGCGATTTCCGGACGGCATGCGTCGGATCACGTCGCTGAGCGAGGTGTCGAGAGGGGATGCGGGGGGAGTTGCGCTTCGAGAGTGCGTCCGCTACGACCAGGCGAGAGGGACGTGGGAACTCGTCTCGGAGCCCAGCTTCATAGGAGAGGCGGTTCGGATTGGTGCGCTTGGGTCTGAGGAGGTAGAGAGATGGAGGCGATGTATGCCGTCCTTGGCAGCCTGACGACGTTTCTTGCGGTGCTCGTGCTCCACGGGGGCCGTTTGGGGACGAGCCCCAAGAGCCTGCTGCGCCGGAAGGCGACAAGGTATGCGAGGGCCCTCCTTGGCACTCTTGGGGCTTCTCGCCTGGTCGGCGCCCTTGATTCCACGGATTCGTGGCACGCCTTGGGCGAGGAGGTCGTCGTGTCCGCGCGGAATGGCCAGGGAGGTCCAGACTCATGGGCCCTCCCGGAGGGCTTGGCAAGGACGTCGGGGCAGGGAGTGGCGGCCGTTGTCGTTGGGGACGCATTGCTTGCCGTCGTCCTCTGTCTTGTCGCCCTGTCTCCCATCGGCGTGCCCATAGCAATGGCAGTGGCGCTCGCCGGCGTGCCCGTATGGCACCAGGCGCAACTCCGACGTATCGAACGAGAGCTGACCCAGGAGATGCCGGGCGTGTTCCGAACCCTTGCCATGGCCATTGGCTCAGGCGAGACGCTTGCCCAGGCGATCGAGTACCTTGGGGCGCACGAGGGAGGTCATGCCGCGAAGCCCTTTGCAAGGGCGTCGCTCCGAATGAGGTGCGGCGAGTCTGCCGAAGAGGCGCTCGCGGAGCTATCGAAGGAGCTTGAGGCGCCGGGGGTCGGCCTGCTCACGACCGCGCTCCTCATATCCCAGAGGACGGGAAGCCCCCTCAAGTCGCTCTTCGGGCACGCGGCGAAGATGGTGGAGAGACAGGGCGATTTCGAGAGGATGCTCGAGGTCAAGACGGCGCAGGTGAGGCTCTCTGTCAGGATCGTCTGCGGACTTCCGGTAATCATGATTGCCGCGCTCTCGATTCTGTCCCCGGACTTTCGGGCCGGACTCGCGACGCTTCCCGGCATGGCGAGCGTAATGACCGCGGTCGTGATGGACGCGTTCGCGCTGATCATCATCAGGCGGCTTATGAGGGGGGTCGTGTGATGGACTTGGCGTACGTGGGTGGGTGCCTGTCGGCGTCGACGGCTGCGTTTGCGATGGCTTTTGGCCTTTTGGGGAGGCGCCCTTCTCGCGAACTCGACCGCACGGGCGGGTTGGGAGAGTGTCTCGAGCTCATCGCAAGCAGGATGGCATCGCTGCCCGCCTTCAGGGAGCTCGATCGCAGGGGTAGGGAAAGCGCGGCCAGACGAGCCTGTCTCCGGTCTCTGCCGACGTTTCTGGATGTGGTGACCCTGGGACTTTCGTCCGGGCTCTCGTTCGATGCGGCGCTCTCGCTTTACTGCGAACGCTACGAGGACGACCTTTCCTCGGCATTTGGAGAGGCCCTGCTCTCGTGGCAGATCGGGGCGGAGAGCCGGTCGTCCGCGCTCGATAGGCTTGCCGAGGAATTGGATGTGGGTGCGCTGAGGAGCTTCTCGTCGACGGTGTCCCAAGCCCTCGAGTTCGGGTCGCCCCTTGCATCCGCCCTCGAGTCCCAGGCGCAGGCAATAAGGGAGGAACAGAGGTCTCAATTGGAGGAGGAGATTGAGAAGGTCCCGGTGAAGATGCTCATTCCCCTGGGCACCCTGATCGTGCCGGCGATGCTTTTGTCAATCCTGGGACCGCTCATCGGATCGAGCCTGACAACGACATGAGGCCATGCGGTCGTACAAAGGGGCGTTTGCCCAGAGGGGAGGAACGGCACACCACTCGTATCTATCCAAATCAGAGGAGGGCAGTGAGATGGAACAGCTGAGGATGGGAATGGAAGACGTGGCCTGGGGCGTTTGGGAGACCCTGCGTGACGAAGACGGACAAGGAACAACGGAGTACGCCATTCTCGTTGGAGTCCTGGTAGTAATTGCGATTCTCTCAATCATCACCTTCAAGGGGAAGGTCCAGCAGCTCTGGGACGCGATATCGAGTGGAATAGGGGCCCTCTAGGTCATGGCTGTCAGGCGAGGGGGTTCCAGACTCGTCCCCTTGGCCCTGTTCGCGCTCTTGGTAGGCTTCATGGCGACGGCAGTGTGCTGCCGTCGCCAGGTGGAAGTCAGCGCGGGCCAGGAAGCGGACGTTGAGGCGCACGTGCGCGGACGAGGGGGAGACTCCCCCTTTGGGGGAATCTCTGGCAAAGGCGTGAGCCCGAAGGACGAGGGCGACAAAGACGGCGGCTCGTCACGGCATGTCACGCGGCGACCCCCCTCGCCTTCGAAAAAGGACGGCGTGAGGGGCTATACGTCGAAAGCAAGCTTGCAGGATACGGCCACGCGGCTCTTGGAGGAGTACGCGCGGGCAGGGAAGTGCGTGCTTGTGCGTGCGGGCTACCTCGACCTGCTTGGGAACAACTGGTCCTGCACCGTCGTCGGGGACGGATGGGTGGATACGGTCGTCGTGAGGGGGACGAGGGACTCGAGAGAGTCGGAGGTAAAGGTTGTCCGGATGGATGCGAAGGAATGGGAGGAGGGAGTTCCCAGGTGAGCCATATGGAGGTCGAGGATGATGGAGGCCATTTTGCCAAAATCAAGTGCGGTGTCTTGTCTGATGCGAAGGGGCAGTCCACCGTCGAATACGCGCTGGTACTGTTTGCCTTCCTGGCAATCGTCGTTGCGCTGTCAAGGGTTGTCGGCTATGCCGGCAGCGGAAGGCTGTATGCGACGATCGCCGGGTCAGGGTCGCATTCGCTGGAGGGTGACGTCCTCTCGGTCTTTCAGGACGTTCTTCTCTATTGAGCTTGCGAAATCAACGTCTGGCCAGGCAACGATCGAGGCGGCCGTCCTGTTACCCACCCTCATGCTCGTCATTGCGTTGCTCGTGCAGCCGGTCTGCATCATCTACACGCGTACGGCCATGAGGTCTGCCGCTGCGGAGGCGGCAAGGGCGATTGCGACTGACTATGACGGAGACCTGTCGGACTGCAGGTCGTATGTGCTCAGGCGCCTTGAGGCTGTTCCCGACGTCCCCCTCTTTCACTCTGGCGGCACGTCAGACTGGTCGATTTCGCTGAGCAGGAGCGGAAGGGGCGTAAGCGTCGAGGTCGTCGGGCATGTTCGTCCACTTCCCCTTCTCGGGGTCGCTTTGGCTGCGTTCTCCGAGAGCGACGGCAAGGGGATAGTCCTGAGGGAGTCCCTAAGGGAAGAGGTGCGCCCGAGTTGGATAAGGGGGACCTATGGAGACTGGCAGCGGTTGTGGGCGTAGAGGAGCTGATCGTGGAGCCTGCATCCTTGATGTGTTCATCGACGACGAGGGTGGCTACACCACCGTAGCCGTTGCCGTCGCGCTCCTCATGAGCATCGCTCTCACGTTTGGCGTGGCTGCGTCCCAGTGGAGCCACGCCAGGGCGGCTGACGTGCAGGAGGTGGCAGATGCGGCTGCAATGTCTGGCGAAAACTGCGTCGCGGCCTTTTCTACCATCGCACAGGTGCTGGATGCATGCGTCTTGAGCATGGGCCTCCTGGGAGCGATCGTGTACGGCGCGGGAATGATCGTGGCGGCGATTCCGGTTCTCCAGCAGGGAGCACCGAGGATTCTCGAGGCGGGCAGGCAGATTCTCGAGTGTCGGAAAAAGTTCGCCAAGTCGGCCTCGCAAGGCCTCGAGAGACTTGAGAAGGCTCTTCCCGCTCTCATCGTGGCGAATTCGGCCTCAACGGTATCGGCGAACTCGTCTGGAGGCCTGAGCTACGCCGGGATTGCGGTGCCGTACCCGCAGGAGTCGAAGTCCGACTTCAGCCATCTGCTAGACGAGGTCGACGGCAAGGAGATGGAAAAGGCGGCCGAAGATCTCAGGGAGGCGTCAGCTAGGAAGAAGGAGGCGATTGACAGGGCGAATGATGCCAAGGAGAGGGGTTGGCATGCGGACAACGTTGGTACGTGCATGAGGGAGCGAGCGCAGTCCCTCGCGAAGCTAACGGAGGGGCAGAACCCGATGTATCCAAGCCCGAGTACCTGGAAGTTCGACTTTGCGCGCAGAAGAGCCGTGAACTATTACACCGCCCGGGCAGCGTCCAACGTAATCGACCTGGGCTCTGCCGACGAACTCCAGCGCTCATGCGCGCGTGCGGTTTTCTACCGGTATGCCGCAAAGGAGCTCTCTAAGGCGCGGTGCGAGGAAGGCGAGGTCGTTGACATTCAGCTGCCCGAGCTGCCCCACACGACACGGATGGTCATGGAGACCGAGCTCTACTCGACGGCCGTCTGGCCATGTACGAGTGAGGAGGCGGGTGTGACGTTGCATTGCTCGCTCGACTGTCCCGGTGCAACCGGTCCGTTTGCCGGCAACGCCTCGCTTGCAGACATAGAGTCGGGGTCGGTTGCCTATTGCGAAACGTGCCGCATGAATGCGGCGGCCATGGGAAACGTCGCGGATGCATCGACGAACATCAACAACGGCTTCGAGCACTACTGGAGGGACGTGGTAGAGGCGTCAAGGGATTACCAGAGGGCGAAGGAAGACGAGAGGAAAGCGGAGGAGGACATGAAGAGAGCGGCGGAGAAAAGTGGGTCAGCGTTCGAGAAGGCGATGAACATGCTCGCGGTCGAACGACCGCGCCTGTGCCCGCCCGGCGCATACGGATGCATCGGTTTCGTTATGAGAGACGCAACCAAGCTTCCTCGTGGGCTGTCAAGCGCCTTTCTCAAGTCGGGGACGCTTCCGGCGGGTGTCGCGATCTCAGGCGCCGCACTGGCTCCCGATGATGACACGGATGGCCACAACGTCCTCGCAAGCGTTTTCGACGGTCTCGAAAGGTCGGACAGGACGCTCTTCTCCGGACTGCTTGATGGCATCGGAGACCTGTGGGGGTCGCTTCTGGTCGGCTATGGATCTGCATACGGAAGCGTCAGCCAGGCTGCAAACAAGTTCTTCGACGACATAGGCGGCGTGTTTGGGGAGAAGGTTGCAAGCTGGATGCGGAGGAAGGTCAAGGATGTCGTATCGAAGGCGGGATTCGAACCCTCTGACATGAGGCTCAGGAAGCCTGTGCTGACGAACAGCCAGCATATTTTGGATAAGGCAGGAGCGACGAAGACGGCGGAAGTGAGGTCTTTCATACAGTCCCTGCCTCACGATCAGCGTGGAATCATAAAGACGTGCCGTTCCAAACTGGTGTCGATGATGGGGGACGGCGGCAAGGTCACCATCGCGGAGATTCCGATTCCCGGAATGGAGGGGGCATCAATCCCCCTGACGATAGACCTCTCCACTCTCTCGGAGGCGATTCCATGAGGGGGTGCGGAGAGGCTCGTGAGTCTGGCCAGATGACTGTCGAGCTCGCGGCAATGCTGCCTGTCATCATCGTCGTAGCCCTCATCGTGTATAACCTCGCGAAGTATGCTGAGGTGTGCTCCACGTTTGACAGGGTCTCCCTCGATGCGGCGGTATCGCATGGAGTCTCGCCGTCTGGATCACAGAGCAGGGGCGCGGCCGTCTCCGAGATCGAGGGAGTGATACGGAAGGCCCTGAACTCGAGGGCATGTGACGTGACGGTCTCTGCGAGCGATGCCGCCTCCGCGGTCGAGAAGGACGGCCTGACCTTTCCCCTTACGCCCCTGCTCACCACATATAGGTGCACCCTCACGTTTCATCCTTGGCCTACGACCGTGTCCGTGGCGGGGGTCGGCTATTCCGCGCCGCTTTCGTTAAGGCACGAGAGAACCATTACCGTTGACCGTTTCAGACCTGGGGTGGTGATTTGATTGCAGCTCGTACGCATTCGGACGAGACGCTTCGACTTTGGAAGCTTCGAAGTCCTTGACTCTCTCTTTCGCAAGGCGAAGGGTCTTCTTCGCGATTCGGAGGGGCGGCAGGTCATGCTCCGGAGGTGCTCATCCATTCACACCTTCTGCATGCGCTATCCCATAGACGTCGCATTCGTCAAGAGGGACGGCGGCGTCGTCCTATCGGAAAGGATGGTCCAGCCAGGGAGGATAGTGCGCGCTCGTGGAGCGTCATTCGTCTTGGAGCGCCCCGGCAGCGACTCGCCTTGGCCTGCGGCGAACGAAACGCTCACCATGGAAGAGACCTGTGACCGAGAAGGGACGTGTCGTCGATGAAAACTCTGGGCGAAATGGAGAGTTCCGCCGGGCGCGAGACCCCGGCCGGCTTCGCGGACAAGGTGGGGAGGGCACGGACGAAGATATGTCCGAACTGCGGCGAAGAGCTGTTTGCGGATATGGACATCTGCTATGGGTGCCTCTACGACTTCTCCAGGCCGCCCGGCTCCATGTCAACGATGGGACTTGGCCAGCTGGTGGGCGAGGGGAGGGATGGTGGTGGGACCCGCGCCCAAAACGCTGGCGATAATGGCAAGAGTCACGAATGCTCGTCCGACTCAGACGCGACGGTGCCCCTGGATATTCCCTCCTCCAGCCTTCCCCACTGGAAGAGGAAGATGCTTTGGGTAAGGTCGCCCGACATGGAGGTAAAGGTTCCGATTCCCGAATCCGAGTTGACGGTCGGTCGTGACCAGTGCTGCGACGTGGTTCTCCACTCGATGGCCGTTTCACGTAGACACGTAGGGTTCAAATGCGTTTCGGAAGGGCTTAGGGTTAGGAACCTTGGAGCCAAGAACCTGGCGACGGTGGGGGGAAGAGAGGTGCAGGACTTCTGCATCCTCGGGCATGGGCAGACGGTCAACGTCTGCGGCACTCTCTTTACCTTTGTCACGCCTGATGAGTAGAGACCCGCCTGGACATGAGAAGGGGGTGGTCCACTTCTGGATCCACCCCCCAGCGGCACGCAAACGAAGCGAATGCCTAATAGGGCTGAGCTACATCGGCATCGCAGTGGTCTGGACGTAAGTACGTGTGAGGTACTTCTGGTCGAGGCTGAACAGGCCCTGAGGCGTGCTGCCAAATAGCTTGTAGTCGGTAATCATGTCCGAGGCGTTCGACTCCTCCTCGCCCTGCTCGTTCACGAACCAGTCGAGCATCTTCATGGTGCGGAAGTCATGGGCGTCGTAGGCCGCCTGGTAGCACTTGTTGATGAGGCTCGTCACATACTGCTCGTGCTCGTAGCCAGCCTCGAGGGGCTCGAGGTCGTTTGCGAACGTCTTGTCGGGCTTGTCGATTGCTTCCATCGTCGGCTTGAAGTCGTTGTCCAACAGATAGCGACGGAGGATCTTCGCGTGGTCGACCTCCTCCTGGACTTGAATCATGTACCAGTTCGCATAGCCCTTGAGCCCGCGGTCCTCGTAATAGTCCGCGAACGTAAGATAGAGATATGCGCTATAAAGCTCCTTGTTGATTTGCTCGTTGAGCACGCTCGATACGCTCTTGTCCAGTGCCATGCAAATCCACTCCTTGTCGTATGGATACCACTATCCGCTGGCCTGACATATACATTGCAGTCTATACCCATGTCTCTGGTATATTTTCGAGCAACGACGTGGGAACCAGAAAGAATGGGAGACTCGATGGTCGCTCGAATCGCGCAGTTCCGACGCGACAGACTGTCCTTGGCGGCAGTCCTCGCAGCAATGGCTCTTGCAGCCGCCTTCCTCGCAACCATGCTGGCAACGGCGGGTGTCGCACGTGCAGATGAGTATTCGATTGACAAGGTCGATATAGATGCGACCGTGAGGACCGATGGGTCGGTCGTTGTCAGCGAGGTGCGAGAGTTCAGTTTTGATGGAGACTTCCATGGGGTCTATTGGAAGATTCCGAAGGGGGAGTATGAGGGAACCTCGATCAGCTCCGAGGTGAACAAAGTCGGTGAGCTTGGATCGGGAGGGGAGTTCCAGGAATTCAAGCGCGTGCAGGAGGGCGATGCCGACTACGGGCGGGATGGCACGTACCTCGTGACGGACGAAGGCGCGTACGTGAAGGTCAAGATCTATTCCGCGCACAGTGACGACACGGCTGACTTCGCCATCACGTACACGGACCAGAACTTGGCGCGTAGGTACGAGGACACGTCCGAGCTCTATTGGAAGTTCGTGAGCGACGGCTGGGACGTGGAGAGCGAGAACGTGACCTGTACGGTTCACCTCCCCGTTCCCGATGGAGAGGCGGTTACGGCGGGCAAGACCGTCAGGGCCTGGGGACATGGTCCCCTTGACGCCTCGCTTAGTTTCAAGGGCAGCGACATCATCTACACGGTCCCGGGAGTCGGTAGCGACGAGTTCGCCGAAGCGAGGATAGTTTTCCCCGCTTCGTGGCTATCGGATGCGCCCACGTCAAACAAGAAGGTCCTGAGCACGGTCCTCAACGAGGAGCAGAAGTGGGCTGACGAGGCGAACGAACGCCGCGCTCAGGCTCGCATGGTGAGCTATGCGGCCCTTGGCATAGGAGTGCTCGTGGCGCTCCTTGCGGGAGCGGTGTCTCTTGGCAGGCTTTCCTCGTATAAGAGACGGCACACGCCCCAGTTTGACGACAAGTACTTCCGCGACGTGCCCACGGATGACCATCCCGCCGTTCTGGGTGCCCTGCTGAACGACGGCGAGCCAACGGACGACGACATGTCTGCCGCGCTCGTGCGGCTGACCGACGTCGGTGCGCTGAAGCTTGAAAAGGTCGCGATCGAGAGCAGAGGGGTGTTCGGCCGCAAGAAGTCGGAGGATGACTACGCCCTGACGAAGGTCGACAACGCGGGGGGTGTGCCGGCGAGCAAGAGCGCGGCCGCAATCGATCGATCGACCCTCAAGTTCTTCGACAAGGTGCTCTCCAAGTGCAAGGGCCGCGAGAACGGCGTCCTGTACTTCTCGGACTTCGAGAAGGTGGCGAAAGACAAGCCAGAGGCATACAACGACGCATACGAGAACTGGAAGACCGACGTCAAGGCCCAGGCCGAGCAGCGGGGGTTCTTCGTCGACAGGAACTCGAACGGACAGGGACTTGTCGTCGGTGCGATGACGCTTGACATTCTTGTGGCGGCAGCCCTGCTGTTCATGACGATAGCCGAGGTTATACCGGTGGGCTGGGGACTGGGAGTGGTTCTGCTGCTCGCGGCGTCCGCGGCACTGGGGTTCGTGGTTCTGAGGCGCATGGACAACCTGTCGGAGGAGGCGGTCGAGGTCATCGCGAAGCTGAAGGCCCTGAGGAGGTGGCTCAAGGACTTCACCCGACTGGAGGAGGCCGTCCCCCAGGACGTGATCCTTTGGAACAGGCTGCTTGTGATGGCCGTCTCGCTTGGCGTGGCGGAGGAGGTAATCGAGCAGTTGAAGGTTGCCGCGCCACAGGTTCTGGAGGACCCGGTCGTCGCTCCGGTTTACGGGTGGTACATGTATCCCCACACCGCGCTGGGAAGCCCCGCATCGCGCCTTGGATCCTCGGTCACCTCGTCTCACAAGGTCAGCTCTGCCGCGATGGCCGCGTCTTCGATGAGCTCCGGCGGGGGCGGCGGGGGCGGCTTCTCCGGCGGCGGAGGCGGCGGCTTCGGAGGGGGAGGAGGCGGAGGCGCCTTCTGACCATCGCGACCACACGCGTGGAGAGTGCTTGCTAATGCCCATCTACCTGCGGACTTCAAATTCTCTCCATCTGGTTTGAAAAAGTTCGTTGACGCGCGCGGAATCTTTGATATATTAAACAGGCTTGCAAGCGAGCAAGTAACGGCTGGGTAGCTCAGTTGGTAGAGCAGGGGACTGAAAATCCCCGTGTCAGGGGTTCGATTCCCTTCCCCGCCACCATGAAGAAAAGGCCCCGTACCTGCGGAAACGCAGTGCGGGGCTTCTTCGTAGGCATCGGCCATGGGCCGAGTTGCCATGGGGCGTGCAGCTGCCGCTTGCTACTGCTTGGCGTTCTGTCGAAATGCCCAAGTTTCTTGTCGGCATTTCCAAGCTTGCTGTCCGCGCGGGAGCTTTCCCCCTTCTAGTACCTGACCCTGAAGTCGGGCTCGCCTTCGACGGGAGGGATGTCGTCCTTCTCGTCGATCACGTACTCGATGGGGTAGCGCGCATAGGCGTGCGCGAACGCGCCGAAGAACGCGGATATCTGCTCTTGCGTGCCCTGGAGCTCCATGGTGACGGTTTGCCAGTCGGGTTCGTTGCGGACCCATCCGGTGCAGCCGACGGAGTTGGCGCAGCGCGAGGAGGTCCAGCGGAAGCCGACGCCCTGCACTTCTCCCCTGAAGACGAGGTGGAGCCTGCGGACGCTGCCGGTGGTACCCGCGTCGACGGCGTCTTGCACCGCGTTTTTGGGGGACGCGCCCCTTGCGGGGGCGTTGCTGGAGGAGCCGCGGCCGTCCGTAGTGTCGGTGTGGAGCATGTGGACCTCCATGTCTTGGCGATTTGCCCATTAGCCGTACAATATCACCATCCGAATCGATCTTAGCGAGGACAGGTTCATATGAAGGCCAAGTTCAACCTGATGACAGACTCGACGTGCGACTTCTCGATCCAGGACATCGAGAGGTCGGGGCTCACGTTCCTTCCCTTTACCTACACGGAGGCCGGAAAGCCCGACGGCGGCCTTTCTGGGCTGGACGACCTGTTCCAGTCCATGAGCGCCCACGACTTCTACGAGCGCATTCGCTGGGGCGCGACCCCCAAGACGTCCCAGCCGTCGCAGCTGGTGTACGAGGAGGCGTTCCGCAAGGCGGCGGAGCTTGACGTCCCCACCGTGCTGATGACGATCTCGAGCGGGATCTCTGGCGGTTACAACGGCGCCTGCACGGCGCTCGACCGCGTGCAGGAGGAGCTGGGCCGCGAGCTGCCCATCTACATCGTGGACACGCTGCTGGCGTCCACGTCCTTCTACCTGCTGCTTGAGGAGGGCGTGCGCCAGCGCGACCGCGGCGTCACCGCGGAGGAGTTCGTGCGCTGGGCGGAGGACGCGCGTTACCACGTGTGGACCATCTTCATGGTGGACAACCTTGACACGCTGCACCGCGGCGGCCGCATTCCCAGGTCCGTCGCGCTCGTATCGTCCGCGCTGGACGCGAAGCCGCTGCTGTCCTGGAAGCTGAACGGCGAGCTCACAATCCTGGGAGTGACGCGCGGTCGCAAGAAGGGGATGCGCAAGATGAAGGAGTACTACGAGAAGCACCGCTCGCAGCTGCAGTATCCGGCCGTGGCGGCCATCGGCAGCGCGGACTGCGAGAACGACGGCCTGCGCCTGGGCGCCATGGTGGCGGACATCGACGACTCCGCGCGCATCCTCACGTCGACCATCGGACCCACGATCGGCTGCCACGTTGGCCCCGGCATGCTCTCGTGCTGCTTCTGGGGGGAGGACCGTCGCGAGAAGCAGAACGCGATCGCCAGCAAGGTCAAGGGCGTACGCCAGGGATAGCCCACGGGGAGCTGAGTTGCGAATGGACATGAGCAGGAGGGGCTTCCTCGCGCTTGCGGGGGCGGCATCGGCCATGGGGCTTGCCGCCTGCAGGGGCGACGGGAAGTCTGACAAGCCGGAGGACGTGAAGGTCAACCTGGGCGAGTACAAGAAGCTCGAGATCGACGACTCCGCCTGGAACTACGACGAGACGAACGACTGCTACTACCAGCTGGGCCTTCCGTACTGCACGGACCCGGCGGCCGGCAGCTACGAGTCACTTGCCATTTACGTCCCGGGTGCCTACTTCAAGGGCGAGAAGAGCGGGGACACCTACCGCTGCAAGATAGCGCCGGACGCGAGGGTGGGCTCGTTCACGCCGAAGACCGCCCCGGTGGTCATGCCCATAAACTCCGCGCGCCTCTCCGCGCAGGGCTGCCCGACGGCGTACTCGTACGACGGGCTGGGAACGTACCTTAAGAAGGGCCTCGTGTACGTGTACGCGGGGTTTCGTGGGCGCTCCGGCGGCTATGTGAGCGACTCGAGCGAGCAGTACTCCGGCGGCGCGCCGTGGCCGGTGGTGGACCTGAAGGCGGCGGTGCGCTACCTGCGCTACAACGGCAAGAGCCTGCCGTGCGACGCGAAGCGCATCTTCGTGTTTGGCTACGGCGCGGGAGGGGGCGTGTCCGCGTGCCTGGGCGCCCTGGGGGACTGCGGCATCTTCACGCCGTACCTTTCCAAGATCGGCGCGGCCATGCACGACGCGGACGGCAAGTCCATATCCGACCGCGTGTTTGGCTCGGCGTCGTGGTGCCCCATCACGTCGTACGACGCGGCGGACAGCGGCTACGAGTGGATGATGGGGCAGTTCGCGAACGACGGCGCCCGCGCGGACGGCCAGTGGACGAAGGCGCTTTCCTGCGACCTCGCGACCGCGTACGGCAAGCTCGTGAACGAGCTCGGCCTTACCGGTGCGGACGACAAGGCCCTGAAGCTGGAGCCGGTGCAGGACGGCAGCTACCTTTCCGGCACGTACTACGACTACATGCTCCAGACGATCGAGGGCTCCGCGGAGAAGTTCTTCTCGACCACGAGCTTTCCGTACACGTACACGCCGGGGCATCTGGTGGACCCGGCGTTTCCCGGCGACCCCAACATAAACTCCGACAGCGCGGTCGAGATAGACGTCATGACCGGCGCGGTTGAGGACGCGTCCGGCGCGGGCGAGAAGGGCGCGGCGGACGGCGGCGCGGCCGCGGCCTCGGGCGCGTCTTCCTCGCAGGAGGGCTCCGCCGCGACCGACGGCGACGCGACCGAGACGACGGACGGCTCCGCCGCGAGCGGCGTCACCAAGGTGCAGTCCACGGTGTACAACGACGCGGAGAGCTACGTGAGCGCGCTGAACGGGGACGACCGCTGGATCACGTACAGCCCAAGCGCCGGCGGCGTGACCATCACGAGCATGTGGGACTTCGTGAAGCACTGCCGCCCCGCGCAGAAGGGCGTGTGCGCCTATGATGCGCTGGACCGCTCCACCACGTCCAACCAGCTGTTTGGCGTGGACGACGAGTCGAGCCTGCACTTTGACGAGACGGTGGCGACCCTTCTGGGCGACAACGCGGACAGGTACAAGGACCTGAAGGGCTGGAAGGACGACCTGGTGAGCGACTGGGCGCAGGACATCGTGAAGCTGGACTCGCTGAAGACGGACATGCAGAGCCGCGTGAACGCGATGAACCCGCTGTACGCCCTGAGCGGCCACTACGCCGGCTTTGGCTCGTGCGAGGTTGCGCCGCACTGGCGCATCAACACGGGGCTGTTCCAATCCGCGACGGCGCTGACCGCGGACGCGAACCTGGCGGCCGCGCTTGGCGCATACGACGGGGTGAAGGACGTGTCGTTCACGCCGGTGTGGGGCAGGGGCTTCGAGCTCGCGGAGACGTCCGGTGACGCGCAGGAGAACTTCGTGAGCTGGGTGACAGACTGCTGCAAGTAGGCGCCATACATAGAGAAACGCACTAAACTACACTACTTGTAGGGCATGTGCAAGACATATTGCCGGTTTGGTGGCATTTTTTTCGCTAATGTGCTAAGGTAAGTAGCATATTGCGCGAAAGGAGCATACCACATGTATAAGGTTGGCCAATACGTAGTTCATCCGGGACAAGGCGTCTGCAAGGTGGAGGCCATCGAGGACGATCCACAGGCCACGTACATGCTCATGCCCGTGGGCGGTCGCCATCCCATGCGCATCAGCTTCCCGGTGGCAAGCGAGGGGCGGCTTCGCCCCGTCATCGGTCGCAAGCAGGCGGAGCAGATCATAGGCGAGTACACGGAGCTCCCGCTGGAGGAGCTCTCCTCCCGCAGCAACGCGCTGGAGGAGGAGCGCTTCAAGACGGAGCTGCGCCGCGGCAGCTGCCGGGACGCCGTGCGCATCGCGAAGACGTTCCGCACCAGGATCGAGCAGGTGCGGGCCTCCAACAAGCGTCCGCCCGTCGCCTACGAGCGCATCTTCAAGCAGGCGAGCGAGCGCTCCCTGCAGGAGCTTGCCGTCGCCATGGGCGTCTCGGAGGACGACGTGGCGCAGCTGCTGAGGGCAAGCGAGGAGGACGCCCGCAACAACTAGGGCGCCCGGCACTTCTCGCCCGGCGCCTGCGCGGGGGGGGCGATGGCGCGTGCCACCGGGTCCCGCGCGGCGCGCCCACGTTTCGAAATGGGCTCAATGCCGGGGCGGCAGGTATGGCCGCCGCGTCCCTTGGATACAATGGTTGCAACTATCGCCACGCGGCCGGACGCCGGCCGTGACACACCGATTGGGGACGAATGGCAACCACGAAGGAAGACTCCAAGAACCGCGCGATCATAACCGTCCTGGGCAGCGACCGCTCGGGCATCGTCGCCGCTGTGGCGACGGCCCTGTCGCAGCACGACGCGAACATTCTGGACATATCGCAGACCATCCTGCAGGGCACGTTCACGATGACCATGCTCGTGGACCTGGGCCCGTCTGACGTCGAGTTCTCGAAGCTGCAGCAGCAGCTTGAGTCGCTGTCGAAGGAGATCGGCGTCCAGATCACCATGCAGCGCGAAGAGGTCTTCAACTTCATGTACCGCCTGTAGGCAGGGGAGAAGCGCAGCGGCCTTTGCCGGCGCCCGCCCACGACGGCACGTTCTAAGGAGACGCAATGTCCTATGCGTACGATCCGCTGGCCGAGAGGCCGCGGCACTACCTCACGCCCGAAAACACCTCCGCGTTCGAGCACATCGTCGACCGGTACCCCATGCCGTCCGTAGGGCTTGGCAGGCCGGAGGTGTCCGACCTGCTGTACGAGGGCGGCCGCAACGTGGACGTGGTGCCGGCGGAGCTGTACTCCCGCTACGACGTGAAGCGCGGCCTGCGCAACGCGGACGGCTCCGGCGTGCTGGTGGGCCTCACCACCATCTCGAACGTGCACGGCTACAACAAGACGGCCGAGGGCGTCGTCCCGGACGAGGGGCGCCTGACGTATCGCGGCTACAACGCGGCGGAGCTCATCTCTGCGGCGCAGCGCGAGGGGCGCTTTGGCTACGAGGAGGTCTCGTACCTGCTGCTGACGGGCCAGCTGCCCACGCAGGCGCAGCTGGACGACTTCCGCGCGCGCATAGGCAGCCGCCGCCAGCTGCCCGAGGGCTACCTGCGCATCTTCCCGCGCACCACGTTCAGCCCGTCCATCATGAACGTGCTGCAGCGCGCGACGCTCTTGCTGTATGCGTTCGACAACAACCCGGACGACACGAGCCCCGTGCACGAGGTGGACGTGGCGCTGTCCATGCTCGGCCGCTGGCCGCGCGTGGCCTCCATCGCGCACCAGGCGTACGTGGCGGCCCGCACGGGCGTCGTGCCCACGGTGCCGCCCGCGCGCGAGGACTTCTCGATGGCCGAGACGATTCTGGACGTGCTGCGCGGCGACGAGGGCTTCACCCGCGACGAGGCCATGATGCTCGACGTGATGCTCATGCTCCACGCGGAGCACGGCGGCGGCAACAACTCCACGTTCACGTGCAGGGTCCTGTCCTCATCCGGCACGGACGCGTACTCCGCGTACGCGGGCGCGCTCGGTTCGCTGAAGGGCCCCCGCCACGGCGGCGCGAACGCAAAGGCCGGCGAGATGGTGGACGACGCCGCGGAGCACATCGAGGACTGGTCGTCCGACGACGAGGTGGCCGACTACCTCACGCGCGTGCTTGCGGGCAAGGCGTTCGACGGCAGGGGTCTGATCTACGGCATCGGGCACGCGGTCTACACCATAAGCGACCCGCGCGCGCAGATCGTGAAGGGCTACGCCCGCGAACTCGCCCGGAAGAAGGGCACGGCAGAGGCCGAGAAGTTCGAGCTCATCGAGCGGATAGAGCGCCTTGCGCCCCAGGTCATGCGCGACGTGCGGCACATCACGAAGCCGCTGTGCGCGAACATAGACCTGTACACGGGCTTCGTCTACCACATGCTTGGCATCCCGAAGGACCTCTTCACGCCCATATTCGCCATCGCGCGCATGAGCGGCTGGGCGGCCCACCGCATGGAGGAGCTCTACGGCCCGGCGCGCATCATACGCCCTGCGTACAACTCCTACATGGATGCGCAGGCGTACGTGCCGATCGCGGAGCGCGGGTGATGCCCGCCCGCGCAGGTGCCGTCGGCAGTGGACGCGCGTCCGCGGAGGCGGCCCACGCGCCCGTCTCCATCGTGTTCGCGGACATGGACGACACGTTCCTTGCGAGGGACAAGACGGTCCCGGCCGGCAACCTTGCCCTTCTCGACCGCATGGGCGAGAAGGGCGTGCCGTTTGTGCCGTGCACCGGCCGGGTATGGTCGGCCGTGTCGGGGCAGGTGCTGGGGCACGCCGCGACGCGCTACGTGGTCGCGAGCGACGGGGCCGTGGTGATGGACGTGCGGGACGCAGGGAGCCCGCGGCGCCTGCACCTGAGCGCGCTGGGCCGCGAGCGCGCGCTTGCGCTGTACGAGCGCGTGAGGGAGCTTCCCGTGACGTTCGACGCGTTTTGGGACGGCAAGATCTACGTGTCGCGGCGGCGCTTCGAGCTCATGCGCGGGTTCGACATCCCGCCGTACGACCGCGACATGTACCTGCGCTATCGCACGCCGATGGACATGACGACCACGCAGCTTCTGGAAAGCCTTCCCAGCGTGGAGCGCCTCACGATCTTCACGGGCACCGACGACGTGCGCGCACGTGCCATCGAAGCCGTGGCGGCGGACTCCACGCTTCACTACACGTATTCCAGCGCGCGCAACCTCGAGGTGATGGACGCTAAAACGTCAAAGGGCGCGGCCGTCCGCTGGCTGTGCGATTACCTGGGCATTCCGCGAGCGCAGTCCGTGGGGTTTGGAGACTCCCCGAACGACCTCACGATGCTGACGGCCGTGGGCGACGGCGTGGCCGTGGCGAACGCGTATCCGGAGGCGAAGGCCGCCGCGACGCACGTGGCTCCGTGGACGTGCGACGAGTCCGCGGTGGCGCGCTACCTGGGGCCGCTGCTGTAGCGCGGCCCCGGACGCAGGCGCGAAAGAAGGAAGGTCCCCCGGCGGTGCCGAGGGACCTTCCTCATTGGATGCGGCTTGAGGCGTGGGGGGCTAGCTATTCTCGCCCGGCGCGTCCTCTTCCTCTTCCTCCTCCTCGTCGACCCTGAGGGGACGGAAGCTCGCGGTGTCGCCGCCGATGACGGAGGACTCGACCTCCTCGGCGTTCGCGACGGTATCGCTCTTCATCTTGTCCGCGAAGATGTCGTCGTCCTCGGGCTCCTGCATGGGGACTTCGACGCGCTTCATGGCGCCGGAGCTTGCGGGAGCGGGCGTCGCGACCGCGTTGGCCAAGGGGACGCGCGTGAGCTTGTGCTGGCGCTTCGTGCGGGCGAACAGCGGGACGTACTCGAAGATGATGGAGGAGTTCTCCAGACCGTACCAGCGCGCGGGCGAGCCGCAGACGTGGCGGATCATGTACTTGAGCTCCATCACGCGACGGTTGAATCCGGAGATCTCGGTCTCGGGCGTGAGGACCTTGCGGATGAGGCAGAAGCGGAAGTCGCCCACGTTGGAGTGCTCGCGGTAGATGGAGTAGCGATGCTCCTGCGGGGCGAGCTGGCCGGAGTTCACGAGGTCCGCGACGATCTGGTACAGGTAGGTGTTCACGCGCTGGTTCACGCGGAAGCCCAGGCGCAGCTGGACCTTGAACAGGAAGTCCGTGCCGTAGTTGTTGACGATGAACTCGTGCGTGTTGGGCTCGTCCGTGACCATGACGTTGAGGAAGTAGTATGCGCGGGCGCGCTTGGGGCGCTTGTCCAGGATGGAGTACAGGATGTCGCGGTCAAGCTTGTCCGGCGAGGAGTCGTTGGTGAGGAAGACCAGGTTGTCCGCGATGATGGGGTAGTCGTTGTCGTTGCGAAGCGAGCGGAGCTGGTCGATGTACTTGCTGACGGGCAGGTACACGGACTGGGTGTGCTCGATGGCGGTGCCGCGGCGCCACACGTACATGACGATGAAGATGAGCGTCGCCATGAGGACGGTGAAGTAGCCGCCGTGGAAGAACTTCGTGAGCGAGGAGAAGAAGAACGTGAGCTCGATCGCGCCGAAGAACAGCGCGAAGACGATGGCGAGGCCGCGCCTGTGCCACAGCCTTGAAATATAGGTGTAGAGAAGGACCGTGGTCATGAGCATGGTGACCGTGATAGCCAGGCCGTAGGCGGCCTCCATGTGGCTGGAGCTGCGGAACAGCAGCACGACGAACACGCACGCGACCCACATGATGGTGTTGACCATGGGGATGTAGATCTGGCCCTTCGTCTGCGAGGGGAAGTTGATCTTCATGTGCGGCATGAGGTTGAGGTGGATTGCCTCGCTCACGATGGAGTATGAGCCCGTGATGAGCGCCTGCGAGGCGATGATGGAGGCGAGCGCGGAGAGGACGACCTCTGCGAAGCGGAGGTTCTCGGGCACGATGTGGAAGAACGGGTTGAGGTCGGGCGTGGCCGCGAGCGCCGCGTTGCCCCTGTTCGCGAGGATCCAGGCGCCCTGGCCCAGGTAGTTGAGGATGAGGCAGAGCTTCACGAACGGCCAGGTGGCGTAGATGTTGGGCTTGCCGACGTGGCCCATGTCGGAGTAGAGGGCCTCCGCGCCGGTGGTGCACAGGAAGACGTTGCCCAGGACCATGAGGCCGGCGGCGTTGATGGAGCCGTCGAACAGGAAGCGGATGCCGCGCACCGGGTTGAACGCGCGGAAGACGTTGAGGTCGAGACCGACGTTCAGCAGGCCGGTGATGCCGAGGAACAGGAACCAGATGGTCATGATTGGTCCGAACGCCTTGCCGATGGCGGAGGTGCCGGCGCGCTGCACGGCGAACAGCACGCACAGGATGATGATGGTGATGGCCACGACGATGTTCTGGTTGGTGCCGATGATGGCGTAGAACGTGTCGATGGTACGCAGGCCCTCGATCGCGGTGGTGACGGTGACCGCCGGCGTGAGGATGCCGTCCGCGAGGAGTGCGGCGCCGCCGATCATGGCGGGGAAGATCAGCCACTTACCGCACCGACGGACGAGGGAATACAGCGCGAAGATGCCACCCTCGTTGTGGTTGTCGGCCTTCATGGCGACAAGGACGTACTTGACGGTGGTGATGAGCGTGAGCGTCCAGATGATGAGCGAGAGCGCGCCCAGGACCGTGTCCTGACCCATGGTGGTAAGACCGCCGTTGTCCGCCATGATCGCCTTGAGCGTGTACATGGGGCTGGTGCCGATGTCACCGTAGACGACTCCCAGCGCGACGAGAATCATGCCCGCGGACAGCGGGATGCCGTTGTACTTGCGCCGCTTGGTGGTTACGCCCTTTGGCGTTGCCGGCAGCTTCGTGTTAGACATAGTGCTCCTATATCGATGTGTCCTTCGCTTGCGACGACCAGCATCCACCGGGTTGTACCCACGGGGCCACTGACGATGCCATGCGGTCGGTGGGAGTGGCGCATAGCGTCACAAACGACATGCGTGCAGCAATGGTAACACTGAAGACAATCCTAAGGTCGCGGCGATCGAACGGTGAATGAACTGTCCGCTTGCATGCACTGGCGGGCGGATGTGTCTGACCTTCTCGCCCCGCGAGCGGCCGGTGGGCACGCACGCGGGGTGTTTCCTTTTTATGGTGCACAGGCGGACGTTCGTGCGCGCGAGTGCGCGCGGGATAGACTTGTCTGCGTAGACGACACCCGGCCGGCCGCACGCCGGCCACGACGAAGGGAATGCGAGCATGGTAGAGGAGAGCCAGAACGAGGCGACCCCCAGGCAGGCGAGGTCCAAGGTGGCGGAGGCGTTCATGTCCGTTCCCGCCGAGGAGGCGAGCACGTGCCCGGAGCCCGCGACGGCACGACTGACGTGGCATGGCTCCAACGAGACCGAAGGCGAGAAGATCGAGTACTCCTGCACGGCGTCTCACCTGGACGTGCGCGCCGACACGGGCAGGCTCGTGGGCAAGATGTTCAGCCTGACCTACGTGGCGCTTGACGAGGAGGGATCCGCGAGTCCTTCTCGCCCCGTGACCTTCTGCTACAACGGTGGACCCGGCTGCGCAAGCGTGCCCATCAACTTTGGCGGCATGGGCCCGCGCCGCGTGAAGACGGACGGCGTGAGCCATCTGGCGTATCCCATCGAGGTGGAGGACAACCCGTACACGCTGCTGCGCGAGTCCGACCTGGTGTTTCTGGACGCGCTGGGCACCGGGTTCTCGAGCCTGGCGGCCGACGCGGACACGAGCAAGGTGTTTGGCGTGGATGGCGACGCGGACGCGTTCTGCCGCGCCATCACGACGTGGCTTGAGGAGAACGGCCGCTGGACGAGCCCCGTCTACCTGTTTGGCGAGTCGTACGGCACGGTGCGAAACGCCGTGCTGATGCGCCTTCTGGGCGAGAGGGACGTGAAGGTCGCCGGCGTCACGATGCTTTCCGCCATATTCGACTGGGTGCAGACGCTCGAGGGCGAGGACCTGTACCACCTGGGCATGACGCCGACGTACGCCGCCACCGCCCACTACTTTGGCAAGGTGGGCGCCGGCGAGGGCGCGGACAAGTGGTTTGACCGCGCGCTGGAGTTCACGGACGACGTGCTGGCGCCCGCGCTCCTGAAGGGCGACAGGCTGGACCCGGAGAGGGAGGCGGACATCGCGTGGCGCTACGCGGAGCTCATCGGGCTTCCCGCCGAGCACATCCGCCGCAACCACCTGCGCGTGACGCTGGACGACTTCCGCCGCGGCGTTCTTGCGGACGACGGCAGGGTCTGCGGCCGGCTTGACACGCGCTTCTCGTCCGAGGCGCCGTCCTCCCTGCAGACGTCGAGTGAGTGGTTTGCCGGCGAGGACGCGGCCGACGACGCGGTGGAGTCCAGCTGGACGATGGCGTTTAGGGATTTCCTCCACCGCGAGTTGGGCTATAAGGCGCCGGCACGCTACATATCGAGCAACTACGAGCAGGTGGGCGTTAACTGGAACTGGAGCCACCGCGAGCCTGGCAAGATGGACTCGACGGGCTGCCCGAACGTGGCGACGGACATCGCTACGGCGATGCGCCGCAACCCGCGCATGAAGGTGGCAATCCTGGGCGGCCGCTACGACGCGGCGACGCCGTACTGGAACGTGATGCACGACATGAGCGCGCAGTTTTTGGGCGACGCGCTGAAGGAGCGCCTGGAGTGGCATCGCTACGGCTGCGGCCACATGGCCTACGTGGACGAGCCGACGCTACGCCAGATGAGCGCGGACATGGAGGCGTTCTACAACAAGCGATAGGGACGGGTGAGGTCCGGCCCGTGGGTGCAGGAGGGCCAGCCCCGGGAATGCGCGCGGTCGTCACGATGGCGACCGCGCCTTTTTTGCGTGCGCTACGCGCGCCTCACGATGTAGCAGTGGTGCACCTTCGCGTTGCGCGAGAAGTCCTCTGGGATGGACTCGGCCGTGACGTCCTCCAGCGTGACGCCGGCGCGCGCGAGCTTCTGCACGTCCGGCTTGAAGCCGCGCAGGTTGCAGCTGAAGATGGCCGAGCCGTTCCTGGTGAGCAGGCGCGACACGCCGATGATGAGCTCCGCGTGATCGCGCTGGACGTCCCACGAGCCGCGCATGCGCGAGGAGTTGGAGAACGTGGGCACGTCGCAGAACACGAGGTCCCAGCGGTTCTTGGTGTGGCGCTGCTCCTGCACCCACGCGATGACGTCCGCCTGCACGTACTCGTGCTCAGGCGGACGCGACGTGCTGACGAAGCCGTTGCGCTCCATGTTGCGCCGTGCCCAGTCCAAGGACGGCCGGCTCATGTCCACCGTGGTGGTGTGCTTGGCGCCGCCGTCCGCCGCGTAGCACGTGGCGGTGCCGGTGTAGGCGAACAGGTTCAGGAAGCGCTTCGACCCCTGAGTGCGCTTCATCATCTCGCGCACGAGCGAGCGGGCGTTGCGGTGGTCCAGGAAGAGCCCGCAGTCCAGGCGCATGCCAAAGTTGACCTCGAACGTGAGGCCGCCCTCGTCAACCAGGTGGGCCCCACGGGGGAGAGGAACGAATCCCTCCCTCGCGGCGGCGCCCCTGCGCCCGGCGGCACCCCTGCCGCGGGCATCGCCGTGCGTGTCACGGCGCGGGGCCGCGACCTCGTCCGCGTACTGCGAGCCGCCCTTGCCGTGGGTGCGCACGCGCACGAACACGTCCTGCGGCGCGACGCCCAGCACGAGGGGGGCTATGGCCAGCACGTCCAGCAGGCGCCTGCGCGCGAGCGTGGGGTCGACGGACCTGGGGGCGGCGTACTCGTACACCTGCAGCCAGCGGCCGCGCCCGCGCCTGCTTGGCACGAGCTCCGAGCCCTCCCACAGGTCGATGCTGACGGCGTAGTCCGGCAGGTCGGAATCGTACACGCGGTAGCAGCTGACGTCCTCGCGCTGCGCCCACTTGCGGCGGAGCCGGGCGACCTTCGCGAGGCGGCGGGCGAACTGCTCGCTTGCGCCCACGAGCACGGGCACCCTGACCTGCCTGCCGCCCGGGACCGTGACCTCGACGCACTCGCGTTCGGCCGGCAGGGCCGCGGCCGCAAAGCGGCTGATGGCCGCGTCGCTCTGGCCAACGATGACCTCGACCTTCTCGGCGGGCTCGGCGCCAAGGGCCGCGTCTATGGCGCCGTCGCGCGAGAGCGTGACCACGGTGGCCTCCGCCGGCAGCCCCTGGGCCGCGGCCGCGCACTTCGCGAGCGCGGCGGCCTGCGTGGCGACCTCGTCCGGCGAGACCCACGAGAGGTCCTCCACCGCGAGCGCGTCCGTGTGACCGGCGAGCGCCGCGGATACGTCTTCCGCCGCGCAGAACGTCAGGTCTACGTCCATACCGGCCGCCCTGAGGGCGCGCCTGGCAGAGGCCTCGGCGCCGGGGCGGGTGTCCGTGGCCACGAGGAGGGGCTTCCTGTCGCGGGCGGCCTCTGCCCGCTGGCGCGCCTGTGCGAGGACGGCGTCCCACGCGTCGGCGTCGTGGCCGCCCCAGCCCGCAAAGCCCCAACGCGTGCGCAAAAGCCCCGGGGCGCGGTCGAGCGCCTGGGAGGCCGCCTCGACCACGACGCTGCCGGCGCCGCTGAAGACACAGGCCAGCGCGGGGGAGTCGTGCCGCACGGAGCGGAACCATCCGCCGGCGGCCAGAAGCGCCGCGGCGTAGTCCGGGCGAAGCGGAGCTATGGGGGTGCGGTCCGAGCGGGCGGCCTCGTAGCCGCGCCTGAAGAGCGGGGTGCCCGTGAGGTCGATGCCGACGGTCGCGCGCTCGCGCGAGACCCTCACCACGACGGAGACGTCCGGGTGCTCGACGTCCACCATGGGGCGCGCTCCCCGGCGGGCGGCAATCCTGTCCACGATCGCGTCCTTCGCGCGTACTGCCACGAACTGCGTGTTACGGAGCTGGGCGTTCGTGCCGTGCGCCTCGACGGCGACCGTAGCACCCGCCGGCACGTGGTCCTCCCACGGAAGCTCCGCCATGCCCTGGTACAGCGAGTCGGAGTCCGCGGCGCCGATGCGGTCGAGCACGAGCACCACGCGCGAGGCGAGGCGCGACCACAGGCAGGCGCGGTACGCGTCCTCGAGCGCGGAGCCAAAGCCAACCTGGCCTCTGAGCGCGCGCACGTGCCTGGCGCCAAGGGAGGCTAGCTCGTCTGCCAGGAGGGGCTCGAAGCCCTTGGGGCACGTTGCGAAGAACTCGAGGGCGCCTGCGGCACCCTCCGGAACAATGCGTGATTCGGTCATGCGGGACACCTTTCGCCCGTGGTCGGAAGTACTAGAAATGGTATGCGTGCTCGGCGTCGCCGCGGGCGTAAAACGCGGCCACCAGCAACTCGACACACGTCTGGCGCGTTGGAGCGTCCCTCCGCGCGTGGGCCCGACCGCGCCGCGACCGCCGTCCGCCGCTGAGGGCGCGTTTGTCGCTCGTCCGGAAACGCGGCCGTGGATACGGTTATCATCTTCTTAGGAATGTGTAGGAATCGGGTGGGCACTGTGCCCTCCCGAGCGAGAAGAGCGAGGAGATCTCTCATGGATAAGGAAACCGAGTCCAGGGTTCAGCTTTGGAAGGAAAACGTCACGGAGCCAGACCTCAAGGCAGAGCTTGACGAGCTCATCTCCTCGGGCGACGAGGAAGCGCTGAACGACGCCTTCTATCGCGACCTCGCCTTCGGCACGGCTGGCCTTCGCGGCACGCTCGGTGTCGGCACGAATCGCATGAACGTCTACGTCGTCGCGCAGGCGACGCAGGGCGTGGCCGACTACTTGAACGCCCACTACGAGAACCCCTCCATCGCGCTTGCGCGCGACTCGCGCCTGAAGGGCGAGGACTTCCAGAGGGTCGCGGCGGGCGTCCTTGCCGCCAACGGCATCCACGTGTACGTCTATCCGCGCATCGAGCCGGTCCCCACGCTTTCGTTCGCCGTCCGCTACCTGCACACCTCCGCGGGCATCGTCCTCACGGCCTCGCACAACCCCGCGCAGTACAACGGCTATAAGGTCTACAACGACAACGGCGGCCAGATCGCGAACGAGGCCGCGGACGAGATCTCCGCGTCCATCGAGAAGACGCCGGTCTTTGGCGGCGCCAAGATGATGGACTTCGAGGAGGGCCTGCAGAAGGGCCTCATCGAGTGGACGCCGGAAGAGGTCCTCGATGCGTTCATCGAGGCCGTCAAGAAGGTCTCCGTCCCCGGCTTCAAGGCTCCGGAGGGCTACAAGGTCGTGTACACGCCGCTCAACGGCACCGGCATGGAGTGCGTGACCCGCATCCTGAAGGAGATCGGCGTGAACGACGTCGAGGTGGTTCCCGAGCAGAAGGACCCGGACGGCAACTTCCCGACGTGCAAGTACCCGAACCCCGAGTTCCGCGAGGCGCTGCAGCTGGCCCTCGACCTCGCCGACAAGGTGAAGCCGAACCTCGTCGTCGCCACGGACCCGGATGCGGACCGCATGGGCACGGCGATTCCCCACAACGGCGAGTACGTCCTTCTCTCCGGAAACGAGATGGGCGTCCTGCTGATGGACTGGCTCGTCAAGATGGCCGAGCAGCGCGGCGAGGACCCGAAGACGAAGGTCGCCGTCTCCACGATCGTCTCCTCCGTCATGCCCGACGCGCTTGCGCGTGACCACGGCTTCGAGATGCGCCGCGTGCTCACTGGCTTCAAGTACATCGGCGACCAGATCGACCAGCTGAAGGACGAGGGCGAGGAGGACCGCTTCCTCATGGGCTTCGAGGAGTCCTACGGCTACCTCGTCGGCACGCACGCCCGCGACAAGGACGCCATCGTCGCCGTCGAGATGTGCGTCGAGATGGCCGCGTACTACGCCGAGCGCGGCATGGACCTGTACGAGGCCATGGAGGAGCTGTACAAGAAGTATGGCTACTACCTCAACGGCACGGTGAACGCGCAGTTCCCGGGCGAGGCCGGCGCCAAGCGCATGGCCGAGATCATGACCAGCCTGCGCGAGAACCCGCTGACCGAGATCGCGGGCTACAAGGTCGTCGGCATGACCGACTTCGCGACTGGCCCCGAGATGCCGCGCGTCTCTGGCCTGCAGAAGGAGGCTCCGCAGCACCTGCCCGCCGCGAACGTGATCGAGTACCGCCTCGAGGGCGACAACAAGGTCATCTTCCGTCCGTCCGGCACCGAGCCCAAGGTCAAGGCGTACCTGTTCGCAAAGGGCGCGACGCGCGCAGACGCCGAGGCCATCCGCGCCAAGCTTGACGAGGCCTCCAAGAAGATCCTGGCGTAGCGGACCGACGGCCTATCCTGCACCACAGTGCCCCGCTCGGAATTCCGGGCGGGGCTTTTCTCGCCTGCGATGTAGCTTGGCCTAGACAACAAGACGTCGTGCGTACCGTGCGTCACGTGGACGAGAAGGGCGACGCTGCCGCCCGACAACGTCGCCCTTCTTGGAAGGCTCCCTTGCTTGGTATCCCCGGCGCTACCGGGACGACGAGTCGTCCGAGGTAGAGGCGGCGGTCACGCTCAGCAGCGTAGAGGCGTTCTTCGCGATGGTCCCCGCAGCCCACGTGTGGCCGCTCGCGGAGGTGCTGTCCGGGTCGTACATGGTGACGGACCCGTCGTCGTTCGTCTTGATCACAAGCGCCCAGTGCGCGTACGGGGTCGTGAAGTTCGCGTTCAGCTGCACGATCGCGACGCCGTTCGAAAGGACGATCGACAGGTTGTCCGCGGAAGGCGTGTACTCCTTCACGGTCAGGCCGACCTTGGCGCCCACCTTCGTGAAGAACTCCTTCTTCGTGCCGGAGGCCTCGTCGGCGTACTTGCCCTCCGTGGAGAGCTCCGCAAGTGCGTTCGGCGTCTGGTCCGTCTTTCCCGTGAGCCCCATGTACGCCATGGAGAGCGACGTCGGGCCGGAGCCCGTCACGCCCATCACGCCGTCCGCGTACTTCACGTAGCCCCAGCGGGTGTCCCAGTCGTACAGCAGCGGGTACGAGCCCTTCTCGTTGCCGTCGCCGTACTTCTTCGCCGTCGACTTCGCCTTCGGGAAGCCGGCCACGAAGTCGATGGCGTCGTCCTCGCGAAGCGCCAGCTCGCACAGGCGCGCGTCCGCATACTCGTCCGCGTGCGCTGCGATCCAGGAGAGCTTCTTGTTCTGGTCGAGCACGGGAGTGAACTGCTTCGTGAGCGACTCGGACACGCCGGCCGCGACCCTGGCGTCGTAGGAGTTGACCTCCTTCTGCGCGGACTTCGTCTGCTTGCCGGAGCTGTTGCAGCTCGTGACGCAGCTGCTGATGCCGAAGATCAGCAGGATGAGAAGGACGAGGCCTGCCAGCAGCACCGCGAGGCCCCTGTTGCTCAGGCCGAGCCGGGTGAGCAGGCCGCCGCGCCGCCGCGAGCCCCTGAAGTTGCTGCGGTCGAAGCCGATGCGCGAGTTGTTGTGCACGTTCAGGCCGGCGTCGTGGCCGCTGATGGTGCGGTAGTTCCTGTTGCTGCGGTAGGGGGTCCTGCTCTCGCGGCGCTGCGCGTCGCGCACGTGCGCGGTACCTTGGCGCCGATTGCCGGAGGGGCGGCCCTGCGAGGAGCGTGACTGTCCCGAACCAGAGCCCCTGGGGCGATCGTTGTAGCTATATGGCATGGCGAACCCTTCCAGATGCATACTTTCGTCAATCCGCATACAACACGCAGACTATGACTCATCATATTGCACATACCTTGCTTCGGATGCCCAAAAATGGGGAATGGGGGTGGCAGGGCGCGCCGGCGCCGTAGACGGTTGCCGTTCGCGGAACCACACGCGGGGTCGGCATGGCGCGCTAATCCGCATGTTAAGCTTGTATTTGCGAGATGCGTGCGATTTTATACATGATAGTTGACAGGGTTCTACTAGTATTTTAACTTGATGCAGAAGAGCGCAAAATGGGCCGTTCAAATTCAGCCTCATTTATGCGAGTTGACACTACGGAGGCCGGCACATGGTAAAGAGACGCAACAACAGGCAGGACGCCATCAGGGACATCGTCCGTGGCAAGTCCATCAGGACGCAGCGCGCCCTTGTTGACGAGCTTCAGGCCATCGGCTTCAACTGCACGCAGGCTACCGTCTCGCGTGACATCGCGGACATGGGCCTGCGTAAGCTCAGCGAGGGCATCTACGTCTTGGCGGAGGACCTCCACCTCCAGCGCATGGTTTCCGAGTTCGTGATGAGCGTCGACCGCGCCGACAACCTCGTCGTGATCAAGTCGCAGCCGGGCACGGCCCCCGGCGTGGCGGCCGCCGTCGACGCGGCGTCGCTGCCCGAGGTCAAGGGCTCCGTCGCCGGCAACGACACCGTGCTCGTGGTCTCCGGAAGCGACGAGGCCGCGATGGACCTCGTGAACCTCGTCAACAAGCTGCGCGACGCAAAGAAGTAGCGCCGCCGCACATGCCGCGTCCAACGTGTGACGCCCGGGCGGGGAGCCTGTGCTTCTCGCCCGGGCGCTTTTTGTCGCCGCTCACAACCGCACCCACCTTCGCATGCACGCCACGCGCGCCGTGCCCAAGGGAGAAGGGCCAGTCGCCGTGGTGGCGACTGGCCCTTGCGTGCAACCTGGTGCCGGTCGAGCCGGCTATGGCTGGGCCCGCGCTAGCGCGTCCCGTCGCCTGCGGCCTCGCCGCCGGCCGGAGCCTCCGTTCCGCCCGTGCCCGCGGCACCTGCGCCTGCCCCGGTCTCCTGCGTGGTCGTGCCCGTCGTGGTGCCGGTGGTGTTCGTGCCGTAGTTCTGGGTCGAGTTCGTCGTGGTCGTGTTAGTGGTGTCGGTGTAGCCGTTCGTGTTTTCGGTCTGGGTGTTCGTGTAGCTGCGGTAGCGGTTCGTCTCCTCGGACACGTACTTCGTCGCCGTGAACTTCCACGAGCTGTTTGGCTTGTACGTGGCGGTGCCGTCCGCCTTCGGGAACTCCGCCCTCGCCACGCCGGACAGCGCGGAGTTGATGAAGTCGACGTAGATGGGGACCGTCGTGTTGTACGGGTGGCCGGATGCGCCGTGCACCATGACGGTGCCCTCGGTGGTGTAGCCGCACCAGACCGCGACGGAGAGCTGTGGGGTGATGCCGCAGTACCACAGGTCGCGCGCGTTCTCGGTCGTGCCGGTCTTGCCGGCGACCGGCTGGTCGACCTTGAGGGTCTGGCTGATGACGCTCGCGGTGCCGCCCGCCTGGGTGACGCCCTTCATCACGTCGATGGCCGCGTCGGCCACGGCGGTGGAGAACACCTGCTTCGGCTTGTCCTTGTGCTTGTACACCACGTTGCCGTTGCGGTCCTCGATCTTGGTGATGGCCACGGAGTCGCGGTGGTAGCCGCCGGAGGCGATCGTGGAGTAGCCCTCCGCCATCTGGATCACGGGGATGCCGATGGTGCCGAGCGTGATGGAGTCGTACGCCGGGATGTCAACGTCGATGCCCATGTCCGTGGCCATCTGCGAGACCTTGTCCGCGCCGACCGCCTGGATCACCTGCACGAAGCCCGTGTTGGAGGACAGCGCGAACGCCTTCGCGAGGGTGATGGTGCCATAGCTCGTGTGGCCGAAGTTGTTGACCTTCCAGGTGGGGGAGGCCTGCAGCGGGGAGTTGCAGTTGATGTATATCTGCGGGTTCATGCCGGCGTTCAGGGCGGCGCACAGCGTGTACGTCTTGAAGCTCGAGCCCGGCTGGCGCTCGGCCTGCGTGGCGAGGTTGAACTTGTTGGACTCGTAGTCGCGGCCGCCGACCATGGCCTTGATGTAGCCCGTGGAGGGGTCGATCGCCACGAGCGCCGCCTGCAGCTGGTCGTTGCCGATGCTGTCGAGGTTCTTGCGGACGCTGTCCTGCGCCGCCTCCTGCACGGTGGGGTCGATGGTGGTGTAGACCTTCAGCCCGCCCTGCATGACGGTGTCCTGGTCGAAGTCCTTCAGCAGGAGCGTCTTGACGTAGTCCGTGAAGTACGGGTACTTGCCCTCGGCATCCTCCATGGTGCCCTGGTTCGTGACCAGCTCCTCCTTCTTGGCGTCCTCGCACTGCTTCTTGGTGATGTCGCCTGCGGCGTACATGCGGTTAAGAACTATGTTGCGGCGCTTCTTCGCGGCCGTCGGGTTCTTCAGGGGGTCGTACACGGACGGCGACTGCGGAAGTCCGCACAGCGTCGCCGCCTCGGCGAGGGTGAGGTCCTTCGCGTGTTTGTTGAAGTAGGTGATGGAGGCGGCCTCTATGCCGTACGCGCTGTGGCCGAAGTAGATCGTGTTGAGGTACATGTTCAGGATCTGCTTCTTCGTGAACATCTTCTCCATCTGGATGGCGATGTACGCCTCGCGCACCTTGCGCTTGAGCGTCATGTCAAACTGCTCGTCCGAGAGGACCGTGTTCCTCACCAGCTGCTGGGTGATGGTGGAGGCGCCCTCGGAGCCGCCGCCCAGCTGCACGGCGATCGCGCGCAGGATGCCCTGCGGGTCGACGCCGTGGTGCTGATAGAAGCGGACGTCCTCCGTGTCGACGATCGCCTTCAGGGCGTAGTCGGAGATCTTGCTCGAATCGACGCTGCGGCGGTTCTGGATGTAGTACTCCGCGATTACGGAGCCGTCGGACGCGTACACCGTCGTCGGCTCGGACACGAGGTACGCCTTGGCCGAGGTGTAGTCGGGCAGGTCCTGGAGCCAGTTGCTCACGACGCCGCCCAGAGACATGAAGAGCGCCAGCACAAGAAGCGCCAGAAAGCCAAAGAAACCCGCAACGCCAAAACCCACCGCATGGGTGCTCGCGTGCCTGTGAGCCCTGCGAGTGCGAATGCTCATATAACCCTCCCGGGAAATCGGTACAGACGCTTAGATTATAAGGGTGTCAACGTAGAAACTCCCATGGCGCCCAATCTAGGCGAGAAGAACAAAAAGGCAAACAGGCAGCGGGGGCGGCCCTCGAGCTCGCGATTTCCTTGCAATCGAATGAGAACGCCCCGGTTGTGGTATAAGTGCTACAACATACATTCAGCGCATGTACAATAGGAGTCTAACATGACTACGATGACAATTCGCTGCGACGAGCGTGACAAGGCTGCGGCTGCTGCCGTGGCCGAATACTACGGCCTTGACCTATCCTCTGTCACCCGCGCATTCTGGAAGCAGATGGCCAGGACAAACAGCATCCCCCTCGACTTTGGCAATAGGGAGCCTAACGCCGAGAGCCTCCGCTCAATCCGGGAGGCCGATGAGATTGAGGCGGCGGGAGGTACCGGTGAGTCCTATGGGAGCGCACGCGCGCTTCTGGACGCTGCAAGGGCGTAGACATGGCGCGTCTCAAAGCACAGTTCACCCCAACCTTCAAACGCGACCTAAAGAAGCTTGACAAAAGGCATGTCGACGATGCTCCACTTGAAGAAGTGATTGAACTCATAATTGAGAACTCCCCAGAGTCATTGGCAGAACTGAAAAGAAGGCACAGAATGCACTCTCTTGCTGGAGGATGGTCAGGAAGTAGTGAGTGCCATGTCTGCAATGCCGGAGATTGGCTTCTTATTTGGCGGACGTTTGAAGGGATTGCCTTGATGCAGCGCACGGGGAGTCATGACGAGCTGTTCCGCTAAGAAAGAGCTGCGCGCGGCGAGTGAGACTGCGCTATCCTATGCCGTATATGTCTAAGCACCGATGGCCGGCTCTTCTCGCCCGATCGTCGAGGGTGCTGCCGTCGTCTCTAGGAGGGACCAAATTGCTATCCGTTGACGAACAGCTCAAGGTAATTCTTTCCGGCACCATGCAGGTGGTGCCCCTGGACGAGCTCAAGAAGAAGCTCGAGAAGGGCACGCCCCTCAACATAAAGCTGGGCGTGGACCCCACGAGCCCGGACCTGCACCTGGGACACGCCGTGCCGCTGCGCAAGATGCGCCAGTTCCAGGACCTGGGGCACAACGTGACGCTCATCATCGGCAACGGCACCGCGCTCATCGGCGACCCGTCGGGCCGCGACAGCACCCGCCCGCCGCTGACGGAGGAGCAGGTGGAGGCTAACGCAAAGACTTACGTGGCGCAGGCGATGAAGATCCTGGACCCCTCGCGCACGAAGGTCGTGCACAACGGCGACTGGATCAAGCCGATGACCCTGGACAAGATGCTGGGCCTGATGAGCAAGTTCAACGTGGCCCGCATCCTGGAGCGCGAGGACTTCCACAACCGCTACACCAACGGCCAGTCCATCGCCCTGCACGAGTTCATCTATCCCGTGCTGCAGGCGTACGACTCCGTCATGATCGAGGCCGACCTGGAGATGGGCGGCAACGACCAGATCTTCAACCTGCTGGCCGGTCGCGACCTTATGCGCGACATGGGCATGGAGCCGCAGGTGGCGCTGACGATGCCGCTTCTGGTGGGCCTTGACGGCCAGAAGAAGATGTCGAAGAGCTACGGCAACTACGTTGGCCTGACCGACGAGGCGAACGACATGTTTGGCAAGCTCATGTCCATCAAGGACGAGCTGGTGCCCATGTACTTCCGCCTGTGCTCCACGCTGCCCGTGGCGGAGGTCGACAAGATCGACGCCGCGTACGCGGACGGATCGGCGGACCCGTACGCGCTGAAGCGCCAGCTGGCCCGCAACATCGTGGACCTGTACCACGGCGCGGGCGCCGGCGACGAGGCCCAGACCGCGTTCGACGCGACGTTCAAGAAGAACCAGATCCCGGACGACGTGGCGGAGTATCCCGTGAGCCTTGCCGTGACGAACGAGGACGGCAAGGTGTACCTGGCGAAGCTTCTGGCCGAGGTGGGCATCGCGAAGTCCGCGGGCGAGGGGCGCCGCCTGATCGACGGCGGCGGCGTGAAGATCGACGGCGAGCCCGTTGCCGCCAAGTGCTACAACGTGGACCCGGAGCTGCTGCACGCCGGCTGCGTGCTGCAATCTGGCAAGCGCCGCTGGGCGAGGCTGGTGTAGTCCCGTTGGCGTTTAGGGACACTCACGACGTACCCGAGCTTCTGGCCCCCGCCGGGGGGCCAGAGCCGTTTAGGGCCGCGCTTGCCGCGGGCGCGGACGCGATCTTCTGCGGCCTGGGAAGCGACTTCAACGCGCGCCGCGGCGCGGGGAACTTCACGTACGAGACGTTTGCGCAGGCGTGCCGCGAGGCGCACCTCTTGGGCGTGCGCGTCTACGTGACGCAGAACGTGGTGATAAAGGGCGACGAGATGCCGCGGGCCCTCGCCCTTCTCCGCAAGGCATGGCTCTTGGGCGCGGACGCGTTCATCATCCAGGACTGGGGACTGCTTGCGGAGGCGAGGCGCCTGTGGCCCCAGATCGAGTGCCACATATCGACGCAGGCGAACGTGCACGACGCGCGCGCGACGCGCTGGTGCGGCGAGCTTGGCGCGGAGCGCGTGACGCTTTCGCGAGAGCTTTCCGTGGCGGAGATCGGGCGCATCGCGCGCGAGGGCGTGGAGCTGGAGAGCTTTGGCCACGGTGCGCTGTGCTTCTGCTACTCCGGCGTGTGCATGATGAGCTCGCTTCGCGGCGGGCGCAGCGCGAACCGCGGGCTGTGCGCGCAGCCGTGCCGTCTGCCGTACGACCTGGTGGACGGCGACGGCAACGTGATTTCCGCCCCCGGGGCGGGCCGCCCGCTGTGCCCGAAGGACTTCCGCACGCTGGACGACCTGCCGCGCCTGACCGCGGCCGGGCTGGGGTCGCTCAAGGTAGAGGGCCGCATGAAGGCGCCGGACTACGTGTACTCCGTCATCAGCGCGTACCGCGCGCAGCTGGACGACCTTGCGGCCGGCCGCGAGGTGACCGAGGCGGACGAGGCCGCGCGCAGCCGCACGCTGGCACGGGCGTTCAACCGCGACTTCACGAACAGCTACCTGGACGGTCGCTCGGACAACGACATGATGAGCTACGACCGCTCGAACAACCGCGGCGAGCTGGTGGGCACCGTGGTGGCGACGCGCGACCTTGGCAGCGCGAAGGTGCGCCGCGGTGGCGGGAGTGGTGGGCGCGACCGCTTTCGCACCGTGACGATGGCGGAGGTGGACGTGCGCCTGGACGCGCCCGTGGGCGCCGGCGACCTTCTGGAGGTGCGCCCGCAGGACGACCCGTCGCAGTTTTTGACGACCCGCGCGGAGGCTGACGCCGCCGCCGGCGACGTGATCTGCTGCAAGACGGCGCGCCCCATGCCAGTGGGCTGCCCCGTGCGCGTGATCCGCTCCGAGCGCGCAATGGACGAGGCCGCGCGCGCCGCCTCGGGCGAGAAGCGCCGCCGTCTTCCCGTGCGCGTGGCCGTGACCGCGCGGGTGGGCCGGCCGTTCGCGGTGACGCTGACGTGCGCCGTGCCGCTGCCGGCCGGCGTCGCGAGCGCGACGGCGGAGGGCTTCGTGGTGGAGCCGGCGCGCACGCGGGCCGTGACGCGCGAGGACCTTGTGGAGCACGTGGGCCGCATGGGCACGAGCCCGTTTGAGCCCGTCGCGTTTGACGTTGACCTGGACGAGGGCGCGGGCATGGGCTTCTCGGCCGTGCACAAGGTGCGCGCCCAGGCATGCGACCTGCTTGAGCAGGCCATACTTGCGCCCACGAGCGACGCGGCGCGCAAGGAGGGCCTTGCGGACGTGCCGGACGCAAACGCGCTTGCAGCGGAGCTTCGCCGCGCGCGGGGGCGCGTGCGCAAGGCGCTCGTCGAGGAGGCCCCGGGCATCGCGGCCGGTGCTCCTGTCGCGCGGCCTGCCGGCGAGGTGTGCGCCCTGGTGC
>NZ_JBQKDH010000009.1:0-130000 GCF_052121955.1 Parafannyhessea sp. LCP19S3_B1 | reverse complement strand
GAGCTAAGGCGAGGCCGGAAGGCGTAGCCGATGCACAGCAGGTGGACATTCCTGCACCTCCGACGCGACGCTATCACCGACGGGGCGACGAAGAAGGGTAGCTCAGCGGGGTTCTGGACGTCCCCGTGAGGCCACGTAGGCCGAGAGGTAGTGAAACGCGCCTCTCGCGAAGGCTGAGGTGGCGGACGAAACGATTGAGCGAAGTGAGTGAGCCCATGCTTCCGAGAAAAACCCCTAGGGAGCCGCTAGGAGCCCGTACCGCAAACCGACACAGGTGGGTGGGTAGAACATACCAAGGCGATCGGGAGAACTATGGTTAAGGAACTCGGCAAAACTGCCCCGTAACTTCGGGAGAAGGGGTGCCGGCCTGGGTGGAGGGACTTGCTCCCCGAGCCAGGGTCGGCCGCAGCGAAGAGGTCCAAACGACTGTTTATCAAAAACACAGGACTCTGCTGAAGTCGTAAGACGACGTATAGGGTCTGACGCCTGCCCGGTGCCGGAAGGTCACGAGGAGCTGTCAGCGCGAGCGAAGCAGCGAATCTAAGCCCCGGTAAACGGCGGCCGTAACTATAACGGTCCTAAGGTAGCGAAATTCCTTGTCGGGTAAGTTCCGACCTGCACGAAAGGCGTAACGATTTGGACGCTGTCTCAACCATAGACCCGGTGAAATTGCACTAGTCGTGAAGATGCGACTTACCCGCGGAAGGACGGAAAGACCCCGTGAACCTTTACTGCAGCTAGACATTGGCTGCCGGTCCGTCGTGTAGAGGATAGGTGGGAGACAGTGAACCAGGGACGCCAGTCTCTGGGGAGTCGCCCTTGGAATACCACCCTCGACGTTCTGGCAGCCTAACCCCGCGCCGTGATCCGGGCGGGGGACCGTGTCTGGTGGGTAGTTTGACTGGGGCGGTCGCCTCCTAAAGTGTAACGGAGGCGCACGTAAGGTCTGCTCAGGATGGTCGGCAACCACCCTTTTGAGTGCAAGAGCATAAGCAGGCTTGACTGCGAGACCCACGAGTCGAGCAGATGGGAAACCAGGTTCTAGTGATCCGGCGGCTCAGAGTGGAATGGCCGTCGCTCAACGGATAAAAGGTACTCCGGGGATAACAGGCTGATCTTCCCCAAGAGTCCACATCGACGGGAAGGTTTGGCACCTCGATGTCGGCTCATCGCATCCTGGGGCTGGAGCAGGTCCCAAGGGTATGGCTGTTCGCCATTTAAAGCGGTACGCGAGCTGGGTTCAGAACGTCGTGAGACAGTTCGGTCCCTATCCTCCGTGGGCGTAGGAAAACTGAGGGAGGCTGCCCCTAGTACGAGAGGACCGGGGTGGACGGACCTCCGGTGTACGGGTTGTCAACCTAATGGCACTGCCCGGTAGCTGAGTCCGGTCGGGATAACCGCTGAAAGCATCTAAGCGGGAAGCCCATCCCGAGATGAGTTTTCCTTTCGGTAAGACCCCTCGTAGACGACGAGGTTGATAGGCTGCAGGTGCAAGCGCCGCGAGGCGCTCAGCCGAGCAGTACTAATCGGTCGAGCTCTTCTTCCCACTATACGTGGCTCCGGATCGGAGCGGTCTTCTTGGGAAGTTCGCCTTGTCGCGCTGTGCGGCCCCCAGGGCACGGCGGAGCCGGCCCCGGAACCGAAGAATGCCCCTAGTTGGTCAGCGACCATGGCAGGGGAGGCACACCTGGTCCCATTCCGAACCCAGAAGTTAAGCCCCCGAGCGCCGATGGTACTGCGGAGCGAGTCCGTGGGAGAGCAGGACGTCGCTGACCAACTAGGGGCATTTTCGCGTCTCGCGCCGGAGTTGTGTGGGGCATATAAAACTGTTCTTAGTTGTGCTAGATAAATAGTCGAAATCTCGCAGACAACGTACGATGAACAAAAGCAGCTAGTTGTATGAACTTCCATGGTGACTTGTGCGTGTCTTGGACACTGAAGATTCCTTGCGGCCCACAGGTGCCTAAGATAAGCCATGATTGCCGTGCAATGTGATAGATTGCTGTCAGCATGGAATTGTTTGTTGCCCTATTTTTGATATATTCCATCGATTTCCTGCGACAATGAAGACAATTCAAGTAGTGCGTATATATTTAAGGTATAAAAGAAGAAATGAAATAGAACGAAATAGGCCGTATCCGGAACGAAAGTAGCCGGATGCGGCGTTTTTCGTAAAGAAGAGTTCGAAGTTGCCGCGAAACTTGCAGTCATCTGCTTCGATTGAATATTCAGTACAAAAATTCATACAATTTCACAATGAGATTCCTGCAAATATGGTGCATCTATTAGTAAGTGATGCTCTACAGGCGACAGACGTGAAAGGAATCCGAATGCAGATGCACCCGATTATCGATTCTGAGGAAGATAGTTTCTCCGAGCTTAGAACGTGCACGCTACCCTCTCGCAACGAGCTGATGGGCGCGTGGAGCAACGTGGTTAGCTCTCGAGAGAAGGTCGTAGTAATCTGCGGCGACGCTGGGGTTGGTAAGTCATTCTTCTTGGATTGCATTGCTGCGCACGAGAGGAGTATTGGCGCTGGAATTAAGACAATCTCCCTTAAGAAGTGCGACGAGAATGAGCTTGGACAAAGGTTCGTACGCTTTTCTAGGGAGACTGTGCAGCAGTCGGAAGGTTCTCCCAGAATCACCGTTTGCGTCGATGATGTGCCGGCTGCTGACGAACGTTCTTACTCGCGCATAGCTCGGGCGGTGAAAAAGATGTCGAACGCCGGATGTATCGTCGTAATTGCGCTCAGACCCGAATGCGAAGGGTTGATCGACGTGCTGGAGAACCCATTTGTTATGGACATGCACAGGCTTCTTGCCAGGTCATACCCAGGCCAAGGTACCACCCTGACGAACGGTATCCCGAAGCTGATTACCGCTCTCAAGTCTGATTATCAAATCGGAGAGAGAATTGACCGTGGCGGGCATACGTATCGAAAGGCTATCCGCGAAATGATTGCGGATGCGGTTCGAGACTCTCTTCCAAACGAGGAAATCGAGCTTCGACTTTCCCTCCTGCTTCTTGGCAGCGGATCCCTGGATGACGCCGTCCGCATTTGTCAGCATGCGGACGAAGAGTCGTTGTCTCTGCTTGAACGAGAAGCGCCATTCTTCGGGGTGTCTGTGGCGGACTCTTCTTTTCATGTCGCCGGAGTAAGTGACCTAGAGGTCTTTCATGATTGCAGGCAAGAGATTGCGGAAGCGTGTGAGAACGCGGAGTATGTCGCGCTGAATGTTGCCGACACGCTCGGAAGGCGAGGGGAGTATCGACGCATGGGGTTTGTGCTCGACGCGATTCGTGACTCCGCCCTCGCAATGTCGTTCGCCTCGCGACATGGCGTCGACCTGGTGTGCGCTGGACACGCGTCATTGGTGTCGAGGTCGATTCGTCTTTCGGATCCAAATGACGATGCCGCGCAGCAGAGGGCGCTGATCAACAGCCTTGCCGTTGCGGAGGTCTCGGCGAAGAGGGATGAGGCGGTCGGCCTTCGCGAGTCCTGCAGCGCTTTGACGAAAACCGACGTGTACGAAAAATCTGCGCTTCGGCATGCCGCAATGCTCGGCGCCTGTCGCGAGCTGATGTCAGGACGTCGAATCGCGAGGATACGACGCAACCCGAACTTGGACGACGACCAAATAGAGCTGATGTATGACCATCTGCACGCAGCAAAATACATCGTGGATGGCAAGTTTCTGGCCGGCTTTGATGCCCTGCTCGACAATCCGGGAAGAAAGAGGATGGACGGTATTCCAGCGGCCATGCTTGCAGACGACTTCTATATTTGCGAGATGATGCTTGGCGAGGTGCCTGCGCGCAATGGAAGCGGCACGGGATCGCCGCTGGAGGTATTCACGGAATGCGGGTCGGGAAGACTCGCCTCCATACATCTGGGGATGCGGTCGGCGCTTCGCATCCTAATGGGTCGGGTGACTACCTTCCCCGAGGTCGAGAAAATCGTGACAAGACTCGGGTCGACAGACGACTTGGTACCTCAGTCGGCATTTCTCATTGCGGCTGCGGTGGCAGACTTGAGGATGAAGGCCTATGCAAGCGCGAGCGTAAGGGCGAAACGAGCAGCATCGCTGGCTCGCGATGCCTCGGCTGACTACCTCTGCGCGGCTGCGAGCTTGGTCGCCGATGCAATCGAGGTTGCAGCTGGGACGGAGCTTGAGGGCAAGGTTCGGTCTCGCGGCTCTGGTCCTGCGGTTGGCGCCCTGAACGATCTGAGGAGGATGCTTGCGCAGGCCTCCCGGGGCGACACGAGCAGTCCCGTCCGATTCGATGTGCTCCAGCGGTCAACCTGCTCGAGGGAGATTCTCTGGGCACTAAATCTGCTCCTGAACGACTGCGGTCAGGCTTCGAGAAACATCAGGTCCATCATGCCTGCGAATTGGGTCCGATATTCCTCGAGCCTGCTTGGTGCGATGAACGAGTCTCAGGACCAGGGGGACGTACCTGAGCGGAACTTTGGCGAGGGTGACAAGGAGAAGGGTGACAAACCGGTGAGAATCAGGACGCTCGGAACGTTTTCCGTGGCAATCGATGGAAGAGAGCTTCCCGTAAGCGCACTTGGCGCACGGCGTGGAAGAAACCTCGTCTATGCGCTTGCCCTGACAAGAGGACACTCCCTTGCCAAGCGCGAGGCAATCAATATGGTCTGGGGCGACTACGACTACAGCACGGGGAACCAGAAGCTCTACGAGACGGTCTGCCTTGCTCGCAAGATTCTTAGGGTTGGTGATGACAGGGAATCCGTCATCTTAACGGGACGGTCTTCGGGTAGGATTGCCCTCGACATGGCGAAGGTCACTATAGATGTGGACGAGTTCGAGGCCCGTGCGAACGACGCGCTTTCAAGTGAGGGCATGGACAGAAGCGTCGTGGCTCTGGCAAGCGAGGCGAGGGACATCTACTCTGGTGGTGTCGCAGAGATGATCGACGACCCCTCCGGGGCTATCGAGAGTCGCATGGAGTCGCTTGCGACTCTGCATGCCGACGTGATGGTGGCCGGTGCCAAGGCTGCGCTGCGGGAGGGGAAGACGTACCTCGCGTCACAATTGTCGGGAGAGGCGCTCAAGGATGACTCGTTACGCGAGGACGCCCTGCTGCAGTACGTGACTGCGCTGGGCGTGCTTGGCCGGACCGCAGAGATCGTGACGGCGTATCGTCGCTACAAGGACGCTCTTGTCCATAAGTACCACGCGCTGCCGTCGGAGCCGGTCAGGAAGAGCGTGGACGAGGCCCTGGAACACAGCGGGAGCAGCCTGACGGCTGAGAAAATAGACGGGGTTGCAGCTGAGGTCGACGAGGAGGCTTCCTAGGAGAGGTGCGAAGGTGACCGCGGGCGGTGCCAATTTGATGGTTACACGGGCGTGCGCTGCGCTTGCTGCCTCCTATTGATAAAGTGGGAGCGTTGATTAATGTGCCCGCGGTCGCCGCGCAGGCTGATGTCCAGAGGAAAGATTATGCCAAACTTTTTTTCTAAATTGCTTTCTCATGGCGCGGATAAGCAGCTAAAGGAGTTTGAAGCGATAGCGGAGAAGGTCAACGACCTCGAGCCGCAGGTCAAGGCACTGAGCGACGAGGAGCTCAGGGGCCAGACCGTGCTCTTCCGCGAGAGGTACGCCAACGGCGAGACGCTGGACGATCTTCTCCCCGAGGCATTTGCCACGGTGAGGGAGGCGTCGGTCAGGACGCTTGGCATGAGGCACTTCGACGTGCAGGTGATCGGCGGCATCGCGCTTCACCGGGGCATGATCGCGGAGATGAAGACCGGCGAGGGCAAGACGCTCGTGTCGACGCTCGCCGGCTACCTGAACGCGATTCCGGGCGAGGGCGTGCACATCGTCACCGTGAACGACTACCTTGCGAAGCGCGACAGCGAGTGGATGGGCCAGGTCTACAAGTTCCTGGGCATGAGCGTCGGCATCCTGCAGAACGGCATGAGGCTGGACATGAAGAAGCCCGCGTACAATGCGGACGTGACGTACGGCACGAACTCGGAGTTTGGCTTCGACTACCTGCGCGACAACATGGTTGGTCGCGCGGACATGCGCGTGCAGCGCGGTCACCACTTCGCGATCGTGGACGAGGTCGACTCCATCCTGATCGACGAGGCGAGGACCCCGCTCATCATCTCGGGCGCGGGAACGAAGTCCGCGAGCACGTACAAGGACTTCGCGCGGGCCGTGCGCGGGCTGACGCCCGACGTCGACTTCGAGATGGACGAGGCGAAGCACACCATCGCGGCGACGGACCAGGGACTGAGGAAGATCGAGCGGAGCCTGGGGATCGACAACATCTACTCGGACATGTCCGGGCAGCTCGTCAACCACCTACAGCAGGCCCTGAAGGCCCAGTACATGTTCCACAGGGACCAGCAGTACGTCGTGGTGGACGGCGAGGTCAAGATCGTCGACGAGTTCACGGGCCGCATCATGGAGGGCAGGCGCTACTCCGAGGGCCTGCACCAGGCGATCGAGGCGAAGGAGGGCGTGTACATCCGCGAGGAGAACCAGACGCTCGCGACCATCACGCTGCAGAACTACTTCCGCCTTTACGACAAGCTCTCGGGCATGACGGGAACCGCCATGACGGAGGACGCGGAGTTCAGGGAGATCTACAACCTGCCCGTGCAGGTGATTCCGCCCAACAAGCCCGTGCAGCGCATCGACCACGACGACCTGGTGTACAGGACGGTCGAGGCGAAGTTCAACGCCGTGGCGGACGACGTTGCGAAGAGGCACGCGACCGGCCAGCCCGTCCTGGTTGGCACGGTGTCGATTGAGAGCTCCGAGCGTCTCTCGCGCATTCTGGATAAGCGTGGCATCAAGCATGCGGTGCTGAACGCGAAGTTCCACGAGCGCGAGGCGCAGATCGTGGCACAGGCCGGCCGCGAGGGTGCCGTCACCATCGCAACGAACATGGCCGGTCGTGGTACGGACATCCTTTTGGGCGGCAACCCCGACGTGCTTGCCATCGACCTCATGCAGGACGACGGCATCGACGTGAGCGAGGGCGTGAGCGCGGAGATGCGCGCACCGTACCTGAAGAAGGCGAAGGAGATCTGCGCGCGCGAGAAGGAGCATGTGCTCGCGGCTGGCGGACTGTGCGTGATCGGCACCGAGCGCCACGAGAGCCGACGCATCGACAACCAGCTCCGCGGTCGTGCCGGCCGCCAGGGCGACCCCGGCGAGACGCAGTTCTACCTCTCGCTTGAGGATGACCTGATGAGGCTGTTCGGCGGGGACCGCATGGACCGCATCTCCGCGATGATGACGAAGTACGACATGCCGGACGACATGCCGATCCAGGCGAAGATGGTCACGAAGGCCGTGGAGAGCGCCCAGCGCAAGGTGGAGGAGATAAACTTCGCCATGCGCAAGAACGTCCTCGACTACGACGACGTCATGAACAAGCAGCGCCAGGTGATCTACGAGGAGAGGAACAAGATCCTCGACGGGAAGGACCTCGTGGCGCACGTGGCGGAGGTGACTCGCGGGACCGTCGACCGCAGGGTGCAGGAGTTCTGCGGCGAGAACGTCGACCCGAGCGACTGGGACGTCGAGGGACTGCGCAAGTGGGTCGTGGAGCTGACCGGCAGGACGGACCTGCCGGAGTTCGAGGACGACGAGGACCGCGACGCCATTGCGGACGCCGTGTACGACTACGTGATCGAGTGCTACGACGCCAAGTCGAAGCTGCTGTCCGACGACATCATGCAGCAGCTCTCGGCCCAGGTGATGCTGCGCGTCATCGACACGAGGTGGATGGCGTACCTGCAGGAGATGGACTACCTGAAGACTGGCATCGGGCTGAGGGGCTTTGGCCAGCGCGACCCGCTCGTGGAGTACAAGACGGAGGCGTTCGCGGCGTTTACTGAGCTCGTGAACACGATGTACGAGGACTTCCTGCGCACGATCCTGCGTCTGGAGCTTGCGGCGCCGCTGACGGAGGCCGACGAGTCCGACGACCTGAGGGGCGCGAAGTACTCCGGTCCCGCGGACGTCGACGGCGACCAGTCCTCCCACAGGGCGGAGATGAGCGAACGCGCCGGCGCCCCGGGCGGCGCGAGGCACATGGCCGCCCCGGACAAGCCGACGACGTACCGCAAGGCCGATGACCCCGACCCGTACGTGGGCGTCGGACGCAACGACCCCTGCCCCTGCGGAAGCGGAAAGAAGTTCAAGAACTGCCACGGCAGGAACCGATAGCAAAGCGTGGGAAATGACTGACATCTCCAGAGAAGACATCGAGGGGCTATCCGAGAGGCTCGACAAGGTGGAGGACTACCTCCACGTGGACGAGAAGCGCGGCAAGGTGGCCGAGCTCGAGAAGCTGAGCGCCGAGCCCGGGTTCTGGGAGGATGCCGAGGGCGCGAGCAGGACCATGGAGCAGCTGACGCGCGCCAAGGAGGACGTCGTGGCCATCGACTCCGCGCGCTCGGAGCTCGAGGACGTGAAGGCTGCCCTTGAGCTGGGCGAGGAGACCGGAGACGAGGACCTTCTCGCCGAGGCGAGCTCGACGCTGGAGCGGCTGGTGTCGGACCTTGGGGAGCTGGAGCTCTCCACGTGGTTTACGGGGGAGTTCGACCACGGCGACGCCATCGTGACGGTGACGCCCGGACAGGGCGGGCTCGAGGCGCAGGACTGGTGCGACATGCTTTTCCACATGTACCTGCGCTACTGCGAGCGGCGCGGCTGGAAGGTGGACGTGAACGACGCCCCCGCGGCAGATGTCATCGGCATCGACCGGGCGACGTTCACGGTGTCCGGCAGAAACGCATACGGCATGCTTCGCGCGGAGCAGGGCGTGCACCGGCTGGTGAGGATCTCTCCCACCGACGACAAGAAGCGCCGGCAGACCACGTTTGCGGGCGTGGAGGTGCTGCCGGTGCTGCCGGACGACGTGACCGTGGACATCGACCCCCAGGACCTGCGGATCGACGTCTACCACGCGACGGGCCACGGCGGGCAGGGGGTCAACACCACCGACTCCGCGGTGAGAATAACGCACATACCCACCGGCACGGTCGTCACGTGCCAGAACGAGCGCAGCCAGATCCAGAACAAGGCCATCGCCATGGGCATCCTGCGCAGCCGCCTGTACGAGCGCGAGCTCGCGAAGCGCGAGGCCGAGATCGACGAGCTGCGCGGCCCGAAGCGCGACATAGGCTTTGGCAACCAGATCAGGAGCTACGTCCTGTACCCGTACAAGATGGTGAAGGACCTGCGCACGGGCATCGAGACGGGCAACGTGGACGCCGTGCTGAAGGACGGCGACCTCGACCCGTTTGTGATTGGCTATCACAGGTGGCGCGTCGGCGGGGGTGACGAATGAGGCACAGGTTCGACTGGAGGCGTGCGGCGAAGGACGCGCTCCTGATAGTTGCGGGCTCGGTGCTGTTTGCCATCGGGATCGACTGCTTCGAGCTGCCAAACGGCATCGCGGCCGGAGGACTCACGGGTCTGGCGACCATCATCTACGCGGTGGGCAAGGCGGCGGGCGTCACGCTTCCCGTCGGCATACAGACCATCGCCATGAACATCGTGCTTCTGGTGTACGTGGTGCTGCGCACGCGCGACTGGTCCTACGTGACGCGCAGCATCGCCGGCATCCTGGTATCCGGCTTCGTGATCGACGCGCTTGCGCCCGTGCTGCCGGTGCCCACCCATGGCGACCTGCTGATATCCGCCATCTGGGGCGGCGTGTTCGTGGGCGCGGGCGTTGGCGTCGTCTTCCTTTCCGGCGGCAACACCGGCGGCACGGACATCGTGGCGCAGCTCATCGCAAAGCGCATAGGCATGCCGCTCGGCACGCTGAGCATACTTATCGACGGCGTGATCGTCATCGCGTCGATCCCGGTGTTCTCGCTCCGGAACGCCCTGTTCGCCGGCGTCGCCATGTACATTGGCGGACGCGTTATAGACGCGGTCGTCGACGGCCCACGCACGGCGCGCATGGCGTACGTCATATCGGGCAAGCACGAGGAGATCGCGAACGCAATCATGTACGACCTCGGTCGCGGCTGCACGGAGCTCCGGGCGCGCGGCGTCTGGAGCGGCAACGACCGGCCCGTCCTCATGTGCGTGTGCGGCAGGACCGAGACCGCCCGCCTGAAGCAGATCGTGGGCGAGGTCGACCCGGACGCGATCGTGGTGGTCTCCGAGGTCCACGAGGCCTTCGGCGAGGGCTTCACGCGCATCGGCTCGTAGGGTGCGGGCAAGGGGCGAACGCTGGCGAGAAGGGCGTGCCCCCCAAGGCCGCGGACCTTCTCGCCAGCGCGCCTTGGACTTCTTTGGCGCTCTGGTTAATCTGTGCTACGCCGGCGTCGCCGTGCTCCGCACCTGCGTTTCCGGGTAGACTTAACAAGATTCTGTCAGTATCGCTTTGTAGAAAAAGGAGCTCTAGTGGCCAACCACTTTCGCAGCAGCGAGCGGCAGGGGGACGACAGGCTTGACTCCACGAGTCCGCAGGTCCCGCAGGCCGATGCGGTCCAGGGCGGCGGGTCCCATGACCCGCAGTCCCATGTAGACGCCATCGTGCGGGAGGAGGCGGCGAACGTCCGCAGCGCGGCGGCGCACGCGGTGCCGGCTGCGCAGACACCGGCAGACCCCGCGCCCCAGGCGCCCGCGGACGCCGAGCCCCTGCAGCCTGTCACCACGGTAACGGCGCACACCCCCGAGGACGCGCCGCAGGCACCACAGGGCGAGGGCCTCGTGGTGTCGCAGACCGCGGGCGACATCGAGTCGCAGCCCGAGACCAAAAGCGTCTTCGCGCCCCTGCAGGATGACGGCAACCGCGTGGTACCCCACACGGGCAGGCCGACCATCTCGCTCAGAAACGCAACACTCATCTACTCGGCCCAGCCCAACAAGCCCGCGCTCGACGGCGTGAGCCTCGACATCTATCCCGGCGAGTTCGTGTTCGTCGTCGGCCACTCCGGCTCGGGCAAGTCGACCCTGCTCAAGCTCCTCACGCGCGAGCTGCGCGCCACGAGCGGCAAGGTCATCGTCGCGGGCCAGGACCTCACGAAGCTACGCGACAGGAAGGTCCCGTACCTCCGTCGCCAGATCGGCACGGTCTACCAGGACTTCAAGCTCCTGCCGGACAAGACGGTGTACGAGAACGTCGCGTTCGCGCTCGAGTGCATCGGCAAGCCGCGCGCGGTCATCAAGGTCCAGGTGCCCGAGACGCTGCGCCTCGTCGGCCTTGCCGAGAAGATGGACAACTACCCCGACCAGCTCTCCGGCGGCGAGCAGCAGCGCGTCTCCGTTGCCCGTGCCATGGTCAACCGCCCGCCGCTCCTGGTGTGCGACGAGCCGACGGGCAACCTCGACCCGGCCATCTCGCTCGGCATCATGAGGCTGCTCGACCGCATCAACCGTACGGGGACCACCGTCGTCATGGCGACCCATGACCGCGAGATGGTCGATTCCATGCGCAGGCGCGTGATCGCCCTCGAGGCCGGCCATGTGGTGCGCGATCAGGAGAAGGGAGGCTACGGCTTCTATGGTGCCATCTAACATTGGGTACTCGCTCCACGAGGCCTTCCGCCACTTCCGTCGCAACTGGTCCACGGTGCTCGGGGCAATCGTGACGATCTTCCTGTCGCTCTTCGTGATCGGCATGTTCGTGCTCGGCTCCGTGCTCGTCGGCAACCTCGTCGGCAACGTGGAGGACCGCGTTACCATCCAGGCGTTCCTCTCGGACAACGCGGACAAGACGGCCGTCGAGGCGCTCCAGAAGAAGGTCGATGGCTGGAAGTACGTCGAGTCCGTCTCGTACAAGAGCAAGGAGGAGGCGCTCAAGCAGTACAAGGAGACGATGAGCAACCGCAACGCCGCGGACGCCGTCGCCGCCCTCGACGGCGAGAACCCCGTGCCCGCCTCGCTCGTGATCAAGCTGTCGGACCCGCAGGACGTGGAGAAGGTGGCGAACAGGCTCGTCAAGAACGCGGACTTCGCGAAGGTCGCGGACAACTCCTCCAACCCCAGCGACTCCGTCCAGTACGGCCGCGAGACGGTGGAGCGCCTGTTCAGCGTCACCTACTACCTGCGCATCGGTGCGATTGTGCTCGTGGCGCTGCTCGCGTTCATCGCGTTCGTGTTCATCAACAACACCATCCGCCTCGCCATCTCGGCGCGTCGCCGCGAGATCGCGATCATGCGCCTGGTCGGTGCCTCGAACGGCTTCATCCGTGGGCCGTTCATGATGGAGGGCCTGCTCGAGGCGCTCTTCGGCTCCGTCCTGGCGGTCGTGACGCTCAACGCCGCCCTCGCCGTCGTCATGCCCAGGCTCCAGAACAGCCTGAAGTTCCTCTCGTTCGACCTGCCGGCGCACGTGCTGGCGGGCACGTACGCGGGGCTCATCGTAATCGGCATGCTCCTCGGCATGTTTGGCTCTATGATTGCCATGAGGCGCTACCTCAAGGTCTAGCCAAGCAACCGGCATCGTCCTCGTACAAAGGCGGCGCGGCCTGCGGGTCACGCCGCCTTTCCCTACCAAAGGAGGTCTCGCATGGGACGCAAGCGCCCGCACAGGGGAAACCGTCGCCGTCCCGGACGGGAGGGCAAGCGCAAGGCGCACGTCCTTCTCACCGGAACGCTGCGCGTGATGAGGCCCGGCGTCGCGGAGGTGCAGACGCCGGAGGGGACGTTTCCCGTGGCGCGCGGCGGCATCCGCGAGGGCATGAGCGGCGACGAGGTGCAGGTGAGCCTGCAGGACGTGCGCGGGCGAGAAAAGCTTGCGCGCGTGCAGAACGTCGTCACGCGCGCGACGACGACGTTCCTGGGCGTCTACAGGCACCTTGACCCGTTGGGGGCCGTCGTTCCGCTGGACGCGCGGATCAAGCGGGACTTCTTCGTGATCCCGCAGGACAAGAGCGCCGCGCGCCTGGGCGTGGGGGAGGGCGACGTCGTGTCCGCCCGCATCACGGAGTACCCCTCCCGCCACAGCGCGGGCGTCGTCACCATAGACCGGCGCGTGGGCTCCTCCGCGGAGCTCGACCTCAACGTGGAGTCCGTCATCGCGTCGTACGACCTGCCGGGCGATTTTCCCTCGGCGGCGCTCGCGCAGGCGGACGCGATCGCAGTGGACGCCGAGGCCGCCCTCGCGAGCGACCCGCTGCGCCGCGACATGCGCGCGAGCTGCGTCTTCACCATCGACCCCACCGACGCCCGCGACTTCGACGACGCCGTGGGCGCCAGGCGCGTAGACGACGGCTTCGAGGTGGAGGTCCACATCGCGGACGTGACGCACTACGTGCCGCTAAACTCGCCCGTCGACAACGAGGCGAAGCGCCGCGGATGCTCCGTCTACCTGGTGGACCGCGTGCTGCCCATGCTGCCGGAGCGCCTGTGCAACGACGTGTGCTCGCTCAGGCCCGGCGTGGACCGGCTGTGCATGAGCGTCGTCATGCGCTTGGACCGCCGCGGCAACGTGACGGACGCCCAGGCGTTCCCCACGGTCATACGCTCCGCAGCACGGCTCGACTACGACACTGTGGACGCGCTCCTGGAGGGCCGCGTGGACGCGGCGGGGCTCCCGTGCGCGCCGGACGCGGCGCCGCGGGTGGCGGAGGCCATCGCGGTGCTGGACCAGGTGGCGGCGCTTCGCATCGCGCGACGGGCGGAGCGCGGCGCCATCGACTTCGACACCCGCGAGGCAAGGGTCCGCCTGGGCGAGAGGGGCGTGCCCACGGGGGTGGAGGTCCGCCGCAAGACGCGCGCGACGAGCCTGGTGGAGGAGGCCATGCTCATCGCGAACGAGAGCGTCGCGCGGATGCTGGCGGACGCGGACGCGCCGGCGGCGTACCGCGTGCACGAGCGGCCTTCCCCGGAGGAGCTCGCGCAGACCATACCGGTTCTTGCGGAGCTGGGGCTCGTCCACGGCGAGCTCACGGACCGCGTGGTCGCGGGCGACCCGTTTGCCATCCAACAGGTGCTTGCGGCGGCGCGCGGCACCGCCGGCGAGGCCCTGGCGACGACGCTCCTGCTGCGCGCGCAGAAGCGGGCCGTCTACCTGCCGCAGAACGAGGGGCACTACGCGCTGGGCGCGAAGGCGTACTGCCACTTCACGTCGCCCATCAGGCGCTACCCGGACGACGTCGTGCACCGCGCGCTCAGGGCGCAGCTGGAGGGCCGGGCGCGTGGCCGCGAGCAGCTGGACGTTGCACGGGGCCTCGCGCAGCTGTGCCGCACGTGCTCCGACCGCGAGCGCATCGCGGACGGCGCGGCCCGCGACACGCAGAAGGTCAAGATGGCCGAGCTGTTCGCCAGCCACGTGGGCGAGTCCTTCTCGGGCGTCGTCGTGGGCGTGGAGCGCTACGGGCTCTTCGTCACGCTGGACGACACGTGCGCGGAGGGCCTGGTGCCCGTGGGCGCGCTCGGCGACGAGTGGTTTGCGTACGACGAGAAGCGCCTGTGCCTGACGGGCGAGTCGTCCGGGCGCGCGTGGCGCTGCGGGCAGCGCGTGGCTGTGACCGTCACGGGGACGAACCCGGCGCGCGGGCAGATAGACTTCGCGCCGGCGCGGGCGGACGCGCACGCCGCGTCGCATGCATCAAAGTGACGCGCAACGGGTAGCCTAGAACACATACGCAATCCCGCCGCGGGCGGGGCACGAGGGCGGCGCTGCCGCTGGAGGAACATGGACGAGAGTGGAATGACGGAGGGCCTGGCGCACGCGGAGGCCCTGATGATAGAGGGGCAGAACGACGAGGCGCTCGACGTGCTGCTGGGCATCGCGGAGGACGCGGAGGAGTACGTGGACCGCAACTGCCCCACGACGGACGAGGTGCAGTGGTTCAGCTTCCCCACGATCTTCGAGCGCCTGGCGTACCGCCGCGTGGAGAAGGACCCGCGCGAGCTGCGCGACGTGGGCGAGCCCATGGACCGGCTGTACGGCGACCTTGCGCTTGCGGCCGTGCACACCGGCGACTACGACATCGCGACGAACGCGCTGAAGCAGGCGGTGCGCTGGAACCCCATGGGGTGCGAGAACCGTCTGAACCTCGCGGACCTCTTCCGCGTGAACGGCGACATAAACGAGTACCTTGCGCTCACGTACTCCGTGTTCGAGCGCGCGAGCGACGCGCGGCACCTCGCGCGGGCGTTCGCGAACTTCAGCGAGTACTTCCTGGTGCAGCAGAAGCCGCGCACGGCCGCGGCGGCGCTGCGCGCGGGGCGTCGCCTGGGCGTGAGGGAGCGCGCGCTCGACCAGGCGCTTGACCAGGCAGCCGGCACCACGCACGACCCAGACCTCGTTGGCGACGACGAGGCCCGCGACCTTCTTGCCCAGGAGGGCCTGCCGGACGGCGCGAACGCGGAGATCGCCATCTGCCTGCTGATGTGCGCCACGGACGCCGCGCAGGCCGGCCAGCAGGACGTCGCGACCAACCTGACGGTGCGCGCCCGCGACCTGGTGGGCGAGGACGCCTCCATGGCGCTGCTGAGGCTGATCCGCCAGAGCGACGAGGACCTCGCGGCAGACCAGGGCGCGCCGGGCAAGGAGGATGCGCCGGGCGAGAAGGGCGCGGCGGACGGCGCCGAGGGCACGGCCGGGGGTGACGCGGATGGCCGCTAGCAAGGCGAGGGACAAGCGACCCGGCATAAAGGTCATATCGAAGAACCGCGCCGCGCGCCACAACTACGCGATCGACGAGACGTTCGAGGCCGGCATCGAGCTCACGGGCGCGGAGGTCAAGAGCCTGCGCGACCGCGCGGCGCAGCTGACGGACACGTTCGTGCTCATACGCGGCGGGGAGGTGTGGCTCAACGGCATGCACATCCACCCGTACGTGAACGGCGGCGTGTGGAACCCTGACCCGGACCGCAGGCGAAAGCTGCTGCTGCACCGCAGGCAGATAGACTACATGGAGCAGAAGCTTCGCACGAAGGGCGTCGCCATCGTGCCGCTTCAGATGTACTTCGACGAGCACAACCGCGTGAAGCTCACCGTCGCGCTCGCCACGGGCAAGAAGCTGTACGACAAGCGCGCGGACATGGCGCGCCGCGACTCTGACCGCGAGATCCGCCGCGTGCTGAAGGAGCGCAGCCGCGGGTAGCGCTCGGCACGGCGCTCGCGGCATGGCGCCTTGCCGCCGCGGCACCAGGCCCTAGAATGACGGTAGGCGCCCCCACGCGGGGCGAAGGCATGCGTTTGGAGGGACAGATGGACACCACCGCGTTCACGAAGTTCACGTCCGGGCTCTACGTCGTCTCTGCGTCCGGAGCCGACGGCACCTCGGCGTGCCTCATCAACACCGGCCTGCAGCTCACGAGCACCCCGCTGCAGATAGAGGTCGTCGTCAACAAGCAGAACCGTACGCAGCGGGCGATCCTGGACGCCGGCCACTTCGCGCTCTGCCCGCTGGACGTGACGTGCGACATGGCGTACGTGGGCCGCTTTGGCTTCAAGTCCTCCGCGGACGTCGACAAGTTCGCGGGCATCGACTCCGCTGTTACGGCGCTCGGCGACCGCTACCCGCTTCCGCACGTGCTCGCCGTCGTGTCGTGCAAGGTCGTGGCGACGCTGGACGTGGGCACCCACACGGTGTTTGTGGGAGAAGTGCAGGACGCCAGGACCCTTGGCGATGCGGACCCGCTCACGTATGCTTACTACCACACGGTGTTGAAGGGAAAGACGCCGCCAAAGGCCTCCTCGTACGTACCGGCGGAGGTCGCGAACACTGGGGACGGTTCCGCGAACGCGGACGACCACATAGAGAGAGGAAACACCATGGCTGACGAGAAGAAGACCTACAAGTTCGTCTGCACGGTCTGCGGCTACGAGGTCGAGGTCGACACCCCCGAGCTTCCCGAGGACTACGTCTGCCCCGTCTGCGGCGTTGGCCCTGACCAGTTCGAGCTGGTGGAGGAGTAGCCTCCGCGGCCCCTCGCGCACGTGCGCAAGGACGGGGTCGCGCCGGTGCGTGGCCTCGTCCTTCTCGCCCGGGTGCAAAAAGTCGTGCTGTCTGACGCGCGGAAAGTTGGGTAGACTCTACGTGTTCGGGCGCGGCCCGGACGGCACTTTGACAGACGCATGGTGGCATTCGGCCCCAAGCACCTCATGGGGGCGACTGGTTTCGACAGGGTAGTTCTGAGGTGGGCAGCAGGCCGTGGTCTCCTCGCCACGCTAAACAGGGGTACCGTCAAATTTAATTGACAACGATTCTTACCAGGGCTATGCCCTCGCTGCTTAATTATTAACTAGCAGCCGTCAATCCCGGGATCGCTCCCGTCCCCGGTGCGACGTCATCTAGGGAGATGCTCTCTGGGACGTAGTCGGTATGCCCAGGGAAAAGCAAGAACCGGCTGGGACGCCAAGCGCGGGTCGCCAAGTGCGCGGCGTCCAAGACCCAATTGGCGACTAAGCTTGTAGACACCTGCCAGGGAGTTGCTTTGGACCGGAGTTCGATTCTCCGCGCCTCCACCATGGACTTCGTCGGCGCCCGCCCCGCAAGGGGTGCGGCGCCGTTTTGCTACGCATGGCCGGCCCGGCGCGGCGCGCCCTGGCCCCAACAGAGAGGGGGACGCCCATGGCGGCCCAAGACACGGCCCTCGTGCTTGAGGGCGGAGGATTTCGCTGCATGTTCACGGCGGGCGTGCTCGACGTCCTCATGGAGCATGGCCTGTACGACTTCGGCAGCGTGTGGGGCGTCTCGGCGGGCTCCATCAGCGCGTCGAGCTTCAAGAGCCGTCAGATTGGCCGCACGGCCCGCATCATGCTCGCGTTTAGGGACGACCGCAGGTTCATGTCGTTCTGGTCGCTTCTGACCACGGGCAACATCGCCGGCGGCGAGTTCATGTACGAGGAGGTCCAGAACGTGCTGGACCCCTGCGACGTTAAGACGTTCAATGGCAACCCGACGCGCATGTTCAGCGTCGCGTCCAACGTGGTGTTCGGCACGGCGGACTACCTCGAGTGCAAGAGCTTCCCGGAGGACGTGGCCAAGGTGCAGGCGTCCGCCTCGATGCCGGGCGTGTCCCAGATGGTGGAGGTTGACGGCAACCGCTACCTGGACGGCGGCACCACGGACTCCATACCGTTCGAGGTGGCGCTCGGCTCGGACGGCGCGCGCAAGGTCGACGGCTACGACGGCGCGCAGAGGGCCGTCGTGGTGCTCACGCGCGACCGCGACTACGTCAAGGGCCTCGGCAACGAGGGGCTGGTCCTGCGCAGCCACCGCTACGACGCCTACCCGTACTTCACCCATGCGCTCGAGACGCGCTACCTGCGCTACAACGCCCAGCGCGACCTGCTGTTTGCCATGGAGGCGGAGCAGGACCCGCGCGTGCTGGTGATCGCCCCGCCTGACCCGGTCGACGTGGACGTCACCGGCGCGGACGGCGGCGCGCTGCTCTCGCTCTACGTGAAGGGGCGCCAGCAGGCGGAGGCGCGCCTGGAGGAGATAGCGGCGTTCATCGGCCACGAGGCATAGCGCGCCGCGCCCGCGGCCGTGTCGCGACCCCGCGGCCGCGTCCTTCTCGCCCGGCCGCGGCGCCTGGGCGAGAAGTTCATGCGTGCGGCTTGTGAGCAACTCGGTGGCTGTTGCAAGTGCAACTGATTGCGACCTCGGTCTGGCGTAGGCTCACGTTAGTGAGGGTCGCGGCGGGGGCCGCGCGTCAGAGAGAGGTGTTCGATGGATCCCAAGATGTTCTGTTACCAGTGCCAGGAGACCGCGGGCTGCAAGGGCTGCACGATTCGCGGCGTGTGCGGCAAGTCGCCGGAGGTCGCCGCCATGCAGGACCTCCTTGTGTATGTGACGAGGGGCCTGTCTGCCGTGACGAGCGCGCTGCGCGCGAAGGGCGAGTCCGTCTCGCGCGGCGTAAACAGCCTCGTTGCCACGAACATGTTCCACACCATCACCAACGCAAACTTCGACGAGGCGGCCATCCGCGAGCGCATCGCACGCACGCTGAGCGTGAAGGCGTCGCTCCTGGCAAAGCTCGGCGACACGGACGGCCTGCCCGAGGCCGCGCTCTGGTGCGGCGAGGACGCCGACTTCGCCGCGAAGGCGGCGACGGTCGGCGTGCTTTCGTGCAAGGACGAGGACGTACGCAGCCTGCGCGAGCTGATCACCTATGGCGTCAAGGGCCTCTCCGCGTACACGGCGCACGCGAACGCCCTGCTGAAGTACGACGAGTCCGTGGACGCGTTCATGCAGGAGGCCCTGGCGAAGACCCTGGACGACACGCTGGGCGTGGACGATCTCGTCGCGCTTACCCTTGAGCTCGGCAAGCACGGCGTGGACGGCATGGCGCTCCTGGATGCCGCGAACACCGGTGCGTACGGCAGCCCGGAGGTGACGGAGGTCAGCATCGAGCCGCGCTCGAACCCCGGCATCCTCGTCTCGGGCCACGACCTGCGCGACCTCGAGATGCTGCTTGAGCAGACCAAGGGCACGGGCATCGACGTGTACACGCACTCCGAGATGCTCCCCGCGAACTACTATCCCGCGCTGAAGAAGTACGACAACCTCGTGGGCAACTACGGCAACGCGTGGTGGAGGCAGAACGAGGAGTTCGAGAGCTTCAACGGCCCCATCCTCATGACCACCAACTGCATCGTGCCCCCGCGCGACTCCTACAAGGGTCGCATGTTCACCACCGGCTCTGCGGGATATCCCGGCTGCACCCACATCGAGGCCAACGAGCAGGGCGAGAAGGACTTCTCGGCACTGATCGAGCTCGCCCGCACCTGCGAGCCGCCCACCAAGATCGAGGAGGGCTCCATCGTGGGCGGCTTTGCCCACGACCAGGTCTTCGCCCTCGCCGACCAGGTGGTCGACGCCGTGAAGACCGGCAAGATCACGAAGTTCGTCGTGATGGCCGGCTGCGACGGCCGCGCGAAGAGCCGTAGCTACTACACGGACTTCGCCCGCGCGCTTCCCGAGAGCGTCGTCATCCTCACGGCGGGCTGCGCCAAGTACAAGTACAACAAGCTCGGCCTCGGCAACGTCCCCGGCACCGGCATCCCGCGCGTGCTGGACGCCGGCCAGTGCAACGACTCCTACTCGCTCGCGCTCATCGCGTTGAAGCTGAAGGAGATCTTCGGGCTGGATGGCGTGAACGACCTGCCCCTGGCCTTCAACATCGCGTGGTACGAGCAGAAGGCGGTCATCGTCCTTCTCGCCCTGCTTGCCCTTGGCGTCAAGAACATCCACCTCGGGCCGACGCTGCCCGCGTTCCTCTCGCCGAACGTGACGAAGGTCCTCGTGGACAACTTCGGCATCGCCGGCATCACGAACGTGGACGACGACCTGAAGATCCTGGTGGGGTAGGGGCCGGGCAGGCCTTGGCCGACCAATGCACGACAATCGGGCCCGGGCGATGTCGTCCGGGCCCGAACTGCGTCTTTTGTGTGGGAATGTCGTGTTTTGTGTCGCGTGCCCCATGGTGTTGTATACTTCTAAAGCTTTTCCACTGAGCCCCGTAATCTCACAGGAAAACGCGTTCTGTTTAGTAAGCACATGGAGGAGTCAAGTGAACAAGTCGACTCATTACGCCAAGAAGGGTGAGGTCCAGCGCAACTGGGTGCTCATCGACGCCGACGGCGCCACCCTTGGCCGCCTCGCTACCAAGGCTGCCATGATCCTTCGTGGTAAGAACAAGCCCCAGTACACCCCCAACACCGACACGGGTGACTTCGTGGTGGTCATCAACGCCGACAAGGTCCAGCTTACCGGCGTCAAGGCCGACCACAAGGAGTACTGGCGCTACTCCGGATGGCTGGGTGGCCTGAAGAAGGAGTCCTTCAAGGAGGCCATGGAGAAGCACCCCGAGCGTGTCGTCGAGCACGCCATCAAGGGCATGCTTCCCCACACGTCCCTCGGCCGCCAGCAGGCGACGAAGCTCAAGGTCTACGCTGGCCCCGAGCATCCGCACGCCGCTCAGAACCCCGTCAAGATCGATCTGGAGGCTTAACCGATGGCTGACAACACCGCTGTTTACACCGGCACCGGCCGTCGCAAGGAGGCAACCGCCCGCGTTCGCCTCGTTCCCGGCACCGGCAAGGTTACCGTCAATGGCCGCGACGCCCTCAACTACTTTGGCCGTCAGCAGCTCGTTGACAACGCACTCGCTCCGTTCCGCGTGACGGACACCGTTAACCGCTTCGACGTCCTCGCCAACTGCGATGGCGGCGGCATCAACGGTCAGTCCGGCGCGCTCCGCCTGGGCATCGCCCGCGCCCTCCTCGAGGCTGGCGAGTACCGCACCGACCTCAAGAAGGCCGGCTTCCTCACCCGTGACTCTCGCGCGGTCGAGCGCAAGAAGTACGGCCTGAAGAAGGCCCGCAAGCGCCCGCAGTTCTCCAAGCGCTAAGGCCCACTGGCTTCCAATGCACGTACGGAGGGCCTGTCGACTCTGGTCGGCAGGTCCTTTTTCGTTACAGTGGTGATGTAGGCAACGGCGACACCTCCGGGCGCCGCATCTCACACGAGAGAGGTCTGCTATGAAGTACTTTGGTACGGACGGTTTCCGCGGCGTGGCCAACGAGGGGCTGGACGTCGAGCACGCGTACAAGATCGGCCGCTTCGTCGGCTGGCACTACGGCGCCCGCGTGGGGAAGAAGGCCCGCGTCATCCTGGGCAAGGACACGAGGCGCTCCAGCTACATGTTCGAGAGCGCCCTCGTCGCCGGACTCGTCGCGTCCGGCGCGGACGCGTACATGCTCCACGTCATCCCGACGCCGGGCCTCGCGTACGAGACCGCGGACGGAGGCTTCGACTGCGGCATCATGATCACCGCGTCGCACAACCCCTACACGGACAACGGCATCAAGCTCGTGAACACCGAGGGCTACAAGATGGAGGAGGACGTCCTCGAGCAGATCGAGTCCTACATCGACGGCGAGCTCGACGTGCCGCTCGCCACGGGGGACGCCATCGGCTGCACCGTGGACTACATGCAGGGCCGCAACCGCTACATCGCGCACCTCATCGCGTCGTGCGGCTTCAGCATGCAGGGCGTGAAGGTGGGCCTCGACTGCGCGAACGGCGCGGCGTCCTCCGTCGCGCGCCCGGTGTTCGACGCGATGGGCGCCGAGACCCACGTGATCAACAACGCCCCGAGCGGCTTCAACATCAACGTGGACTGCGGCAGCACCCACATCGAGAGGCTGCAGGACTTCGTGGTGAAGAACGGCCTCGACGTCGGCTTCGCCTACGACGGTGACGCGGACCGCTGCATCGCGGTGGACGAGCGCGGCCACGTGGTCGACGGCGACCTCATCATGTACGTGTGCGGCGTCTACCTCGCGAAGCACGGCCGCCTCGCAAAGAACACCGTCGTCCCCACCGTCATGTCCAACTTCGGCTTCTTCAAGGCGCTCGAGGCCGCGGGCATCGACCACGTCTCCACGGCCGTCGGCGACAAGAACGTGTGGGCGTGCATGATGGAGAACGGCTACACCCTCGGGGGCGAGCAGTCCGGGCACATCATCTTCGGCGACCTGGAGAAGACCGGCGACGGCATCATGACGTCGCTGCGTGTGATGGAGGTCCTGCGCGCGGAGCGCGAGAAGCTCTCCGAGCTCACGCGTCCCGTCAAGCTGTACCCGCAGCTCCTCATCAACGTGCGCGTGCAGGACAAGGACGCCGTCATGGCTTCCGAGGACATCCAGGCTGCGGTCAGGCGCGCCGAGGAGTTCCTCGAGGGCAACGGCCGCGTGCTCGTGCGCGCGTCCGGCACCGAGCCCCTCATCCGCGTGCTCGCGGAGGCTCCCACCGACGAGCTCTGCCAGAGGGCAGATGCGATCGTGCTGGATGCGCTCGAGCCGTACAAGGAGTAGCGACAGGCAACATACCTGCGTCTTTGCGCGGGCGAGAAGGGCGGGCGACTCCACTTGGGGGCGCCCGCCCCTTGCGTGTGCGCTTGCGGCTCGTGGCCCGCGGGTTTGGCCACCGTGTCTTTTATGGGAGCCACGCGGGGCCGGTGCCAAGTGCTGGTACCATGGACACCTAACCATGGACGCACGCTGCGCCTCGGGCGCATACACAGGAGGTAACCAAATGTGTGGTGTCGTAGGATACACCGGTGAGGGCCAGGCAATCGACTTCCTCCTCTATGGGCTGCAGACCCTGGAGTATCGCGGGTACGACTCCGCGGGCGTCGCCGTGCTCTCGCCGGACGACAACCTCCACCTCGTGAAGGTGGCCGGGCGCGTCGCCGCCCTGAAGGAGCGCTGCGACGCGGCGAACCTCGTCGGTTCCACGGGAATCGGCCACACGCGCTGGGCGACGCACGGCGCCCCGACCGACCGCAACGCCCACCCGCACACGAGCTGCGACGGCCGCATCGCCGTCGTCCACAACGGCATCATCGAGAACTACGAGGCCCTGAGGCGCCAGCTCATGGCGGAGGGCCACAACTTCAAGAGCGACACGGACACCGAGGTCGTGGCACACCTGGTCGAGGACGCGTGGCGCGGTCCCGCGAGGGGCGACCTCGCCTCCGCCGTCCGCTACGCGTGCGACAGGCTCGAGGGCTCCTGGGCGCTCGGCGTCGTCTGCGCCGACTGCCCGGGCGAGGTCGTCGTGACGAGAAAGGCGTCGCCCCTCGTCGTGGCGTCCACCAAGGACGGCGCCTATGCGGCGTCGGACGTCATGCCGCTTGCGAGGGCGACGTCGCACTGCCTGCAGCTTGACGACTATGACATCGCCACGCTGCACGAGGACGGCTCCATCGACATAGTCGACCGCGAGGGCAACGTCGTCGAGCACCCGAAGGCGCTCGACATCGACTGGGACGCCTCCGCCGCGACGCTCGGCGGCTACTCCGACTTCATGGCGAAGGAGATCGCGGAGCAGCCGGCCGCCATCTCGCGCCTGCTGAAGGACCGCCTGGGCAAGCACGGCGTCGAGCTGGACGAGCTGTCCATGAGCAACGACGACCTCGCCGCGATCGACCGGGTGTACATGGTCGCGTGCGGCACGTCGTACCACGTGAGCCTCATCGCCCGCGAGCTGGTGCAGGACTGGGCGAAGATCCCCGTGTTCTGCGAGTACGCCTCCGAGCTGAACTACAAGGAGCCGCTCGTCACCGACCACACCCTCTGCGTCATCATCACCCAGTCCGGCGAGACGGCGGACACGCTGACCGCCGCCAGGAGGATGAAGGCGCTCGGCTGCAAGGTGTTCGCGATCACGAACGTCCTCGGCTCCTCGGCCGCGCGCGAGTCGGACGGCACGATGTACATCCAGGCCGGTCCCGAGGTCTGCGTCGCCTCCACGAAGGCGTACACCGCCCAGATGGTGGCGTCCGCCCTTCTCGCCCTGCGCCTTGCCCTTGCGAACGGGAGCATGGGCGAGGACGAGGTGCGCGGCCACTTCGCGAGCCTGGAGCAGGTGCCCTCCCTCATGGAGGAGGTCATCCGTCGCAGGTGGCAGGACAAGCAGGCCGCGCGCGTGTTCTGCAACGCGAAGTCCGCGCTGTTCCTGGGACGCGGCGTGAACTCGACCACCGCGTACGAGGGCGCGCTGAAGCTGAAGGAGATCAGCTACCTGCACGCGGAGGCGTATCCCGCCGGCGAGATGAAGCACGGTCCCATCGCGCTCCTCGAGCCGGGGTTCCCCGTGGTCGCCATCGTGCCGGCGGACCACGTGCACGACAAGACGGTCAGCAACATCGAGGAGTCCATCGCGCGCGGCGCCACCGTCGTGGCCGTCGCGACGGACGGGGACGAGCGCGTGGCGAAGCTGTGCGAGAACGTGCTGTGGATCCCGCCGTGCCCCGAGGAGTGGATCGTGCCGCTCGTGGCCGTGGTGCACCTGCAGCTGCTGGCCCGCTACGTGGCGCGCGCACGCGGCTGCGACGTGGACAAGCCGCGTAACCTTGCGAAGTCCGTCACCGTGGAGTAGGCCGTGGCGCGCGTTGGCATAGGCGTGGACATGCTCGAGATCGCGAGGATGGAGCGCGCCCTGACGAGGCACCCCAGCTTCGCGGCGCGGGTGTTCACGGACGACGAGCGCGCGTACTGCGACTCGACGGCGCGCCCGGCCGAGCACTACGCCGCGCGCTTCGCCGCGCGCGAGGCCGTGGTGAAGGCGCTGGGCACGGGATTCTCGGAGGGCATCGGCATGCGGGACGTCTCGGTGGGACGAGACGTGCGCGGCCGGCCGGTCGCCATCCTCTCGGGACGCGCGGCCGAGGTGGCCCGCGGGCGGGGTATTGACGAGGTGGTGCTGTCGCTCTCGCGCACGCACGAGGTCGCGGTGGCGAACGCCGTCGCCATGACGGACGACGTCCGGCCGCACGCGGACGAGGGCCCGGACCCGAAGAGGGAGCTCCAGGCCTCGTTCAAGGAGGCAAAGTCGATAATCGACGAGCTCGAGCGGCTCCAGGACGGCATAATGGATACGCTTGGGGAAGATGGTCCCGCGGAGCCCCGGGAAGACGAGCTGCCGCTCGAGGGCTCGATGGGAGAGTGAGGCGCACATGCAGCCAGTTCTGAACGTGGAAGACGTCAAGCGCGTCGAAGCCGGGCTCACGGAGGTGGGCGTAAGCATATCCGAGCTCATGCACCGGGCGGGTTCCGCGGCCGCGAGCGAGGTCGTCCGCATGGGCGACCTGGGAAGCGTCGCGGTCTTCTGCGGCCTGGGAAACAACGGGGGCGACGGCTGGGTCGCCGCGGAGGCGCTCCACGCCAAGGGCGTCGCCGTCACCGTCGTGAGCCCCGTCGAGCCGAACGACATCCAGGGGGACCTCGCGCGCGTCGTCGCGAAGAGCGCGCAGGCGGCCGGCGTCGACATCGTGGTCGCCCCGCCGCGCGACAAGGTGGTCGAACTTCTCTCCGGCACGGACGTCGTGGTGGACGCCATGCTGGGCACCGGCTTCCATGGCACGCCCAGGGCCCCGTTCGACATCTGGATCGGCTGCATCAACGCGTCCGGCGCACGCGTGCTCTCCGTGGACGTGCCGAGCGGGCTTTCCGCCCAGACCGGCCTCGCGGACAGCGAGTGCGTGATCGCGGACACCACGGTGACGATGCTCGTGCTGAAGCCCGGCCTGCTTTCCGACAGCGGCCGCGACGCCTGCGGCGCCATCATCGTGGCGCCCCTGGCCGAGCAGACGGAGCGCCTGGCCATAGAGGCCGACCCCGTGGCATGGCGTGCGGACCTGGACGACTACGTGGACGTGCTCGCGCCCGCCTCGAACGCCGTCGACAAGTTCTCGCGCGGGTCCGTGCTGGTGGTGGGCGGCTCGACGCGCTTCGTCGGTGCGCCCATGATGGCGGCCATGGCGGCGGCGCGCGCCGGCGCCGGCTACGTGACGCTTGCGGTGCCCGAGCCCGTGGCGCCCATCATCCAGGCGCGCATGATGGAGATTCCCGTGCTGGCGCTGCCGGCGGGTAGGGACGGCACGTTCTCGAGCGAGGCGATCCAGCTCGTGGCCGAGCTGGCCGAGAAGCGCACGGCGACCTTGGTGGGCCCCGGCATGCGGGTGAGCTCTGGCACCGTGGGCGTGGTGTCGAGGCTCCTTGAGACGAAGGTTCCCCTGGTGGTCGACGCGGATGGCCTGAACTGCATCTCTCGTCTGACGTCGAACAGGGCCGACGAGTTCCCGGAGCTGCTGCGCCGCGCCGCGCCGCTCGTGCTGACGCCGCACCGCAGGGAGCTCGGCCGCCTGGTGGGGCTGGAGGACACGCCGCCCGCGTCGCTCACCGCGGCCATGGAGGCCGCTCGCCGCATCGTGTGGGCGGACGGCGGCTCCGAGCTGACCGTCGTCGCGAAGGGCTCCGCCACGGCGTGCGTGGGCGTGGACGTCGCCGTGCTGCCGAAGCCCGGCCCCGCCGCCCTGGCGACCGCCGGGTCCGGGGATGTGCTCGGGGGCGTGATCGCGGCGTTTCTCGCCCGGTCGAACGTGGACAACGAGGACATTCCCGTGCTGTGCTCTCTTGCGTGCGAGGTACACGGGTACGCGGGGTCCATCGCCGCGGAGCGCTTTGGGTCTCGCGGCGCGATGGCACGCGACATTATCGATGCGCTGGGGCTTGCCGAGGACGCTCTTGAGGAGCAGATGACCTTCCCCGACTCCGGCGGAGCGGAATAGGTGGAGGACAGATGCCAGTTACATATCCCAAGAACAGGTGGGCGTGGGTCGAGGTGAGCCTTGCGGCCATCCGCAAGAACACGAGGGCGTTCAAGGCGCTCCTGGAGCCGGGCGTCAAGATGATGTGCGCCGTGAAGGCGGACGCGTACGGACACGGAGCCGTTGAGTGCGCGAAGGTCATGCGCCAGGCCGGTGCGGACCAGTTTGCCGTCGCGACGGTGGACGAGGGCATCGAGCTGCGCCGCGGCGGCATCGCGGAGCCGATCCTGATGCTGAACGAGTCTCCGCTGGAGAGCCTGGACGACCTTCTGGAGTACGACATCATGCCAGCGGTGTACGACAGCGACTTCGCGCTCGCGTACGGCGAGCGCGCCGTGGCGCTGGGCAAGGTGGGCCGCTACCACCTGGCCGTGGACACCGGCATGTCGCGCATCGGCGTGATGCCGCAGGACGCCGTGGAGTTTCGCCACATGATCGACTTCCACCGGGGGCTGGAGTGCGCCGGTACCTTCACGCACTTCGCCACGGCGGACGTGATAGGCGACTGGGACTTCAAGCAGCAGGCGCAGCGCTTCGCGGACACGGTGGGCGCGCTTCGCCAGTCCGGGCTCGAGGTTGGGCTCGCGCACTGCGACAACACACCGGGCACCGTGCTGCACCCCGAGTACCACTACGACATGTGCCGCGTGGGCGTTGGCCTGTACGGCCTGCAGCCCGCGGAGACGACGGCGCCGCGCATTAGCCTGACGCCCGCGATGAGCGTGCGCGGCCGCGTGACGCGCGTGGCGAACCCCGCCGTGGGCGAGGGCGTGGGCTACGGCCTGACGTACCGCGTGTCGAAGCCGAGCATCCAGATCGCGACCGTGCCCATTGGCTACGCCGACGGCCTCGCGCGAAGCCTGTCGAACAACATGGACGTGATCGTGAACGGGGCGCGCGCCCGCCAGGTGGGCCGCATCTGCATGGACCAGTTCATGTTTGCGGTGGACGTAAACAGCGTGCGCGCGTACCACCCGGCGCAGCCGGTGCAGCGCGGCGACATCGTGACGATCATGGGGCGCGACGGCGACGAGGAGATCACGGCGGACGAGCTCGCGGCGCGCCGCGACACGATCAACTACGAGGTCGTCTGCAACTTCAGCGAGCGTCTCGACAGGATCTACGTCTAGGGGGCACGGATGCCGGTCATGCGGATTCCCGGCCACGAGCACCAGCGGCCGGGCGAGGTGTCGCTGCAGGAGATCAGGGACGTGCTGGGAGACTGCCGCCTGTGCCCTCTGGCCCAGACCCGCACGAACATCGTGTTTGGCGTGGGCGACCCGCATGCCCGCGTCATGTTCATAGGCGAGGGGCCGGGCAGGAACGAGGACCTGCAGGGCGAGCCGTTCGTGGGTGCGGCGGGCCACAACCTGGACTCGCTGCTCTCGCTCGCGGGCCTCACGCGCGACCAGGTGTACATCGCGAACGTGATCAAGTGCCGCCCGCCGTCGAACCGCAACCCGCGGCCGGAGGAGATAGAGGCGTGCTCGCCGTTTCTGCGCGAGCAGATCCGCAGCGTGTGGCCGGACGTCCTGGTGTGCCTGGGCAACTTCGCCACGCAGTTCGTGCTGCGCACGGACAAGGGCGTCACGCACCTGCGCGGGCACGTGTACCAGACGGGGCACTTCGCGGTGGTGCCCACGTTCCACCCGGCGGCCTGCCTGTACCACGAGCAGTGGCAGCCGCTCTTGGAGCAGGACATCGCCATGGTGGGCGCGTGGCTGCGGGAGCACCCTGCGGCGCGGGCGGACCAAGATGCCGGAAGCAAGGAGTGACCATGGGCCAGATTGCGGCAAGGCGCGGCAGGGGCGAGTTCTTCTCGACCTCCGCGGAAGAGACCATAGGCCTGGGCGAGGCGCTGGGACGCGTGCTTCGTCCCACGGACGTGCTGGTGTTGACCGGCGACCTCGGCGCCGGGAAGACGCAGCTCACCAAGGGCGTCGCGCGCGGCATGGGCGTGACGGACGACGTGACGAGCCCCACGTTCACCATAGAGATGGTGTACGAGGGCTCGCGCATGCCGCTGTACCACTTCGACCTGTACCGCCTGGATAGCGCGGACCAGCTGGAGGACACGGGGCTGTTCGACGTGCTCGGCGCGGACGGGCCGTGCCTCATCGAGTGGGGCGAGCAGTTCTCGCGCGAGATCGGCGACGACCGCGTGGACGTGTTCGTGTCGCGCCTGGACGACGAGGTCGCTGGCGGCCAGGAGCCGCCGCGTGCCATCAGGCTCGTGCCGCGCAACGCCAGGGGAGAAGAGCTGCTCGACCGGCTCGACGCCGAGCTCGGGAACTGACTGACAAGGGGGCGCGCGACGCCCCGGGAAAGAGTGCACATGCAGACAGACAGCGCCACCAGCGACGTCACCGGCAACGGCGACCTCACGGTCCTTGCCGTCGACACCTCCACCGACATGCTCGCCTGCGCCGTCGCGCGCATAGGGGTGCAAGCGGACGGAGCCCGTGGCGTGGACGTGCTCGCCTCGGGCGACCACCTGTGCCGCCGCCACGCGAACGAGCAGCTCGTGAACACGGCGCTGGACTGCCTGTCCCAGGCGGGCCTTGCGATGGCCGACGTGGACGCCGTGCTCGTGGGCCGCGGCCCCGGCTCGTTCACGGGCGTGCGCATAGGCATCGCGACGGCAAAGGGGCTCGCGTGCGGCCTGGGCAAGGCGCTGTACGGCGCGTCGACCCTGGACGCCGTGGCGTGGGGCGCGTGGTCCGCCGGCGAGCGCGGGCTTCTGGCCGTGGTGGACGACGCGATGCGCGGCGAGGTCTACCCCGGCGTCTACCTGCTGGACGATGCGGGCGCGCACCGCACGTTCGACGCGGAGCGCGTCGTGAGGGCGGACGACGCCGTACGCGAGCTTGCGGCCCGCACGGACGCGGCCGAGCTCGCCCTTGCGGGCGACGGCCTGAAGAAGTACCGCGACCGCTTCGAGGCGGCCGGCCTTTCGCGCGTGCTGGACGAGTCGCTGTGGCACCCCACGGCGCAGGGCCTCGCACGCGCCTGGGCGGCGTCGGCCGCGCGCGGCAGCGGCGACCCGGCTCTGGTGCTGCCCATCTACACGCGCCTCTCTGATGCGGAGGAGAACGAGCGCAAGCGCCTGGGCCTCAAGGCCCCCGCGAGCGTCGAGGTCACCGGCGTGGACGACGCGCTGGCGGACAGGCACCTGCAGCTGCGCCCCATGTCCGTGAACGACCTGCCGGCCGTCGCGGCGCTCGAGAGCGAGTCCTACGCGGGCGCCGCCCACACGCCGTGGAGCGAGCGCATGTTCTACGACGAGCTCTCGCAGCCCGGTCGCAGCTGGTGGGTCGCGCACGACCTCGGCACCGTCATCGGCTTCGCGGGCGGCCAGCTCGCGGGCGACGACTTCGAGGTGACGGACGTCGTCGTCGCGCGCGACAGGCGCCGCCAGGGCATCGCCTCCCGCCTCGTGTCGCGCATCTGCTACGACGCCCACGTTCTGAACGCCGCAACGGCGTCGCTCGAGGTGGACGAGAAGAACGCGCCCGCGCGGGCCGCGTACGCCTCCCTTGGCTTCAGGGAGGCCGGGCGCCGCCGCGCGTACTACGGCGAGGGGCACGACGCGCTCATCCTCAAGGTGGCGCTGCCGCTCGCGGCGGACGCGGAGCACACGCTCGACCACGTGGAGCCGTCGGCCTCCATAAGGCCGTGGCCCATCCAGGTGGGGGAGCGCGACGCACGGGTGCGCGAGCGCCTCGCTGCCGCGGGCGACCTCGTGCTCTCGATCGAGTCGTCGTGCGACGAGACCGCGATGGCCGTCATCGACTCGCATGGCGAGATCTGCGCAAACGTCGTCGCCACGTCGATCGACTTCCACGCGCGCTTCGGCGGCGTCGTGCCCGAGATCGCGTCGCGCAAGCACGTCGAGGCGATCGTCGGCGTGTTCGAGGAGGCCATGGCCCAGGCCGGCCGCCACTTTGGCTGCGACACGCTCACGCCGCGCGACCTGTCCTGCGTCGGCGTCACGGCGGGTCCCGGCCTCGTGGGCGCCCTCGTCGTGGGCGTCGCGTTCGCCAAGGGGCTCTGCGCCGCGACGGGCCTTCCGCTCACAGCCGTGAACCACCTCGAGGGACACCTGCTCGCGAACCTGTTCGAGACCCCGGACCTCACGCCGCCGTTCGTGGCGAGCCTCGTGTCCGGCGGCAACACCATGCTCGTCCACGTGCGCGACTGGGGCGACTACCAGGTCCTTGGCGCCACGATCGACGACGCCGTCGGCGAGGCGTTCGACAAGGTGGCGAAGGCGCTCGGCCTCGGCTACCCCGGAGGCCCCGTCATCTCGAAGCTCGCGGCCAAGGGCAACAAGAAGGCCATCCACTTCCCGCGCGCCATGATGCACAGCCACGACTACCGCTTCAGCCTCTCCGGCCTAAAGACGGCCGTCATCACGTACATCGAGGGCGAGAACAAGGCCGGCCGCCCCATCAACCTGCCGGACCTTGCCGCGTCGTTCGAGGCCGCCGTCATCGACGTCCAGGTGTCGAAGGCGATGGCCGCTGTGGACGAGACGGGCGTCGCGGACTTCTGCGTCGGCGGCGGCGTCGCGGCGAACCCGGAGCTCCGCGCGGAGTACCGTCGCAAGTTCGGACGTCGCGGCGTGCGCGTCACCGTGCCGCCCATGGTGGTCTGCGGCGACAACGGCGCCATGATCGCCGTGGCGGCGCTCAGGAACTATCGCGCCGGCCAGTTCGCGGACCTCTCGCTCGATGCCAACCCCAACGCCAAGCTCGGCTGCTGGTCCTCGGGCGAGAAGCCCGTGGTGAGCGGCCCGTGGCCGCGCAAGGCGTAGCGCGGCACAAGGAAAACGCAAAAGTAATTTATGACCGGCCGACCTGCGACGTTTTGCATGCCGGCCGGTTACGCTGTTGTTACCGCTGACCCGTGGGGTGGCGTCGCGCCGCCAAACGGCGTATGGTTTCAGTGTGCACGTAGCTTTCTCGCATTAAGTTGCAAGGGGGAGGGGAATGGGTCCCCTCCGGTTGCGTTGCGCGGAAGGGGTCTTTTCACAGCTTGCCAAGGGAATCGAGGAACACCATGACCCAGAAGCACGATTTCGAGCTAATCAATCCGCAAACGAACGCGTCGGGACGCGATGCCGCAAGGCAGCTCTCCCGCCGTGGCTTCCTGAAGGTCTCCGGCATGACGGCCATCACCGCAGCCGGCCTCACCTTCCTCACCGCGTGCGGCCCCGCCGCGCAGGGCACCTCCGATAAGTCCTCCTCTTCCTCCTCCAAGTCCGACAGCGGCGTCCTCGGCGACGGCAAGACCCTGCGTGTCGGCATGGAGGCCGCGTACGCCCCGTACAACTGGCAGACCACGCAGAAGTCCGAGTACACCATTCCCATCGAGAACGTGGACGGCGCGTACGCGGACGGCTACGACGTCCAGTTCGCGAAGGTCGTCGGCAAGGCGCTCGGCATGAAGCCCGTCGCCGTCAAGATGAGCTTCTCCGGCCTGATCGACGCTCTCAACAACGGCCAGATCGACGTGATCATCGCCGGCATGTCCGCTACGAAGGAGCGCAGGCAGTCCATCGACTTCTCCAAGCCGTACTTCGTGGGCGGCTTCGGCCTCCTCGTGAAGAAGGACTCCAAGTACGCCAACGCGAAGTCGCTGGAGGACTTCTCCGGTGCCGCGGTCCTCGGCCAGAAGGACACCCTGCTCGACACCGTCATCGACGAGATTCCCAACGTCAACCACCTCACGCCGGTCGACTCCGTGCCCAACCAGCTGTCCCAGCTCGACCAGGGCACCTGCGACGCCATCACCTACAACACCGAGAACACCAACGGGTTCCTGCGCGCCAACCCCGACCTCGTCGCCATCCAGTTCGAGAAGGGCAAGGGCTTCAAGGAGACCGTCCCGGCCAACGTCGGCATCGCCAAGGGCCAGAAGAAGGTCCTCGCGAAGATCAACAAGGCGCTTGCGGCCGTCGACCAGGACACCCGCACCAAGATGTTCGACGCCGCCGTCGAGCGCCAGCCGTCGTAGGCCGTGCCGCATCGCGCATCGCGTTACTAGGTAGAGAAGAGCGTGCCCTCCCGCCCGCACCTGCGTGGCGGAGGGGCACGCATCACGCATTAGTCGCAAGGAGGTCGTGCCCATGAGCACAGCCCAAGGTGCGGAAGGCACCCCAAAGGAGAAGAGCAGGGGCCGTCTTGGCAGCTTCCTGCTAGAAGACCACCGCTACGTCCTTCTGGGGACGAGCGTCGTCGCCGTGCTCGGCATGTGGCTCTCGATGCAGCCGCGCTCGGCGCTCAGCTTCCTGGCGCCCGTGTACGCGCTCGAGGTCGTCATGTACTACGTGCTGCTCGCGTGGGTTATCGTGTCGGCGGTCGCGCTCGTGACGAAGCTCGCCAAGTGGCGCGATTACGCCCAGACGTCGCCGTTCGCTAAGCCGGCGGCACGCCGTGCCGAGCGTACGTGCTCCTACGTCGTCTGGCTTTTCTCGGCCGTGCTCTTCGTCGATCGCGCCGTCATGGGCTTCGTGTCCGTGGTGCAGGGCGCCGTCTCGTCCAACTCCAACCCCAAGGACTTCCTCAGCGCCATGGTGTACATGGTGTACAAGGGTCGCGGCATCTTCGCGCGCGGCATCGCCACCACCATCGAGCTTGCCGTGTTCGGCACCGTCATCGCGTTCTTCCTCGCGCTTCTGCTGGTGTTCCTGCGCCTGCAGCAGGTCGACCGTCCGGACAACGACTTCGTGCGCTTCCTCAAGGTCGTCGGCTGCGGGTTCGCCAAGGTGTACTCCGCCGTGGTCCGCGGCACGCCCATGATGGTGCAGTCGCTCATCATCTACTTCGCCGGGTTCGCGGTGCTTTCCGGCTCCGGCATGAGCACGAACGAGATCCGCGCCGTGTGGTCCACGTTCGTCGCCGGCCTCGTCACCATATCGCTCAACTCCACCGCGTACATGATGGAGGTCCTGCGCGGCGGCATCGAGGCCGTCGACCCCGGCCAGACGGAGGCGGCGCGCTCGCTCGGCCTCTCGCAGTGGCAGGCCATGAGCAAGGTCGTCTTCCCGCAGGGCATCAAGAACTCCATCCCGGCGCTGTCCAACGAGCTCGTCATCAACATCAAGGACTCCTCGGTCCTCTCGGTCATCGGCGTGTTCGACCTCATGTTCGCCACGACCACCGTCGCCGGCATCTACTACCGCCAGCTCGAGACCTACATCGCGGCGGCCGTGTGCTACCTCGTCCTCACCATGATCGCGTCGAAGCTCCTCTCCATGCTCGCCGTCCGCCTGGACGCCCCCGCCATGGGGCCGGCGCTGTCGTCGTCCGAGGTCAAGGTCACCACGGGCGTCGCCGGCAGCGCGAGCCAGACCATCAAGACCGAAATCGAGTCCGGACAGACCCAGCACAGGGGAGGCATGTAGGCCATGGCAGCAAGCAACACCGCGGGCACCGAGCCCGTCATCAGGATCGAGGGCCTGCGCAAGAGCTTCGGCGACCACGTCGTCCTCAAGAACATCGACTTCGACGTCATGCCGGGCGAGGTCGTCACCATCATCGGCGCGTCGGGCTCCGGCAAGTCGACGCTGCTGCGCTGCATCAACCTGCTCGAGACGCCCGATTCCGGCCACGTGTGGTTCCACGGCCAGGACCTCGCGGCGGAGCACGTGGACGTCAACAGGCTGCGCGAGAAGATCGGCATGGTATTCCAGGGATTCAACCTGTTCAACAACCTCAACGTGCTCCAGAACTGCACGCTCGCGCCCGTCACGCTGAAGAAGATGGGCAAGGCCGACGCCGAGGCCGAGGCGATGCGCCACCTTGCGGAGGTCGGCCTCGCGGACTTCGCGAAGTCCCCGGTCACGTCGCTCTCCGGCGGCCAGAAGCAGCGCGTCGCCATCGCGCGCGCCCTGTGCATGAGGCCCGACCTCATGCTGTTCGACGAGCCCACCTCCGCCCTCGACCCAGAGATCGTGGGCGAGGTCTTGAGCGTCATGCGCGACCTCGCGAAGGACGGCATGACCATGGTCGTCGTCACGCACGAGATGGAGTTCGCGAAGAACGTCTCGGACAAGGTGGTCTTCATGGACCAGGGCGTCATCGCGGAGCAGGGCGACCCGCAGCAGATCTTCACGAACCCGCGCATGCCCCGCACCCGCGAGTTCCTCTCGCGCTACCTGGAGGACAAGCCGGCAGAGGTGCGGGAGGCATAGCGCATGGCGTCCGTATGGCAGTTCTTCTCGCACGAGGGCGACTACGCGGACCTCAACGAGGCCGCCGTGTGCTCCCGCCTTGCGCAGGCGCTCTCCATCGCGACGGTGGACGGCCCCTCGCACGACGCGACGGACTGGTCCGCCTTCGACGAGCTGGGCGAGTTCTTCCGTAGGTCCTTCCCGTACGTGTTCGAGGCGGCGGAGGTCGAGAAGGTCGACCACTCGCTCATGCTCACGCTCCACGGGCGGGACGCCGGCCTCGACCCCGTCATGTTCATGGGTCACATGGACGTGGTGCCCGTCGTCCCCGGGACGGAGGACGACTGGGAGCATGGCGCCTTCGACGGCCACATGGACGACACGTACGTGTGGGGCCGTGGCGCCCTTGACATGAAGGACCAGGTCATGGGCGTGCTCGAGGCCGTGGAGTACGCGCTGCGCCACGGGTGGGAGTTCCGCCGCACGCTCATGCTGTGCCTGGGGCAGGACGAGGAGACCCTCCAGTCCGGCGCCCGCGCCATGGGGAGGCTCCTCGCAAGGCGCGGCGTGCGCCTGCACTTCGTGGTGGACGAGGGCGACTACCTCGTGACGGACCTCGCGCACCTTGGCGCGCCCGGGCGCCACTGCATGACGGTTGGCCTTGCCGAGAAGGGCTACGCCGACGTCCGCCTCGTCGTCCGGAGCGCGGGCGGGCACTCGTCCAACCCCTATGGCGGCACGTCGCTCGCGCACCTCGCGAAGGCGATCGACCGCGTGGCGAGCAGCCCCTGGCCGACCGAGCTCATCGAGGTCGACCGCACGATGCTCGCCGCGATCGCGCCGTACGTGACGGAGGGCCCGCTCGCGAGGCTCGTCTCGGGCGGCCGCGCGTCCATCGACGCCCACGCGCAAGAGATCGCGGACGTCTTCTATCGGGACCCGAGCCTGTTCCCGTTCGTCACCACCACGGTCGCGCCCACCATGATAGAGGGGTCGTCCCGCCAGCCCAACGTCATGCCGCAGGACATGAGCGCCACCATCAACTTCCGCATCCTGCCCGGCACGACGGTGGCGCAGGTGGAGGAGCGCGTCCGCGAGCTCGTGGACGGCCTCGGCGTCGAGGTGGAGCTCAAGGCGGACGTGTGCAACGACCCGTCCGGCACGTCGCGCGCGGACGGCGAAGGCTTCGCCGCGCTCCAGGAGGCGGCGTCGCGCTACTTCGCGGAGCCGGGCGACGGCTCGCCGCTGCCGCTCGTGCCGTCGCTCCAGACCGGCGCGACGGACGCGAGCATGTACGAGTGCGTCTGCGACAGCTGCCTGCGCTTCTCGCCCTTCGTCGCGGACGCGGACGAGGTGGAACGCGGCGTGCACGGTACGAACGAGCGCATCACGCGCCGCGCGTACCTGCAGGGCATCAGGTTCTTCGTGCGCCTCATACAGCAGGCGCTGCTGTAGGGACGCTGCCGTAGGCGCGTGTGGGTGCCGTCTTGCCACGGCGTCCTCCGCGCCGCACTCACACGTAGGAGGTCAAGGGCCCATGGGTTCTCTGAGCGTCGTCATGTCAAACCACGTCTTCCTGGGGCAGGGGAGCCCGGACGTCCGCGCCGCCCTCGTGATCGAGGGCGACACCATCCGCGCGGTCGCGTCGCCGGAGCACCTGGCCCACGTCGTGCCGGAGGGCGTGCCCGTGCGCGACTTCGGCGACGCGTTCATCTGCCCCGGCTTCCACGACGCGCACCAGCACGTGTTCCACACGTCGCTCTTCCGCAGCGACCTCGCGCTCTCGTACGCGGGCACGAGTGAGAAGGACTGCGTCCGCAGGCTGCGGGAGTTTGCGGCGGACCACCCCGGCGACGGCTGGCTCCTGGGCCAGGGCTTCCGCTCCGCGCTCTGGGACCCGCCCGTCCCGCCGACGCGCGCCTCGCTCGACGAGGCGTTCCCGGACCGTCCGGTCTGCATGTACGAGGGAGACCTCCACACGCTGTGGGTCAACACGCGCGGTCTTCGGGAGCTCGGCATCACGGACGACACCGTTCCGCCGGCGGGCGGCTTCTTCGATCGCGACGAAGACGGCCACCTCACCGGCGTCATCCACGAGGCGGCCGGCATGTACTACGTGTCGAAGGTGTTCGCGAGCCTGCCTCGGCAGGGCGTGCTCGACGCGTACCGCGACTACTTCCGCATGAGCCTCTCGCAGGGCATCACGAGCGTGTGCGACATGGCGCTCTGCGCCATCCCGGGCACGGACTTCGTGTACGACGACATCTACCGCGAGCTTCTGGACGCGGGGCAGATTCCCATGCGCGTGCACCTGTACCCGCAGAACGTCGGCACGTTCGAGCGCGTAGAGAGCCTGCAGGCAGAGTTTCGGGGCAAGATGGTGCGGGTCCCGGGCACGAAGCAGTTCTTCGACGGCATCTCGAGCGCGCACACGGCGTGGCTGCACGAGCCGTACGCGAACCCGTACTTCCCGGGCGACTGCGGCAGGCCCACCGTCGATGCGGAGGTCATGCGCTCCTATGTGATGGAAGCCGCGCGCCGCGGCATCGCCACGCGCATCCACACCATAGGCGACAGGGCCGTCAGCACCGCCATCGACATCTTCGCGGAGGCGCGCCGCACGTACGGCCGCCCGCGCCAGGGCATGAACGCGATAGAGCACATCGAGAACCTCACCCCCGCGGACGTGGAGGCCATGGCCAGGATCGACCTCGTCGCGTCCGTCCAGCCGCAGCACGTGGTGATAGACGTGACGCAGCCGGAGCGCGACCTGGGCCCGGAGCGCGCGTCGTTCATGTGGCCGTTTGCAAGCTACGCCCGAGCGGGCGTCACCATGGCGTTCGGCACGGACTCGCCGTGCGTGCCCGACAGCGCGATGCAGGTGCTCAGCTGCGCCGTCACGCGCGAGGTGCCGCAGACCAACCAGCCGTCCGGCGGCTGGCTTCCCCAGGAGCGCATATCCATGCCGCGCGCGATCGACGCGTACACCCGCGGCAGCGCGCGCCTCGTGGGCCGCGAGCACGAGCTCGGCACGCTCGCCGCGGGCAAGCTCGCGGACTTCGTGGTGCTGGATACCAACCTCGTCACCGCGGACCCGGAGCGCATCCAGGACGTCGCGACCGTCGCCACGTACGTCGGCGGCGTGCCGGTGTGGGAGGCATAGCCCCGCAAGTTGGCATATGCTGTCTGTGACGGCACGCGCGGACGGCGCCCGCGCCACGAGCGCTCGCGAAAGGGGAGTTCATGCAGGACGGATTCGTAAAGGTCGCGGCCCGGACCCCGGAGGTCCGCGTGGCCGACGTCGACTTCAACGTCAAGGCCGTGGTGCAAGAGGTGCGCGAGTCCTTCTCGCTCGACGGCGCCCGCGTCATCGTCCTGCCCGAGCTCGCGCTCACGGGCTACACCTGCGAGGACCTGTTCTGGCAGGACGCGCTTCTGGACGCCGCCGAGAAGGGCGTGGCGGACGTGGCCCGGGCCACGTCGCGCGTGGACGCCCTCGTGCTGGTGGGCGCGCCCGTGCGCGCGGGCGGCAAGCTGTACAACTGCGCCGTCGTCCTTGGCCGCGGGCGCGTCCTCGGCATCGTGCCGAAGCGGCACATTCCCAACTACAACGAGTTCTACGAGGCGCGGCACTTCTGCGCCGGCCCCCTCGACGTGACGCGCATCGACTTCGCGGGGCAGCGGGGCGTACCGTTTGGCGCGCGCCAGCTGTTCGCGTGCGACAGCATGGCGAACCTCGTCGTCGCGGCGGAGGTGTGCGAGGACCTGTGGGTGCCCGAGCCGCCGTCCATCGCGCACGCGCTCGCCGGCGCCACCGTGCTGTGCAACCTGTCCGCGTCGAACGCGATCGTCGGCAAGGCGGCGTACCGCCGGAGCCTGGTCGCGGGGCAGTCCGCGCGCCTCGTCGCGGGCTACGTGTACTGCAGCGCCGGCTGGGGCGAGTCCACGCAGGACCTCGTGTTCTCCGCGCACGACATCGTGGCGGAGAACGGCAGCGTGCTCTCGGAGGGCAGGCCGTTTCGCGAGGCGCGCGCCACGAGCGAGGTCGACGTCGACATGCTCGCGGCGGAGCGCCGCCGCCTGAGCACGTTCGTGACCGCGCCCTCCGGCGAGGCCGCCGGCTACGTGGTCACGCCCTTCTCGCTCGAGGCGGAGCCTACCGACCTCACGCGCTGGGTGGATCCGCACCCGTTCGTGCCGTCGGACGCGGCGCAGCGCACCGCGCGCTGCGAGGACGTGCTCTCCATCCAGTCGTTTGGCCTGGCAAAGCGCATGGCGCACACGCGCTCCAAGGCAGCCGTCATCGGCGTGTCCGGCGGGCTGGACTCCACGCTCGCCCTGCTCGTGACCGCGCGCGCCTTCGACATCCTGGGCATGGACCACTCCGGTATCGTTGCCGTCACCATGCCGGGCTTCGGCACCACGGAGCGCACGCACGGCAACTCGGAGGTCCTGGCCGACGCGCTGGGAGCGACGCTTCGCGAGGTGAGCATCACGAAGGCGGTGCGCCAGCACTTCGCGGACATAGGGCACGACGAGAAGGACCACTCCGTCACGTACGAGAACGCGCAGGCACGCGAGCGCACGCAGATACTGATGGACGTCGCGAACCAGGTGGGCGGCCTCGTGGTGGGCACGGGCGACCTGTCGGAGCTCGCGCTGGGCTGGGCCACGTACAACGCGGACCACATGAGCATGTACGGCGTGAACGCGTCCGTCCCGAAGACGCTCGTGCGGCACCTCGTGCGCTACGTGGCGGACACCACGGAGTCGGACGCGCTCTCGGAGGTGCTGCTCGACGTGCTGGACACGCCCGTCTCGCCGGAGCTTCTGCCCGCGGAGGAGGACGGCACCATCGCGCAGCGCACGGAAGACCTCGTCGGCCCGTACGAGCTGCACGACTTCTTCCTGTACCAGGTGCTGCGCCGCGGCTTCCCGCCGCGCAAGGTGTACCGCCTCGCGCGCTACGCGCTGGGCGACTCCTACGATGACGAGACGATCCTCACGTGGCTGCGCACGTTCTACCGGCGATTCTTCTCGCAGCAGTTCAAGCGCAGCTGCCTGCCGGACGGGCCGAAGGTCGGCTCCGCGGCCGTGTCGCCGCGCGGCGACCTGCGCATGCCGTCGGACGCGTGCTCCGCGCTCTGGCTTGCCGAGCTGGAAAAGCTGTCGTAGCGTCCGCGGCGCCGGCGCGCGGCTCCCGGCGCGGAGCCTTGCGCGGGCGACCTCGCCCCGCCGCCATCTTTATGAACCAAGACGCATGTCGGCCCGGCTTTGTGCCGGGCCGCGTGCTTATGTCGCCAGAAACATGCACATGCGTTGCCCCATGCGAGAAAATCTAAGTGCCGCCTGTAAGATTTTTTCTCTTTTGTTGTATAAGGGTTGGGTTCTGGGTAGAATTCAGAACGTCAGATAGGCGAGAGGGGGTGCAAGCCCCTTCAGATACCAAGAGACGTGCAGGTACGCACGATAACGGGAGGTTTTGACCATGACTCTTAAGCCGCTTGGTGACCGCGTTCTTGTTAAGCCCGCTCCCAAGGAGGAGAAGACCGCTTCCGGCCTCTACATCTCTTCCGGTGCTCAGGAGAAGCCGCAGCGCGGCGAGGTCGTCGCCGTCGGCGCCGGCAAGCTCAACGACAAGGGCGAGCGCATCGTCCCGGACGTCAAGGTTGGCGACCAGGTCTACTATGGCAAGTTCGGCGGCAACGAGGTCAAGGTCGACGGGGAGGACTTCCTCCTGCTTCGTGCCGACGACATCTACGCGATCATTACCGAGTAGCCGGCAGGCTTTGCAGGACATCCCACAAACGAGTGACATCGGAGGATAAGAATGGCTAAGGACATTGTTTTCGGCACCGACGCACGTGCCAAGCTCGCCAAGGGCGTGAACACCCTCGCTGACGCCGTCACCACCACGCTTGGCCCCAAGGGCCGCTACGTGGCGCTGCAGCGCTCCTACGGCGCCCCCACCATTACGAACGACGGCGTGTCCGTCGCAAAGGAGATCGAGCTGAAGGACCCGATCGAGAACATGGGTGCCCAGCTCGTGAAGGAGGTCGCCACCAAGACGAACGACACCGTCGGTGACGGCACCACCACCGCGACCCTGCTCGCCCAGGTCATCGTGAACGAGGGCCTCCGCAACGTCGCCGCTGGCGCCAACCCCATCGCGATCCGTCGCGGCATCGACAAGGCCGTCGACGCCGCCGTCTCCGAGATGAAGAAGATGTCCGCCGACGTCTCCACCTCCGAGCAGATCGCGTCCGTCGGCACCATTTCCGCCGGCGACCCTGCCATCGGCCAGAAGATCTCCGAGGCCATGGAGGTCGTGGGCAAGGACGGCGTCATCACCGTCGAGGACTCCCAGACCTTCGGCATCGACATCGACACCGTCGAGGGCATGCAGTTCGACAAGGGCTACATCTCCCCGTACTTCGCCACCAACAACGACACGATGACCGCCGAGCTGCAGAACCCCTACATCCTGATGACTGACCAGAAGATCAGCAACATCCAGGACATCCTGCCCGTGCTCGAGGCCATCCAGAAGAGCGGCTCGCCGCTGCTCATCATCGCCGAGGACGTCGACGGCGAGGCCCTGGCGACCCTGATCCTCAACAAGCTCCGTGGCACGCTGAACGTCGCCGCCGTGAAGGCCCCCGGCTACGGCGATCGCCGCAAGCGCATGCTCGAGGACATCGCCATCCTGACTGGCGGCCAGGTCGCCATGAAGGAGCTTGGTGTCGAGCTGACCGACGTCACCGCCGAGATGCTCGGCCGCGCCAAGTCCGTCAAGATCACCAAGGACAACACCACGATCGTGGACGGCGCTGGCTCCAAGGAGGCCATCGAGGACCGCATCTCCCAGATCAAGGGCGAGATCGAGCACACCGACTCCGACTTCGACAAGGAGAAGCTGCAGGAGCGCATGGCCAAGCTGTCCGGCGGCGTCGCCGTCATCAAGGTCGGCGCGGCTACCGAGGTCGAGCTGAAGGAGATCAAGCACCGCATCGAGGACGCGCTGCAGGCAACCCGCGCCGCCGTCGAGGAGGGCATCGTCGCTGGTGGCGGCGTCGCGTTCCTGGAGGCCGCGAAGGCTCTGGACGGCGTCGAGGCCGCTGACGCAGACGAGCAGATCGGCGTCGAGATCATCCGCAAGGCCCTGACCGCACCGGTCAAGACCATCGCGCAGAACGCCGGCTTCGAGGGCTCCGTCGTGGTCGAGAAGATCAAGACCCTGCCCGAGGGCGAGGGCCTGAACTCCGCCAACGGCGAGTGGGGCAACATGATCGAGATGGGCGTCCTCGACCCCGTCAAGGTCACCCGCACCACGCTCCAGAACGCCGCCTCCGTCGCGTCCCTGATTCTCATCACCGAGGCAACCGTCTCCGATGAGCCGAAGGACACCACCATCGAGGAGGCCATCTCCGCTGCGGCCGCACAGGGCGGCCAGGGCGGTGGCATGTACTAAGGCCATTCGCTAGGCGATAGCGTCCGGTCCCGGATTCCCACGGCATGTTTGCGGGGGTCCGGGACCTCTTTTTGTATGCGTGTCGGTCGAGTCGGCCATTGCGGCTCGCATATGGCCGTTAAGCGGTACAATTGCAGTTCGGCAACACGAAGGGGGAGACATGGCCCAGAAGCGCGACGTAATCGACGACCTCATTGACATCCAGAGCGACTGGAAGGCCGTCAAGAACCCGTTGGGCGGTCTGGCCGGCTCCCTTGCCGTCGACCCCGAGAACGCGAACTTCTACGACCCCTCGGACTACAAGGAGCGTCCGCGCGCGAACTCCCTGTTCTGCACGCGCGTTGCGTCGGAGGGCGCGGACGACTGCCACCGGTGCCTGGACGTATGTCCCGTGGATGCCATCACCGTCACGAAGAACGCCGTCAAGATCGCCGACAACTGCCGCAAGTGCGGCCTGTGCAGCGTCGCCTGCCCCACGGAGGTCTTCGTCGCGTACAAGGTCACCCCGAAGAGCCTGTACGACAGGATCTCAAAGGCGGCGAGCGAGTACGAGCAGTGCTACATCACCTGCACGCGCGCCCTGGGACGCAACCCCAAGGACAACGAGATCCTGCTGCCGTGCGTGGGCGCCGTGTCGCGCGAGACGTGGTTCGCCCTGCTGAGGGAGTACGACAACCTGAGCGTCTACCTGCCCCTGGGCATCTGCGACAAGTGCCGCAACGTCACGGGCGAGGAGGCGTACGCGAACGAGATCGCGGCAGGGGAGGAGCTGAGCCACGGGGCCATGGGCCTCGAGGTGGACGAGAAGGACCTCACCCACGAGCAGACGCGCGCCTACAAGCGCAGCCAGTTCATGTCGACCATGGTGAAGGCCGGCACAGCGGCGCTCGCCACCACGAACCCCGCGATGTCGGGGGCCGCCGCGATTGCCGAGAAGGTGCGCAGGCACTCCCAGCAGATGACGGAGCTCCAGAACTCCCTCGAGCGCGCGGTCGGCGCGAAGACGACGGAGAAGCACCGTCGCATCCTCACGCAGAACCGCAAGCTCATGCTCACGACCATCCAGAAGGACAACTCACTCGCCGAGGGCTTCGACCTGAAGATCCCCAAGTGCGACCCGGAGCTGTGCACCGCCTGCGGCGACTGCGTCACGACGTGCACGCTGCACGCGTGCGACCTGGACGGGCACGGGCACTTCTCGGTTGAGCCCGCGTACTGCGTCAACTGCGGCGCCTGCGCGAAGGTGTGCCCCGAGGGGGCGCTCTCGATGGTGGACTGCGACAAGAGGGAACTCGTGGTTCGCGACGAGGAGGCAGAACGCCGCAAGCGCGCCGCGGCAAAGCAGAGGGCTCGGATCGAGAAGACGAAGGCCGAGGGCAAGAAGCAGCTCAACAGGGTGCTCGACGGTCTCGAGCGCCTTGCCGACGAATAGCCTAAGCAAGGCTCCCACAAGTTTCTACCAGACGGAGATGAGGACGTGTCACTTTCAATCGGCATCGTAGGTCTGCCCAACGTGGGCAAGTCGACCCTGTTCACCGCGCTGACCCGCAAGGGCGGGCTCTCGGCCAACTATCCCTTCGCCACGATCGACCCCAACGTGGGCATCGTGGACGTTCCCGACGAGCGCCTGAACAAGCTCGCCGAGATGGTGCATCCCGCAAAGATCGTTCCGGCCTCCGTCGAGTTCGTCGACATCGCAGGCTTGGTCAAGGGCGCCAACGAGGGCGAGGGCCTCGGCAACCAGTTCCTGGCGAACATTCGCAACTGCGACGCCATCTGCGAGGTCGTCCGCTTCTTCAAGGACCCCAACGTCATGCGCGAGACCGGTCGCACCGGCGAGTTCGTGGACCCCGCGGCCGACGTGGACACCATCCAGACCGAGCTCATCCTCGCGGACCTGGGCTCGCTCGAGCGCTCCATCCCCAAGCTCGAGAAGGAGGCGAAGCGCGACAAGGAGATGAAGCCGCGCCTGGACGTCGCGAAGCGCCTGCGGGACTGGCTGAACCAGGGCAACCGCGCCGCGACCCTCGACCTCACCGACGACGAGCGCGCCGCCGCCCACGACCTGTTCCTGCTGACCATGAAGCCGATCCTGTACGTCGCGAACTGCGACGAGGACCAGCTTCACGACGACCTCACCATCCAGGGCCAGAAGGCCATCCCCATCTGCGCGGAGGTCGAGGCCGAGCTCGCGGACCTCGACGCGGGGGAGGCCGCGGAGTACCTGGAGTCCATGGGGTTGGAGCACTCCGGCCTCGAGACCCTGGCCCAGGCGGCGTACCACCTGCTTGGCCTGCAGAGCTTCTTCACGGCCGGCCCGAAGGAGGTCCGTGCCTGGACCGTCCGCATCGGCGCGAAGGCCCCGGAGGCCGCCGGCGTCATCCACTCGGACTTCGAGAAGGGCTTCATCAAGGCCGAGACCATCAGCTACGACGACTACGTCAGCCTCGGCGGCGAGCAGGGCGCGAAGGAGGCCGGCCGCATGCGCATGGAGGGCAAGGACTACGTCGTGCAGGATGGCGACGTCATGGTCTTCCGCTTCAACGTGTAGCGCATAGCAACGCATGCGCCGCCCATCGCGTAGACCTTGCGCGGATCTTGTGCGCGGGCGAGAAGAACGCTCCCCTCCGGCTTTGCGTCAGCCCGGAGGGGAGCGTTTCTCGTCTTGGTGCCCTGGGTGCAGCGACCCGCGGCGGCCCCTAGTTCGTGCCGGAGACGGCGTTGCCGCCGGCGGACGTCGTGCCCGTAGCGCCCGTCGCGTCGGCGGACTTGGCGGAGCCGTCGATCCAGTCGGCGCCAAACACCACCACGACGTCGGTCGAGGTGTCCCACGAGCCGTCGTTCTTCACCGGCGCGGCGGAAAGCCCCAGCGTCTTCGCGACGCCCGCCGCCTTCGCCTCCGCGTCGCCGTTGTAGTAGACCGTCGTCTTCGCCTGCAGCGCCGGAGCGTCGTTCGTCGTCGCCGTGAAGCCGGCGCCGGTCAGCGTGGACGCGCCGTTGCCGGCGACGCCGGCGGTAGAGGTGCCGTTCAGCACGAGCACGGTGCCAGCGTACTCCGGGGTCACCTGCGTCGCGCCGCCTGCGCCTGCGCCGCTGGAAGACGAGTCGTCCCCGGTCGAGGTGCTCACTCCCACGGACCCCGCGACGCCCGCGGTGAAGTCCTGCGACGCGTCCTCGTACGGCGGTAGGCCCCTGTTCACGCGGTCCATGATCTTCTTCCACGCGGTCGTATCGCAGATCTCGTACCACGTGTTGTCGACGTACTGGCTCAGGGTGGGGCATTGGCCGGAGTACAGGTCCTTCTCGATGTCTATGCCCTTGAAGCCCGACGCGAGCGACGCAATGGACGTCACGTCCATGTCGGTCGTGACGTAGCCGGAAAGCGTCGTCACCGTGGGGACGATGGTCGAGGCGCCGCCCTTCATCACCTTCTTGATGACCGCGCCAATCAGCATGCGCTGGTTCGCGGCTCGATAGAAGTCGCCTCCGCCGTAGCTGTCGTACGCGTGGCGCGCGCGGCCAAGCAGCGCCGCCGTCTTCCCGTCGAGCTTCTGCTTGCCCGCGGGCAGGTCGAGGCCGGTGTACTTCGGGTCCTTCACCGCCACGGGCAGGTCAACGGTCACGCCGCCGATGGCGTCGACCACCTTCGCGAAGCCGTCCATGTCGATCTCGGCGTAATGCGAAATGTCCACGCCCGCGAACTCGCTCACGACCTTCGTCGCGTACGCGGCGCCGCCAAACGAGTACGCGGCGTTGATCTTCTGCTTGCCGTTCGAGCCCAGGTCGACCAGCGTGTCGCGCGGGATCGAGATCAGCGTGACCTTCTTGTTACGCGGGTCCACGCGGGCCAGGATGATGGTGTCTGTGCGGTATGCGCTGTAGTCCTTGCCGTAGTCCTTGCTCTCCGCGCGCTCCTCGTCCTTGTCGATGCCAAGCAGCAGCATGTAGAACGGGTCGCCGGGGTCCTTCGTCTCCACAAGGGTGTCGCGCAGCTTGTCGTCCACGCCCGAGGTGATGGCGGTGTTGATGTGGTGCACGTACGCCGCGACGGCGACGCCGCCCGCAACCACCAGCGCCACCAGAACCAGCAGCACCGCGCGCAGCACGTGGTGGCGGCCCCGGCGCTGGCGTTTCTCGATGTAGTCCGCCGCGCCCTTCGCGCGAGAATAGCGCGGCGCGTTTGGGTTGGCGGCGCCATGCGGCATCGCGACAGCCCCCGCGGCCGAGGCGCCGTGGTGCGTCCGGGCGTCGGCGTGATGTCCCCTTGGTACGTCCGGCAGCGGGGCCTGGACCTGAGGCCGAGCTTCGCCCTCGTTCGTGCCTGCCTGCTGCGGCGCCTTTGCGCTGTGCTTACCCAAGGTTCCTCCTTGCGCGCGGCCTCCTGGCCCGGAAGCCGCCGTGTGTCGCGTTAGCCCTGGTCGCTTCCAAGGATAACGATAACGTCCTGCGTGTTCACGTAGCTTCCGTCGTTTGCAATCGGCTCAACATCAAGCCCGAGCGTCTTCACGACGCCCTTCGCCTCCGCGAGCGCGTCGTCGCCGTTGTAGATGACCTTCGTCTCGCGCGTGGTCTCGGCCGCGTTGCCGGCGACCGCGTCAAAGCCGGCGCTCGCGAGGCTGTCCGCGCTCCTTCCGGCCAGGCCGTCGATGCCCGATCCGTTCAGCACGCGCACGCTGCCCTCGAAGGAGGGTTCCACGTCGCCCTCGTCCCCGTCCGAGCCCGAAGAGTCGTCCGCGCTCGAGGACTCGTCCGATGAGCTCGAACTCGACTTCTGCGCGGACCCGTTTGCCGCTGCGATGCCGCTCGTGGGGTCCTCGTCGGAGCTGGAGTACGGGCTCTTGCCCTTCTCGACGCGCTCCATCATCTTCTCCCACGCGGATTCGCGCAGGATCTCGTACCAGCCGCCGTCGACGTAGCTGCTGTCCGTGGGCGCCATGCCGGTCATGATGTCCTTGCTCGTGTCCATGCCGCGCATCTCGCTCGCCAGCGACACGATGTCCGTCGCGCTCATGTCGGTGTGGACCATGTCCGCCATGGCCGTCACGGTCTTCGTCATGGTTGCCACGTCGCTCGAGAGCACCTTCTTCGCGACGGCCGCGATGACGGCGCGCTGGTTTGCGGCGCGATAGAAGTCGCCCGCCCCGTAGCTGTCGTACGCGTGGCGCGCGCGGCAGAGAAGGGCGGCCTTCTTGCCATTGAGCTTTACCTTGCCTGCGGGCAGGTTCAGCTTGGTGTACTTCGGGTCCTTCACGGCGACGCCGAGGTTCACGGTCACGCCGCCCACGGCGTCCACGACCTCCTCCATGCCGTCCATGTCGATCTCGGCGTAGTGCGATATCTTGACGCCCGAGAGCTTCTGCACCGTCTTCACGGCGAGCGTCGGACCGCCGAGCGCGTAGGCGGCGTTGATCTTCTGCGTGCCGTACTTGCCCATGTCGACCCTGAGGTCGCGCGGGATGGACACGAGCGTGGCCTTCTTCTTCTGCGGGTCGATGCGGACCAGCATGATGGAGTCCGAGCGATACGCCCCCTCGCTCGACCCGTACTCGCTTCCCTTCGCGCGCGCCTCGTCCTTGTCGACGCCAAGCAGCAGCATGTAGAACGGCTTGCCCGCCTCCTTCTTGGAGAGGGTGCCCAAAAGCGAGCTGTCGATGTTCTTGCGCAGTCGCGAGTTGAGGTTGCCCAGGTAGGCGGCCCCAAGGCCGACGGCGGCCACCGCAAGTGCAAGCACGCACACGAGCACCGTCCTCGCGATGCGGTGCGTCCTGCGCCGGCTGCGGGCCTGCGCGTAGTGAGCGCGCGAGGAGCCGCGGGAAAGCCCGCGCGCATCGCGAATGAGGTCCTCGTCGCCCATGTTCTTGCGCGCCACGTCGTGTCCTTCCGTCAGAGCTGCGCCAGGGGATGCGTACAACCAACTAATATTACCTGCGAGAACATGCCACCTTATGAAGTACACAAAGCCTGTCGGAGCAGTCGCCCTGCGCCCCCCCCGCAGCTCCCCTCGACCCGCGGTCCTGAACCCCCGCCCGCGGGTGCCGTGGGCGGATGCGCGACGGGCGGATGTCTGTTCTTCTCGCGCGCACGCGCTGTCGCGCGAGCAAGGCGGGCGCAGTAGTGGCATGATTGGTTGGTTCACCAAGACACTTCGCGGAGGAATCAATGCAGACTTCAAGGCCCCAGCAGTTTGTCGCAGTCTTCGACTTCGGCGCCCAGTACGGCCAGCTCATCGCACGCCGCGTGCGCGACCTTCACGTCTATTCGGAAATCGTGCCGTGCGACATCTCCGCGCAGGAGATCTCCCGCATGGCGCCCTCCGCCATCATCCTCTCGGGCGGCCCGGCCTCCGTGTACGCGGATGACGCCCCCGACATGGACGAGAAGATTTTCTCCCTTGGCATCCCCATCCTCGGCTTCTGCTATGGCCAGCAGATCATGTCCGTCAAGCTGGGCGGCGAGGTCGGCCACACCGAGAAGGGCGAGTACGGTCCCGCGACCATCACGCGCCAGGGCACAAGCCGCATCCTGGACGGCACGCCGGACACCCAGACCGTGTGGATGAGCCACCGCGACGCCGTGGCGCGCGTGCCGGAGGGCTTCACCGTCACGTCGACCACCGACGTCTGCCCCGTCGCCTCCATGGAGGACGCCAGCCGCAATCTCTTTGCGACGCAGTTCCACCCCGAGGTGCGCCACACCGCATACGGCAAGACCATCCTGGAGAACTTCCTGTTTGGCGTCTGCGGCCTCAAGCGCGACTGGACCATGGACAACATCATCGACGAGAAGGTCGCCGCGATCCGCGAGCAGGTGGGCGACAGGAAGGTCATCCTCGCGCTCTCCGGCGGCGTCGACTCCTCCGTCGTGGCCGCGCTCGTGCACCGCGCCATAGGCGACCAGCTCACCTGCGTGTTCGTGAACCACGGCATGCTCCGCAAGGGCGAGCCGGAAATGGTCGAGGAGGTCTTCCGCAAGCAGTTCAACGTGCCCCTGGTCCACGTGCACGCAGAGGAGCGCTATGCCAAGCTGCTCGCCGGCGTGACGGACCCGGAGCAGAAGCGCCGCCTCATCGGCACGGAGTTCTGGAAGGTGTTCTTCGACGAGGCCCAGAAGATCGGCGACGTCGAGATGCTGGCGCAGGGCACCATCTACCCGGACATCATCGAGTCCGGCGCGCGCAAGACCGGCGGCAAGGCCTCCACGATCAAGAGCCACCACAACCTGATTCCGTTCCCGGAGGGCGTGCACTTCGACCTCATCGAGCCGCTCGACCACTTCTTCAAGGACGAGGTCCGCGAGCTCGGCGTCAGCCTGGGCCTTCCCGCCAAGATGGTGTACCGTCAGCCGTTCCCCGGTCCTGGCCTTGCCATCCGCATCATCGGCGAGGTCACGCCCGAGAAGCTCGCCATCCTGAAGAACGCGGACGCCATCGTGCGAGAAGAGCTGGACGCCTACAACGAGCGCCTGTTCCAGGAGACCGGCGAGCGCAACAGCGAGCACAGCTGTTGGCAGTACTTCGCGGTCCTGCCCGACATCAGGAGCGTCGGCGTCATGGGCGACGAGCGCACGTACCAGCGCCCGGTCATCGTGCGTGCCGTCGAGTCGTCCGACGCGATGACCGCGGACTGGGCGAAGCTGCCCTACGACGTGATCGGCCAGATCTCCAGCCGCATCGTCGACGAGGTCGACGGCGTGAACCGCGTGGTGTACGACGTGACGCCCAAGCCGCCAGCAACGATCGAGTGGGAATAAATTCCGCCTGATTTTCTCCAAAACTGGCTCTATTACGGCCTTATTTTCGCCATCTTGTGCGAAAATAAGGCCGTAACCTTTTTAGGGGAGGAGCTTGCATGGAACGATTCCTCATGGACGAGCTTGTTGCCTGGAAGGACGGGCCCCGCCGCAAGCCGCTCATCCTCAACGGCACGCGCCAGGTTGGAAAGACGTGGCTGCTCAAGGAGTTCGGCAGGACGCAGTTCGAGAACGTCGCGTACGTGAACCTAGACGACAACCCAAGGATGCGCGAGCAGTTCGAGCTGGGCTACGACATCCCGCGCATCGTCTCGGCCATCCAGTTCGAGACAGGGGAGGTCGTGTCCGAGGGAGGCACCCTCATCGTCCTCGACGAGATCCAGGCGTGCCCGAAGGCGCTCACCTCCCTCAAGTACTTCTGCGAGGACGCGCCCGGGTACGCGGTGGCCGCAGCCGGCTCGCTTCTGGGCATCACCGTGCACGAGGGGAGCGGGTACCCCGTGGGGAAGGTGAACACGCTCGATCTCCATCCCCTGAGCTTTCGGGAGTTCCTCGCCGCGACGGGGAATCGGCCGCTCTGCGACCTCATCGACACGGGAGACACGAGTCTCATCAACGGCTTCTCAAGCAAGTTTGTTCCGCTCCTTCGCCAGTACTACTACGTCGGGGGGATGCCGGAGGCGGTGAGCGTCTTCCTTGAGCGAGGCCTCTTGGAGGATGCGCGCGAGGTGCAGCTTGAGATCCTGCGCGGCTACGAGCGCGACATCTCGAAGCACCTGAGCAGGGCCGAGACCGAGTACGCGCTCGCCGCGTGGCGCTCAATCCCGTCGCATCTCGGTCGCGAGAATAAGAAGTTCGTGTTCAGCCACATCGCGCAGGGCGCGCGGGCACGGAACTATCAGACGGGCATCACGTGGCTCACGCAGGCCGGCATCACGACCCTCGTCCGCAGGATCTCGAAGCCCGGCATCCCCTTGGCGCCCTACGCCGACGACGCTGCGTTCAAGCTTTTCCTGGTGGATGTCGGCCTGCTTGGGGCGATGGCGCAGTTGGACAAGGAGACGGTCGTCGGGGGTAGCGAGATCTTCGAGGAATTCAAGGGCTCCCTCACCGAGCAGTACGTCTGCCAGCAGCTCGTCTCCGACTGCGGGCTCACGCCGTACTACTGGTCGGCCGAGAACTCATCGGGCGAGATTGACTTCCTGGTACAGGGCGCGAACAGCGTCTACGCCATCGAGGTGAAGGCAGAGGAGAACCTGCGCGCCAAGAGTCTCAGGGCGTTCAAGGAGTCCCATCCGGAGATTAAGCCCGTTCGCTTCAGCCTGTCAGGCTATCGCGAGCAGGACTGGATGAGGAACGTCCCGCTGTACGCGATGTCGAACATGGGACTGTGGGGGTAGGTGCGGGGTCAAGCGAGTGAACTGGTGAAGAGTGAGGACGATAGACGGTGTCTTCATATTTCTAGCACGCTATGTGGGAAAACAGGGGACGCAAACAGAAAGAATAATTCGGGGAAGGGGTCATATTTCATTTCTACAAAAGCCTTGCCAACGCCAAATTGTAAATATAGGAGCATGCTTTTATCGACACCTTAATTATCCTAAACGCCTCTGGTTGTGCCTCGTGTTGATGGGGGGTACTCCCCGAAACTGAACAATGAATTCTATAATTATACGTAAACCCATTTCCCATTCTTCTCAATAGGGGTGTGCGTGAACTTGCTGGATTCCATTGGAGCGGAACTACTTTCCCGGTCAATTGATTGGGGCAGGACGCAAATCAAAGGCCTGGCAAATAGAAAGAAGGTGGCTGAATTAATTGAACAGGCTACAACGAGGGCTTCCATGATTCCTTCGTGCGTTGATCTGGGCGCAAAGTTCAAAAACACCTATCTTCTAGAGGAGCTGCTAGCCCATCGAGCCCTTATTGATATTGGAAAAGACGAGGCCATATGCACGTTTCTCGGTGAAGGTTACGACGATTCCGCATACAAATTCGTTGCAGAATTCTGGGATTCTTTAGACATTGTCACGTCGACGGGAGAGGAATCGCTAGCAGCCAGAAAAGCAGTCGAGGGAACAGAAGCTGCAAACAGAAAGCTTGATGCTTTGCTCAAGGTTTCCGGAATCGCTCAGAAAGACGGGGAATCCCAAAGAGAGAGACTAACAAGTTACTGCAGCTCTCTCATCAAATGCTATAACACGGCGGCTATCCCCAGACACATCAAAATGAAAGGTTCGGTTGAGTCTCTACCACAGTCGGCACTTCCGAAAGATGGACAATCCGTACTCATCTATGCCAATCCCGGTATGGGTAAGAGCGAATTGATGAGGTTCGCCGCGGCCAGTCTTGCAAGGTCTTGGATAGATGGAAAGACCGATAGGGTTCCGGTGCTCCTCGAAGCGCGTGGATGGTCGCGTCAGTACTCAAGTTTGATTGAAGGCGTCACTAGAGCATTATTCGGCTGTGCGACCGAAGCGTCAATGTGTTTCATAAGGGACAATCCTTCGCTCTTTTGTCTCATCGTGGACGGTCTCGACGAAGCCCGGAGCGATAGAGACCTTCTCCTCTCGGAGCTAGCACATTATGCGCGCTTTGAGAAAAGCCGGCTCATCTGTTCCTCGCGCTTTGAAAAAGACGGTGAGCGAATAGGGATTAGCAGCGCATCCTTGCAGGGCTTCACCGAAGAAGAGGCCATCTCGTATCTTAGCAATAGGGGTGTAAATTCGCCTCAGAGCGTATTGAGAAGGTTCAGTGAAGCCGGGCGCGAGCTGATGCATAACCCATTGCATCTTAGATGCCTGGCTGAATATCTCCGTACCGAAGGGGGCGATTCAGCGCCTCGAAATCTCGCGACAATTTACGGCGCATGTATAGCCTCCATGATCGAGTCGAAGACCGATTCCAACGGGAATCTGGATGCCGACTATCTTCAGCAATGCTTGGGATCCTACGCATTAGAATGTTTAGTCGCTCAAGACATCCCTCCGTGCAGAAGCTTCTTGCTCGAAAGATGTGAACCCAAAGAAGCTGAGAGGATAGAAGGGGCCGGCAAGGATTCCGGCCTTCTCGTCGTTGTTAACGGAGCAGTCGAGTTTTCACATGTAGTTCTCCAAGAATACCTGGCGGCTATCTTCCTTGCCGGCCGGCAAAATGATGAAATCGAATCATTCTGCGAACGCCATGCGAGAAACCCCCTGCTGGAAAACTTCTTCAAGATTCTGTGTGGTGTGGCTGCCAAAGCGGAGAAGCAGGCATTGGTTCTCGACTGCCTCGAGAACAGAAACTTGGCTCTATTCATGGAATGTTTGCGAGAGAGAATGAACCTCTCTGACAAAATGGAGGAGCGGCTATGTAAAGACGATATCGATGGAATTGCCAAGCAGGCCTTTGTAACCTACCTAAATATTACGAATCGTTATTTGGGTAAAACGAAGTCTCATATTCCGTTTTGGAAAACGCTCTCTTCTCCCGATGCGCCAATTCGTATGGAGGCGAGCTATAGCGTTTCGACCACAGTTATGCGAATCGTGCTAAAAGAGCGTCATCCTGGAGAGGATTCCGTCGCCGTCGAACTTTCTAATGATGGTCGGGGACCAGTAATGGTGGGCCCTGACGGTTCCGTTGCCCCGATATTATCAATGAGGATATCGAATCGGCCCGAAACCCATATCTATCGAATAGGTGCCGTTTACGAAGGGATTGATTGCGCCAGAGAGATGGCGATATCGATGATAAACGACGATCTCAAAGGATTCTTCGATTCTGCAGAGCCTATTCTCAGCGAGCCGATAGGAATGAAGACCGCTTTCACGGAGGAAGCGCTTTGGCGCAGTCGTATATGGCGTGTGGACGAGAAAGGTGGGCGGCAGCATATTAGTCTTCGCAATTGCACTGCTAAAGGATTGGCTCAAACGCTCGGCGGGAAACCGGAATATAACATCAGTGTCGGCGGGGTGGATATTCCGGCAGGATTACTCCCCTTTCTTGTCAGGATGATCGAAATCGCACCGGAAGACCATCTGCAATATCTGCCTCCAGCTCCAGATAATAGGGGCGAAGGATGCCGTCGGGTCTGGGAGGCGTACACAGACGATACTTTCGAATCTTGGTGCAAGGTCGTGTTGCCCGAATGCGAGAAATCATACAGACAGTTCATTCGCACCTTCATGGAAGGGATTGGAGAATACCTTCCTGCCTATGCCGGCGGGCCCTATGCCTTGAAGGCAACCGTTGAACCTGCCGACGAAAGTGAGATCCTTCCTGACAGATGCCTTCACGTAACCAGGTTTCCGGTCGAAAGTGAAGAGGAGATTCAGCTTGAATTCGACGATGAATTCTTCTCAAGGGGCTTCACCTCAGCTGGATTCAAGGAGCGAGCTCAAGGTTATATCCGGGCGGCAAGGCTTTTGGGAAGACCGACGGGCGGATACTGTGAATCGTCATTTGGTGGATCACCTTTGTTAACCGAAAGAATCTATATACATAATGAGGTGCGCAAGCGTATCCAGAAAGAAGTCAAAGCGCTATTTAAGCTACGCTAGACACTGTGTGCTAAAAACCGTTTATGCTTGAGATACGTTGTGTTGGCGGTGGTCCCCGTATGTGTCGTGCGAGGATTCCCGCTCGTATCGCACTTCGCGGACAGATAGGCTTCGCTCTCCCGCACTCGCCCCGCACCATCACCTTTGGGCTATGATTCTGCTCGCGCGTTCGATTTACCGCTCTGCCTAACTTTGACTTTAAAGGATTTTTCTAAAGCTATTCCTCTATGGGATGAATAGGGACTGGCGACCGTCAGAAAGCAGCCGTCTGTCTCGAAGCTTTTCTTTGCTTTGGAGAAAGCGCTAATCCGGTCACGACGGGATATGGGGCGGTGCAGAAATCTGAAAAAGACGACTTGCTCAAACAATATACGCTGCCCGATGGCTCCAATTATTCAAAGCAAGGAAGGACTTCTCAGCGTTCTTGATTCGATTTTTTCGCTGATGTCTTTATAGCCACACCCTCTGCTATTGAGAAAAAATGCCGCATGCGGCAAAATTACTCAATAGAAGTCGATCGGGAATCAAGGCGAGGCACACATGGAAATCAGGCGGGACCGATACCTCAACAGGCTCATCGACCGCATGCACAACGGCATGGTCAAGGTGGTTACGGGCATTCGTCGCTGCGGGAAGACATACCTGCTCTTCAACCTCTTCGGCGACTACCTGCGTTCGGAGGGGGTCGACGACGAGCACATCATCGAGGTTGCGCTCGACGTCGAGGAGAACGCCGCCCTCCGCGATCCCGCTACTCTGTCCGCCCACCTACGCTCAAAGATCGCGAGCAGGCACGAGCAATACTACGTTTTTCTCGACGAGGTCCAGTACGCCATTTCGCGCGAGGAGCTTAAGAACCCGGACGTTTCGCCGCGGCTCTACGGTGTGCTTAACGGGCTTCTGCGCATGCGCAACGTCGACGTGTACGTGACGGGAAGCAACTCGAAGCTCCTCTCGCATGACGTCATGACGGAGTTCCGGGGGCGCGGGGACGAGGTTCGCGTGCGGCCGCTGTCCTTCTCCGAGTTCATGCAGGGCTTCGATGGCGATCGCTACCAAGGCTGGGCCGAGTACACGGTGTACGGCGGCATGCCGCTTGTGGCATCAATGCGCACGGACGAGCAGAAGGCGCGCTACCTCGAGCGGCTCTTCGAGGAGACGTATCTGAGGGACGTCGTGGACAGATATGGCGTCAGGAGGCGAGGAGAGCTCGATGATCTCGTGAACGTGCTTGCCTCCGGTATCGGAACGCTTACGAATCCGAGCAAGCTCGAGAACACGTTCAGGAGCGTGCTTCATTCCAAGATCTCCTCGAACACGATTTCCAGCTATATAGGCTACCTTGAGGACGCCTTCGTCATCGAGGAGGCGCGGCGCTACGACGTGAAGGGGAGGGGCTACATCGGCAGTCCCCTGAAATACTACTTCGAGGACGTGGGGCTCCGAAACGCGCGGCTCGGCTTCCGTCAGGTCGAGGAGAGCCACATCATGGAGAACGTGGTCTACAACGAGCTCAGGGCGCGCGGGTACTCCGTGGACGTTGGCGTGGTCGAGAAGCGCGTCCGTGAGGAGGGCAGGGACGTTCGCAAGCAGCTTGAGGTCGACTTTGTCGCCAACAGAGGCTCCGACCGCGTCTACATCCAATCGGCATTGGAGATGAGGACTCCCGAGAAGGCCGCACAGGAGAAGGCCTCCCTGCTCGGCATCAATGACAGCTTTAAGAAGGTTGTACTTGTGCGCGACGTGGTGAAGCCCCTGCGTGACGAGCGGGGCGTGGTCACGATGAGCGTGTTCGACTTCCTGCTCGACGAGAACAGCCTTGCTGGGATTTAGGTTGGGGTGTGCCACGTTGAGTTCACTTTTGAGTTCAACTCGGGTGCTTAAGAACCGGCCGATTCCGATGAATGGGGCGACGACGGTACACCACGTAGACGAGAGGCCACGAAAATGCGCGATTTAATTACTGAGTGGGAATAAAATTCTCAACCTGACGCTTCTCGGCACTCCCCGATACAAGACGGTGTTTCCGCAGGTAGAATATCAGATTTGTGAAAACGCTGCCAGGCACATCCAGAGCCTTCAAGGCACTCCTTGCTGCATCCTTTGTCCATGAATTTGTCCATGGATTGCAGCGGGGGTGCCTTGCTTTTGCTACCGGTTTTGATGAAAAGAGAAGCGTCATAATCAACGACGAGAAGTGGGAAGAGCTCAAGCAGAACGAGGACATGGCATACTTCCGCGCAGACCTCTGCCTGTACTCACCCGAGAGCTACAGCCTCGACGAGAAGAAGGACATCTGCAACGGAATGATGGAGACCAGCAAGGCGATGCTCGACGCCATGCGCGAGGATTTCGAGAGCATGCCACCCGAGCTTCGCAGCAAGCTCCCCGACATGCTCTGCGCCTCCGGCGTCGAGAGCCCGCAGTGGTGGTGGGATGTGCTCGTGGGCGACGGAGACCCGCTCTGCCGAGAGCTGGAGCCGCTTAGCTAGAACGGGGCCCATAAGAAGCCAGGAAGGCCGTCTATCACGTTGATAGGCGGCCTTCCGCCGTCCTACCCGTTGGTCTCCACGCGCGTCGTCTTTCCGAGCAGAAAAGCGAGCCCGATGCCGACGAAGGCCATGAACGGGGTCCACATGATGGCCGCCGTCCCGCCGAGGAGCTTGCACACGCCGTAGACCGAGAACACGCCCAGGTGCTGCACCACGCCGCTCGCGATGGCGGCTGCCATACCCCTGCCCGAAAGCAATCCGTCCCTGCGACATGCGTACACGAACCATACGAACAGCGGGATGAAGCAGAAGAGCCCGTCACGTTGCCGGGGTTGCCCAGCAAGTCTCCGCCAAGCGCGATGGTGCCGCCGATGTGCGTGAGCCCGTTCACCAGCATGAACCCGTAGCTCATGAGTCCCACGACGGGCCTCTTCCTGCCCAGTGCCGCCGCTATGGGGAACGCCACGAAGATGATCATGATGTTGATCTCGGGGAACACGACGAGCGGCAGCTGCCCGAACATGTCCCAGAGGCCGCGCTCCATGAAGGCGGTCACCAGGTCGAACCGGCCTCCCGTCACGTGCAGCCCGTACTCCTCGAACACGTGACACAGGTACACCGGCACCGGCAGCCACGCGAGCCAGGCGGCGTCGCGCCAGAGCCCCACGTCCGCGCGCGAGCGCATGACGTCCGTCGAGAACAGGAGGATGAACAGGACGATTGCCCCGCCCAGACCGACCCACGGCCAGGCGAGGTACGCGACCTCCGAGAAACCCATATGAAGCCTTTCCCTCGTATATTCTCTGCCTGCATTATAATTAGCCGCATGTGCCAAATAAACGGCCACATGAGTGCCAACGTGCCAATTACGAGGGGGTTCATCCATGGCGAGGCCGAGGTACCAGTGCGACGAGCAGACGGCCCGCGAGAAGATTGTGGAGGCCTTCTGGCGGATGGTGGAGGACGGTCCCTACGACAAGGTGAGTGTGCGCGGACTCGTACGCGAGAGCGGCGTGAACAAGAACACGTTCTACTACCACTTCGAGGATGTGGATGACCTCGCACGGCAGGCGACCAGGGACGTCCTTGAGCCCGCGCTCCTCCTGGAGCTGCTCTCGATGATGCAGGGCGGGGCCGCGCACGTTCAGGCCCGATTCCATGACCCCGGTTTCGCGAAGCGGATTCGAAGGGTCCGAACCATCGTGCGCGCCAAGGGCACGCCCGAGCTTCAGGACAAGCTGAAGCAAGCCATCGCCGACGCATGGGCCACGGCGCGCGGGTTCGCCTTCTCCGATCTCGACGAGCCACAGCGCATCGCCCTGGAGTTCGCGCTCGGCGGTATCATGTCGGTGCTCGCCCACACGAACGAGGACGGCTCGGAGACGACTCCGGATCAGGTGATCGAATCCGGTGTGCCCCAAGCCGCCCTGGTCGTGTTCGACAGGTTCCCGGCCGTCAGGCCGCAGCCCTAGCCTTCCTCGTGCAGCCGCCGTATCTCGTCGTACATCTCGAACAGCGGAACCAGCGGCAGCAGCACCAGCATCAGCAGCAGACACCCGACGATCCCGAGGAGCCAACCCGCCTGCTCGCCGAGCCAGGCGAGCCTCTGCCTCATGACAGCATCTCGTTCACGCGGGAATGCACGATCGAGTAGTAGGACCCGAGCCTGCGCCTCCGCTCGTCTCCGTTGCCGTAGTCGCCACGGATGACCGCGCGGGCCATCGCGTCCACGCCAACGCTCGTCTTCGCCGTGGCGGCAGCGCCAAGGATCTCGTTCACCCTCTTCTGCACGGCTGAGTACTTGTCTCCCAGGCGCCGCTTCCTCTCGTCGCCGTTTCCGAACTCGCCCACGATGACGCGTCGCGCGAGCGCGTCCGCGTCGTAGGAGGCAGAGGAGCCACCAGAGAGGATCCGGTTGACCTCCGCCTACACCTCGTCGTACCGGCTGCCCAGCGCGGCCCTGCGAGCATCGCCATTGCCGAAATCGCCTGCGATGACCCTCGCCGCAAGCTCTGACACGTCGCCGGAGGGCGCACCAGAGCCGGTAGGGCCGAGGCCGTGCCGGTGTCGGCCTTGCGGTTGTAGTGGAGCGCGCCGTCCCAGCTGCCACGGTAGTAGTCCTGGATGCGGCTCTCGCGGCCCGTCTGGTCGCCGGGAGCGCCGTCGATGCCGCCGGTCCAGTTGTAGCGCGTGATGAGCCCGTCGTAGGGCGTGCCGGCGAGCGCGAGCTCCCACGCCTCGCACACCGCGCTGGAGCAGTCCCGGTCGCCCTTCTTCACCTCGATGGTTCCAGTGTCGGTGACCACGCTGCAGTAACCGCTTGTGCCGTGACGCCCTGGCTGGCTGCAGCCGCACTCAGGGCAGTTGCAAAGGTGCTCCATGATTTGCTCCGCCACGTTGGCGCGCGATATAGCCACTTCCTTCACCGCCTCGGCGGTGTTTGAGCCGACAGCCTTGCATCGCGCTTTCCGATCGGCCTTGGTGCCATAGAACAGGTCGAGGTCCAGGTGCCCCGCGTAGCCGGGAATGCGCCCCGTGCTCGCGTATTGGAAGATCAGCAGTGAGTCCCACGCACCGAAGTCCCAGTCGTCCGTCCAGGGTTCAGACTTGAACCCCGTCTCCTCGTAGTTCGGGTACTGTGCCACCCATAGCGGGTAAGCCTTGGCCACGCTGGTCCAGTCGTAGGAGAACAAAACTGACTTGCTCGTGTAGATGCCGGGCTTCACGCCGGTCTTCTCGCGCACGCGGTCGAGACACTTCTTCGCCCATGTGGGCCCCAGGGCCAGCGCGTCCGCCTCCCAGTCCAGGAATGGGATCGCCTTGCCGACATAGGGCTTGAACGCCGCGATGAAGTGGTCCGCCTCGGCCTCCGACGAGCCCTCGTACCCCTCGGTCCCGCGCGTAGTGGTAGCAGCCGAGCAGCTTGCCCGCCGCCAGCGTCTCGTCCGCGTGCCTCTTGAAGCAGGCGTTGGTGTAGCCCTTGCCGCCCGTTGCCTTCACGATCACGAAGTCGCACGTCGTCATCTTCGAGACGACCAAATCCTCCTACCAGGAGCTGATGTCGATGCCGTTGAGCCCCATTGCCGCCACCCTTCGGGATTACGATCTCCTCGCCGCTGCCGAGCGCCGCCATGACCGGCGAGAGCACCGCCATCACGAACGCCACGACGAGCGCCCGGATCGTCGGGTCGAGCACCCCGAACCCGATGATCAGGTCGATGTTGGCGACGAAGACGCCGAGCACACCCTGCACGATCGTGCGGGCCAGGCGCTACTGCCACTCGTTTCCAGCCAAGAACTTCTCCATCTCATGCCACCTTTCCCTTGATCTCCTCTATGTCGTGCTTGGCCGCCGCCATGTCCTGCTCAAGCTTGTAGGTGCACTCCAGGACCTGGTTGTGCTTCTCGACCTTGGCCGTGAGGGTGTCCAGCTTGACCTCCATGACGGCCCTCGACTTGGAATTGGAGAGGATCACGCCGACAAGCGTTACGACCCCGGTTATGCACGCGACGATGATCGATTCCATAAAGAACTGCCTCCTGAGCTCGCTGTTACATCCTCAGGAGGCAGTGTCCAACCGTGTCACAACCTGCTAGGCCGCCGTAAGGTACCCCGGCGTGCTCGCCGTGTCGATCCGGAAGTACGTGTACGCCGTCTTGGAGCTGGCCCACACGGTGCCGTTGCCTCCCACGAGCGAGGTAGAGCAGTTGTAGAAGCACTGCGACCCGCTGACGCCGCTCGAAGGCGGGGCCCAACTCGCGTCCGCGTAGATCGCGGTCAGCCTCTTGCAGCCGGAGAACGCGTAGTACAGGTCGGTCAGCGCCGAGGGGCCGAACCCGCGGAAGTCCAGCGCGGCCACCGAAGCGGAGGCGAACGCGAACCGCATCGAGCGCACGCATCCGCAGGTCAGGCGTGCCACTTTTCGGTCGGGATTCGTCACTCTCGGGCCGGGGCTCGCGCAGCAGCATTCGGGCCGTCTCGGGGCGTGTGGCCAGTTGCGCGCAACCGGACGGCGCTACCGCAGATTAAGGCTGTCACTCTTCGGTCGGCGGAAAATACTCTTCGAAAGTGACTACACGGCCTGTAGTCACCCCCGGCTACACGGTGACTACACGTTTTCCGAGAGCGAAGAGTGACGAGAACCGCAGGTCACTCGCCCTGCTGACTACGCAGAAGCGGGTCATGCAACGATTGAGTGGGAATAACGATAAACCCAATTTAAGAAACCAATTATCCAAAATATTAAAATATTGGTGCCTTAAACGCCAAACTTCACCTCCTGGCATATAATACAGCCAGGAGGTGCTCTACCATGAGGCTATTTCGCAGAGAACGATATCTGAAGAAGATTCGCCCATTCTACGATGATGATCTGATAAAGGTCATCACGGGAATACGCAGATGCGGAAAATCGTGCCTCATGGCGACCATCGTCGAAGAGCTCAAGGAACGAGGGGTCCCAGAGAAAGACATCGTTTACCTCGATCTCGACAAGCGCGGCAACCGTTCCATCAAGACACCCGACCAACTAGAGGCCGCAATCGAATCGCGGCTTGTCGACGATGACTTCAAATACCTCTTCATAGACGAGGTCCAGAACGTCCGCGGCTACGAAGAGGTCATGAATGCCTTCAACACCGATGGCGGCTTCTCAATCTTCATAACGGGCTCAAACTCCTATCTCCTCTCCGGAGAGCTCATGACCAAGCTCACCGGGCGCTACGTCGAATTCGAGATGTTCACCTTGTCGTTCAGCGAATTCCTTGCCATGAAGAAGTTCCTGGGAGTCGAGAGGAAGGACGACGGGGCTGAATTCGAGGAATATCTTCGCTACGGCGGTTTTCCCCGCTCCCTTGAATATGATGACGTCGAGGCGAAGGCCCATTACGTTGAAGACGTCGTGAAGCAAATCATTAAGAAGGACATCCGGTCTCGAAACAAGATACGAAACGTCGAAGCCTTCGAGCGCGTAATGACCTACGTCATCAACAACTACGGCGCTCCGACAAGCCTTACCAATCTGGTCGACCACCTGAGAAACATTGAGAAGATCGCCGTCGAGAGAAGGACCGTGTCCGCGTACATCCAGATGCTCGTCGACGCAAAGATCCTCTACAGATGCCAGCGCTTTGACCTGAAATCGAGGAAGTCCCTCAGGGGAGAGGAGAAGTACTACCTCGCCGACCCCGGGATCTACTTTGCCCGGAACGTCGATGTACGGCTGAACTTTGGCCCCTCCCTGGAGAACGCGCTCTATGTCTACCTGAGGTCCCGGGGGTACAGGCTCTCAGTCGGGCGAATCGGCAAGCTGGAATGCGACTTCATCGCCAGGAAGCACGACCTCTACGCCTACATACAGGTATCCATGACGATTTCTGACCGCGATGTGGAGGAGCGCAAGTACAGGCCGTTCAGTCACATCAGAGACGGGTATCCACGCTACCTTTTCACGCTGGACCCGCTCCTGCAGCGGCGCGAGGGCGTCAGGCACCTCAACATGATCGACTTCATGAAAGGCGACGAGGACCTACATTGGTAGGTGGTATAGAGGCTCAGCTACCAAGTAGCTTGGATACGTGCGGAACCCCCTGCCTCGAAAAGCTCCGCACTACTCGACAACGTACCCCGAGGCCTCGAGAGGGGCGTCTGCGGGTCGAGCATGATTGAGGGCGGAGGCAAGCGTATCGGCGCAGAGCGTGGCGGGAGCTAGTGTTTGAATGCAACAACCTTGCAGCCCGCGCAATGCCAAGCTTCCACGCTAGTTCGGCATCCTAGTTTCGGTTCGGTGATTTGCACGAAGCCCTCGGCGTTCCGCGCGTTCTCGAAAACGCCGGGAACCCGACTTGCGAACCCGAAAGCGCCGTCTTTGCTGGCAAACAACCAACCTTGTTCCATACTCGCGCCACATTCAGGGCAGTTCATAGTCGCTCCTTTCCATGCATTTTGTTATCGGTCGGGCTTACAGCGCAATAACCCTCGCGATTTCCACGACCATGACCTTCACGGCAACGCCTGATGCCATAAACCAAAAGCAGAGTTCTTTAGCCTGTTGCGAGTTCGCGATGAGCATGGCGATTGCAGACGCGATTATGACGAGGGCGCCAATGCACCCTACAGCGGTTGGGATACTGACCAACGGGAACAACCCGGCCGCGCAACTCCCATCGATGGAGGACTGAATGGTCTTGTCCAACCCGTCGCGAGCCGCCGCGAAACAGCAAACGACAAGGCCGAACGCAAGGAGCAGCAGCCCCCGCATTCCCCAGTGCTGGACACTGCCGCGATTGACGATCGTGTAGCCGATGAAGACGACAAGACCAAGAATCATGATCGTTGTGGCTGTGGTGGTCGTATCGCCGAAGTAAAGCTTTGTCATTGGGAACCCTCCTTACCCGCTGCTCAACGAGCCTTTCCCGCTTCCATCTGGTCGATGAATCGGCTCACATGATCGTCCAGCAGCTCCATTGCGCGCGCTTCGCTCATCCCCCCGTCGGACAAGCCGTATAACAGGAATATCGGCCCATAGAACTCCAGTGCAAGCTGCCAAGCCGCGTCTTCAGAGCCTGTAATCTCACCGAACACCGACGCCATGTATTCAACGGGGCCGCCTGCCAAATACTTTTGGTACAGCTCGGCCATGCCCGAATCCCGATACTGCTCCAACGTCAGCATCTTGCGAAAACGGGAGGGGAATTCCTCCTCCGTCCAATGCAGGAACTGCGCCTTGCTGTATGCGCGGATCTTCTCGGCGGGAATCTCCTTATAGGCAGCAGTGCCGCCCAGCTCATTCCCCGGCATGGAGAACCGCTGCGACCGCTCAGCGTCCAGCTCATCCATCCGCGCGACGATGTGATCCAAGATTTCTTGTTTGCTGGCGAAATGCTTATAAAGGGCGGCCTTCGAGATCCCGACCTGCTTCGCGATATCGCTCAAAGACGCACCCAGATACCCTTTTTCGGAGAACAACCGCAGCGCTGCTTCTGTGATCCGATCCTTCGTGCTCGGTTCCATATCAGTCCTCTCTATACTAGGTGACCGAACGGTAACTAAGTATAGTTACCGTTCGGTTACCTGTCAAGAAAGCATGCAAGATGCCGAGAGGCGGGCAATCTCATCGAGAGCGTGGGCGCCGCCACGGGCGCGCCCTGCCCGGAGGGCATGGAAGAGCGCGTCGTTCCCGCCGCGACGTACGCGGTCTTCGACTGCGCAGGCCCGATGCCCGACGCGATGCAGAGGCTTCAGCACCGTATCCTCGCCGAGTGGCTGCCCAGCTCGGGCTACGAGTGGGCATCGAAGTCCGACGTGGAGGCCTACTTCGGCCCGAACATGACAGCCGACTACTACAGGAGCCAGGTCTGGCTTCCGATAGAGAAGCGCTAAGCGTAAATCGAACATAGAAAGAAACAACGGTCTAGAGGCGGACGTCGCCCTGCTTGCCTCCTTCGCGCTCTGGACCGCGCTGGTCCAGAGCGTCGACGTCCAACTGGTGGGCCAGAATAGGACGGAAACATCTCCGCCTTCCCTTCGGCAACGAGGAAGCAAATCGTATCCAGCGTGGTCGGCGGGGATGCACGGTCCCTCTTCAAACGAAAACGCATCTGGTGCAGTCATGTGACTGCACCTCCGAGAATCGATATGCACAATTATCTCACGATGAAACCAAGAGAAGCTCCCCCAGCGTTTATCGGAACCGTGAGAAGTCACCTACCGTTCCGGCCATCGGAGATTCAGCGCCATGTTGGTTACGCGCGCCTGATGCCTGCGACCAGTTGCCGTACGACTGTGCTCGGTTGTATACTGCGCACGACGGGGCAGTCGTGCTCCGTGTAAACACATCTTAGGGGATGTCTTTTTGGTCATTGTTCTTTAGGGAACGGTTAATCGCAGATTGCTTTTGAAAAGGCCGCATCAAGGCCTTGTGCTTTTGCGCCGTTCCGCACCTGTTTTCATCATCAGCTCAGCAAACAGGAGTAAAAATGAACAACTTCCCAAAAGCGAATAGCTTTGACGTCAACCTTGTCCGATCAAAGATCATGGGCCCCAATCCGCTTAAGCTCTGCGAGGAACTTCTTCGCGGCGTGAATATCGCGAAGGGGTCGCGCGTGTGCGACCTCGGCTCCGGCACTGGTATAACAAGCGTGATGCTTGCACGCGAATACGGGCTCGACGTGTACGCCGTCGACCTGTGGAGCGACCCCGATGAGAATCGCGCGTTCTTTCGCGAGATGAGCGTTCCGGACGAGCGGATTCATCCTGTCAAGGCCGACGCCGCAGAAGGCCTGCCTTTCGAGCCGGAGTTCTTCGACGGCGTGGTGAGCATCGATTCATATAACTATTTCGGACGCGATCCGCACTATCTGGGGGAGAGGCTTCTTCCGTATGTGAAGTCTGGCGGAAGGATCTGCCTTTCCATCCCCGGCATGGTGCGCGACTGCCATGACGCGCTGCCGGCATGTCTGCTCGCATCCTGGGACGCAGAGCAGCTTGATTATATGCACGATTTGGCTTGGTGGCGAGAAGTGATTGGCCAAACGAGCGGTGTAATTATCGAGGATATGCACCAGATGACGTGCACGTCCGAGGCGTGGGTTGACTGGATTACCTGCGATAACGAGTACGCTCAAGGCGACCGTGTGGCCGTTGAGGCGGGTGCGCTCGAGTTCTTGAATACCATCGCGGTCACGCTTGTAAAGGCCTAGGCTAGGTAACTGAAAAATGGGGCGTCGGGCGCTTCTCGTGCGTCTTGCTACGCGTGAGAGCCTTGGTGCGGCAACCATCCGATGATAAAAGGCAGTCAGTCACCTGAAAACGAGGGGTAATCGAATGCCGGGGGATTCAGCCCCCCGGCATTTTCTTTGCCTAGGGAGGTTTCGCATGAGGGAGCTCTCGGCTCCAAGACGAAGAGGACCTGATCCTCCTGCTTTTCGGCAAGCTGGAGGCCTTGCAGGCCTACGACATCGTAAAGATCTACTATGACGCCGGCGTTAGCCCAGGAATTCGTCGACCTCGTCGGCAAACTCATTTGGATACTGGAAGAGCGACCCGTGGCCGGCATGAGGGTAGAGCACCAGTCGGCTGCCGTCGATTTTCTCGTGCATCGCATTCGAGTTGGGCGTGGGGACCATCGCGTCGTCGTCGCCGTTTGCGATGAGCGTGGGGATGCGAACGAACGACAGGTCGTCTTGCGCCGCCCTTCCCCAACGCCTGATTGCCTTGAGCTGGGCGAGAAAGGCAGGCGCCGTTACGGGCGCGTCCTGGTTGGACGGTGCCCTGGAATAGAGCTGCGCGAACGTGGCGTTTGCCGCGGATTCCCCAGTCGCGTCGTCCGTGAAGAAGATGTAGCGCTTCATGTCCTTGCGCCTGGCCACCGCGTGGAGCATGTGGCGAAACGTGACGAACGTCACGCGATCGACCCCCATGCCGCCACGAGGCGCCGTGCCAACAAGGATGAGCCTGCGGACCGTCCGGCGGCAAGCTCACGGTATGCAATGCGCCTGCCGCCTACGTCCACGTACGAATTGCCCGTATTAAGGTACGACACTACGCCTCATCGATGCGCAGCAGCGTCTTGCCCTGCGAGTGACCGGACCTCACGCGCTCGAGGGCGTCGTTTACCTGGTCGAGGCCGTACGTGCCGTCGATCGATACGGCAAGCGGTCGCTCGGCGGGGAAGAGCTCCGCGACGCGCGCGAGCTGCGTGCCATCCTCGTGCACAAAGATGAAGTCGTACGTCTGGCCCTTGCGCGCGGCCATCTTGTCGAGCTTGCGACCCGCAAGGCCAAACAGCGCCCGCTTGAGCGTCGGCAGCCCTTCTCGCCTGGCGAAGCGCCCGTTGGGCACGCCGCGTAGCGACACCAGGTGTCCGCCGGGCTTGAGCACGGCAAACTCGTCCGGCAGCTCGCGCTCGCCCAGGGTGTCGAGCACGCAGTCCATGTTGTGCAGCTCGTCGACGTAGCGCTGGGTCTTGTAGTCGAGAAAAACGCTGGCTTCCAGGCTGCGGACGCGCTGCTCGTTTTGAGCGCTGCCGTTGGTCGCGACGGTGAGGCCCATGCGCGCGGCGATGGGGATCGCCATGGCGCCGAGGCTGCCCGTTCCGCCCGAGATGAACAGCTTCTGGCCCGGCCGCGCCTCCATGAGCTCGAGCGCCTGCAGCGCCGTGAGCGCGGTCAGCGGCACGCACGCGGCCTCCTCCATGGAGAGGTAGCCGGGCACGTGCGCGAGCGCGGACTCGTCCACGGCGGCGTACTCCGCGAATGCGCCGATCTTCGTGAGCGGCATGCGTCCGTACACGCGGTCGCCGGGCTTGAACCTGCCGGCTGCGGCGCCCGCTCGCACCACGGTGCCGGAAAACTCGTTTCCCATCACGAGTGGCGTGCGGTAGGGCACGATCAGGCGAACATCGTCGCGGATCACCATGTTGTCCAGCGGGTTCACCGCCGCGGTGTGCACGCGCACCAGGACCTCGTGCGCCCCGGGCTCCGGGGTGGGGATGTCTCGCACGGCCAGGGCCGCACCGTTCTTGTCGTACCTGTCCAGTATCGCGGCCTTCATCGGTCTTTGCCTTCCTGATCGTGGACGCTCGCGGCGCCCGCCTCACTGCCCTCGCTGGCCTCGCTCTTCTCGCCTGCGGGGCCCTTCTCTATCTGCTCGCGCATCCGCTCGATGCAGTCCGCGAGCGTCGCGCCGGCAAGCTCGCGCTCCACCACCCGCTCCGCCTCGCGGAACATCCCGTTCAGCACGGGGCGGATGTTGCGCCCCACGATGCACTCGTCGCTGGGGTTCTGGTGGACGTCGAACACGTGGACGTCCTCCGTCTGCTCGACCGCGCGGTACACGTCGAGCAGCGAGATGCGCTCCGGCGCCTTGAGCAGGGAAAACCCGCTTACGCCGCGCCGCCCCTCGATGATGCCGGCACGGCCGAGCCGCGTGGCCACCTTGCGGACGTAGCTTGCGTTTGTGCCCACGCTGTTCGCAATCTGCTCCGAGCTCATGGGCTCGTCGGACTCGGACGTCAGTATCAGTAGATGGATCGCCACGGAGAACTTGGTGTCCACGCTCGCCTCCTTGCGCGTGGCCGTGCGGGTGTCCGCCGGCAGCGGGATGGTCTGTCTCGATAGATTGTATCAATTAAAGATACAACGTGGCGCATTCACGACATCCACACGGACGCGCCGGGCGAGAAGAGCCGACGCTACCCCAGGATGTTGCGATAGATGTCCTTGTCTGCCTGCGAGAACACGTCGAACGCTACCGTCATGCCCGCGTCGTGCGCGCCGAGCCACTCGCGAACGGTCCTCACCGCTATGCGTGCCGCCTCGTCCTGCGGAAAGCCAAAGATGCCCGTGCTGATGCAGCAGAACGCGATGCTGTGCAGGCCGTTCTCTGCGGCCAGGTCAAGGCAGCTGCGATAGCACTGAGCGAGCTGCGCGCGGTGCTCCCGCGTCGGTCGCCCGCCCGCGATGGGGCCGACGGTGTGGATCACGTGCCGCGCGGGCAGGTTGTACGCCCCGGTGATCTTGGCCGACCCCGTGGGCTCCTCGTGCCCCTGCGCGGCCATGATCCGCGCGCACTCCGCCCTCAGCTGCACGCCGGCAAACGTGTGGATGGCGTTGTCGATGCAGTGGTGGCCGGGCACCCAGCAGCCCAGCATCTGGCTGTTCGCCGCGTTCACGATGGCGTCGACGGCAAGCGTCGTGATGTCCCCGCGCCACAGGCGCACACGCCCCGCGGGCGAGAAGGGCTCGGCGTCGTCCACGGTGCTCACACCGGCGTCCGCGATCATACCCCGCAGCAGCTCGTCCTGCATGTCGAGCCAGCGGGCGTCCGCGGGCCAGGCGGGCCTGGTGTTCACGAGGGCGCGAAACGCCGTCCAGAGCTCGTCTGCATCGCGCGTGTGCGGCGCCTCAAGTCCGCGCTCCGCGCAGAGGCCGGCCACGAGATCCTCCAGAAGCTCCGTCTTTCTTTCCGTCTGCATGTGAGGCTCTCCATTCCTCTTGCTACCTGCCAAGTAGCTGGTCAAACACGACGTCGATGTCCGCGTCGAGCACGATGGAGCGGTCGCGGATTTCTGCGGGTGCAAACGGCTCGCCGTAGTTGACGCACGCGTACGTTGCCTCGCCGTTTTCGAGCGTGCGTCGCCAGAACGGGAACTTGATAATGGCGGGTGTGTTCATGCCCACCCCAAGCTCGAGGTAGAGCACCCTTCCGCGTTGGTGCGCATCCAGATACGCGGCGTAGCGCTCCGCCGCCTCGTGCCAGCCCTCGTCCTCCACGAACGTCTGGTCCACGCGTAGGTTCATGTCCATGGGACGGCCGCAGCGGGGGCAGTGCGGCACAAGCTCGCTTGGAACGCGCATGTCGCGCTGGTCCTGCACCATTAGCCTTACGACGTCGTAGTTGTCATAGGTGGCGCTGTGGCAGGGCTCGCTGCACTGCCACAGGCCCAGGTCGCCCTGCATGTAGAACAGGCGCTCCTTTGGGAAGCCCGCAAGTTGGAACTGGTGGTCGACGTTTGTGGTGAGCACGAAGAAGTCCTTGCCCTGCAAGAGGGCAAGCAGCTTCCCGTACGTGTCTTTCGGTGCTGCCTCGTAGCGGTTGTACCAGATGTAGCGGCTCCACCACGCCCAGCGCTCCTCCGGGGTGGCAAACGGAAAGAACCCGCCGGAATACATGTCGCGGATGCCGTACTTCTCGGCGAAGTCGCCAAACAACCGATCGAAACGCTCGCCGGCATACGTGAATCCGGCAGCGGTGGAAAGGCCGGCCCCGGCGCCCACGACGATGGCGCTGGCCCCCACGATGGCGTCTTTCAGGCGACCGATGTCGTTCTTGTCCCGACGCTTGAGCATGTTCCCTCCCTTTGGGCCTGTGCTTTGTTACTTTGGGCGCGTTGCGTGCCTACAAAAAGCATGCTAGTCTCTATGCATGCAAGACAGAAGTAGGCACGATAATGTGCTGTAAGTACCAATTGGTAACCAATGCGTGTGAACTGCTGGTATGGAGCTGCAATGGGAAGTAAAGATAACGAGAAGATCCTGGCGTCGCTCCCGGCGTGTCCGGTCGAGACCACGCTTTCCCTCATTGGCAACAAGTGGCAGGTCCTGATCCTGCGCGACCTTGTGGACAAGGGCACGCTGCGCTTCAAGGAGCTGCAGCGCTCCATCGGCAGCATCTCGCAGAAGGTGCTCACGTCCAACCTGCGCACGATGGAGGCGGAGGGGCTCGTGCATCGCGAGGTGTTCGCCGAGGTGCCGCCGCGCGTGGAGTACTCGCTCACCGAGCTGGGGCAGACGCTCGAGCCCGTGCTGGACGCGCTGCAGGCGTGGGGCGAGAGCTACAAGGAACGTCTGCGCGCGGGCGAGTAGCGACAGCGTGCGACGTGGGGGGACGAGCCAGGCGGGGCGCGGCTGAGCTACTCAATCTGCTCGCGGGCGAACTCGTCAAACAGCGGAAGGGTGAAGCTCATGTGCCCGTGGGCGGAGCCATCCGCGATGCCCTTGTCGATAAGGCGCTTTCTGTACGGGTTGAACTGGTTTGTCGACATGCCGAGCTGTTCTCGGATCCCAAGAATCCTGCCGTCCGGAGACTCCGCAATCGCGCGAGCTACCAGCCTGTCTTTCTCGGAAAGCTCGGACCACATCTTCTCGTAGACGTACTCCTCGAGATACTGGCGGTAGTCGCCCAGAACGCTTTGGTAGTCGCCTCCCGCATTCCAAGTTAGGTAGCCAAGCACTTGGAACGCGAACGAGTACCCCTTGGTAAGCTGCGCCATCTCCAGGGAAGCATCTCTATCGATATCAAAGGTCTCACCATAATTTGTTGCCATCGCGGCTAGGTTGAGCGGACCAAGCTCGATCTTGGGCGCCCGGTAAAGGAACGTCAGGTTCTTCGTGTTCTGGAGTTCGCGAACGTTCTCGTACAGACCGGTCGCGAGCAGAAAGACGGGAAGGTTCTGCCGGACGAGAATCTGGAACGCTCCCGCGAACTCGTGCATGGTGCGCGTGTTCGACACCTCGTCGATTTCGATCAGAATGCGTTTTCCCCGGTCGCTCAGACTCTTGATCATCTTCGAGAGGGCGGTCTCGATGTCCGTAATGGGGGCCACTCCATCGACCTCAAGACCGATTCCAAAAAATGAGAGGTTGATTCTCGAGCGTTGGAAAATGGTGGCCAGGGTGTCTTCGCTTGCCAGTTTTGCGGCAAGCGAAGACAGCAGGTCTCGGTTTGGGTTCAGCTCCACTACGATCCAGTCTTTCATCTTGCGGAAATCATCGGCTGCCTTTGTGAGAAAAACGGTCTTTCCGGAGCCTCGCACTCCCGTAATCACATAGATCTGCTGAGAGGGCTCTTCGGCAGTGAAGTTCTGAATCACTTCGTCCTGCTGGACGACGCGGGAGATGAGCTGCGATGGCGCCTTTCCAAAAAGGAGGGTGTAAGGGTTACGATTCATCACATCACACCAATCTACCTGCGATTTTTACTGTTCTTTACTGTTTTGCTACATTTTACTGTTCTTTACTGTTTTTTGCCAAGGCGGCGCCCCGGGTTGGGGACGCCGCCTTGCTGGTGCGCGCTTGTCGTGTTGTCGCGTGCCGCGGTAATGCGACTCGCTAATGCAGGGACCTTCCCAGTTCGTAGGCCTGCTGGGGATAGACACTGCCCTTCGTCATGGCAACGGTGCCGCTGCTCTCTAGCATCAGGACTTTCATGTGGTCCCTCTTTCTGATTTGCGATCTGCCTAGATCTCCTCGGTGCCGGGCTTGCCGGAGTATCCCTTCAGCTTTCCGCCGTAAACGGGGAAGTAGCTGGAGTCTCCATAGCTCTCGATCTTCTCGACGTGCTTCAGGACCTCCATGTCCTGTGCAGAGATCTGGAAGTTGACGTCGGCGTTCGTCCTCATGTGCTCGGGGTTCGCGGTCTTGGGCAGCGCGATCATGTTCAGCTGCAGGTCGTAGCGGATGCAGAGCTGCGGCACGGTGACGCCGTACTTCTCGGCCATCTTGGCGATGGCGGGGTTCTTGAGCGCCTCGCCGTGGGCGACGGGGCTGTAGGCCTCCATCACGATGCCCTTGGACTGGCAGTACTCGATGATGTCGAGCGGCGTGTTCGAGATGTGGCACAGCACCTGGTTGACCATGGGCTTGACCTCGGCGTTGTCCCAGAGGTTGTCGATGTCCTCCTTGAGGAAGTTCGACACGCCGATTGCGCGGAGCTTGCCCGCCTTGTACGCGTCGGTCAGCGCGCGCCACGCCTCGAGGTTGCCCTCGAGGTGCCTGTCCTCGGACTGGTTGACCTCGATCCAGGGCTGCGGGCTATGGATGATCATCAGGTCGATGTAGTCCAGCCCGAGCGCCTCGAGGGAGCCGTCGATCGCCTGCGCGGCGGACTGGTAGTCCTTGTGCTCGGCTGCGAGCTTCGTGGTCACGAACAGCTCCGCGCGGTGGACTCCGCAGGTGTGGACGCCTTCGCCGACCCCGCGCTCGTTTGCATAGGCCTCGGCGGTGTCCACGTGGCGGTATCCCAGACTTGCGGCCTGGCGCACGGCCTCGGCGGCCTCGTTGTCGTCGATGAACTAGGTTCCCAGCGCAAGCTGCGGAACGACGACACCGTTGGAAAGGGTTACGGTCTTGTTGTACACGCTCTTCTCCTTTGGTTTGAGACTTGATACCTGATACGCGTCACGTGGTACGACGCGAAGGCAAACAGCGCGATGACAGAGGCGTTCTCGACCAGCACGAGCGCCGGCGGATTCGAGAGGTCGTAGCTCGCGAACGGCGTCGACATGGCCATGTACCCCACGATGTCGTTGCACAGGAACGTCGCGAGGCCAAAGCCCGCCACGGCGACGCCCAGGGCGAGAGGGACGAGGTGCGCCACGATGAGCGCAAGCGTCCCCAGGCCGAGCCACTCGTGGAGCGCTCCGCCCGCGACTTGGTGCGACATGAGCGTCACCATTGCCAGGAGCAGCGCGACGTCCACCGTACGCCTCGTGAGGCGCCTGCGTTTGGCGGTGTGTTCCATGGATGGCTAGCCGTTCTTCTCGACGAACGCCTTGACGTCCGTGTCGCTGGCCGAGTCGTCTGTGTCCGCGGACGCGAGCGACGAGGACTTTCCTGCGGACTACTTGTTGGAGCAGCCCGCTAGGGCGACGGCGGCGATGCCGGTGCCCGCGAGGGACAAAAACGACCTTCTGCTTAGGGTCTTCATTGCGGTTTCCTTTCTGACGTGGAGCCGGTTGGCTCTACAGCGTCCTGACCTTTCGCGCGGGCACGCCGGCTGCGAGCGTCCGTGCTGGAACGTCCTTCGTGACGACGGCTCCTGCCCCCACCACGGCTCCGTCTCCGATGGTCACCCCAGGCAGTACCGTCACATTCGCTCCAAGCCAGACATCCGCGCCAATGTGCACCGGGGAGGGGGTGACGTTGCCGCGCCGCGAAGGGTCCATGTTGTGGTTAAGCGTGGCAATGACACAGTTGTGGCCAACGAGCGTGCGGTCGCCAATGTAGATGCCGCCCTGGTCTTGGAAGCGGCAGCCGGAGTTGATGAAGACTCCCTCGCCAAGGTGCGTGTTGAGACCACAGTCCGTGGTGAAGGGCGGGAAGAGCCCAACCCCTTTGGGAAGCGGCCTTCCAAACAGCCTCTCCATCTGAGCGCGTGTGTCCGACAGGCTGTTGAACTCAGCGTTCATACGCGAAGTGATGCGCATGGCTCGCTCAGAGGCGGCCACCATAATCCGATGGATTTTCGAGCCTGCGACCACCTCGTTGCCGGCGTCCATCTCGGCGAGAAACGCTTCGATTTGCTCGAGCGTGAGTTCTCCCTCATCTTGGTACATGTATGGTCCTCTCGGCAGGGACTTCTTATCGGAGGTTGTTGTCGAAGAACGCCTCGAGCCTGTCGAACGGGATGGCGTCGCGATTGTCGTAGAGGTCCACGTGGTTGGCGCCCGGAATGATCACGAGCTCCTTGTTGTCACCCTTGAGCTGCGCAAACGCGCCCTCGCTGAAGTAGCGCGAGTGGGCTTTCTCCCCGTGGACGAGAAGTACGGGGGTGTCTATCTCTCCGGCCATTGCCAAAAGCGGCTGGTTCATGAACGACATGGTGCCCGTGACGTTCCACCCGTCGGTCGAGTTGCCCGAGCGCTCGTGGTAGCCGCGCGGCGTCTTGTAGTAGTCGTGGTAGTCGCGCACGAACTGCGGCGCGTCGTCGGGCAGCGGGTCCACCACGCCGCCGGCACGCGTGTACTCGCCGGCCCTGTAGTCTGCCGTGCGCTGGGCGGCCCAGGCGCGGCGCTGCTCGTCGCGGGCCTGCTTGTTGTCGCTGGAGCCAAAGTAGCCCTCGCGGGTCACGCGCGACATGTCGTACATGGTCATGGCGGCGGTCGCCCTTATGCGCGGGTCGAGCGCGGCGGCGTTTATCGCCATGCCGCCAAAGCCGCAGATGCCGATGATGCCAATGCGTGCCGGGTCCACGTCGTCGCGGCAGCTGAGGTAGTCGACCGCCGCGCAGAAGTCCTCGGTGTTGATGTCGGGGGAGGCCACGCGCCGGGGCTCGCCCGCGCTCTCTCCCGTGAACGACGGGTCGAACGCGATGGTCAGGAAGCCGCGCGCCGCCATCTCCTGGGCGTACAGGCCGCTCGACTGCTCCTTCACGGCGCCAAAGGGGCCGCTCACGGCAATGGCGGCAAGCTTTTCTCGCCCGTCTTTTGGTTTGTACAGGTCTGCCGCGAGCGTGATGCCGTAGCGGTTGGCAAAGGTCACCTTGGTGTGGTCCACGCGCTCGTCGCGCGGGAACGTCTTGTCCCACTCCTGTGTAAGCCTTAACTCCTGGGTCTGCATCATCTTGTTGCCTCCCGTGACTCGGACGTGCTCGTTTGCTAACATCAAGGGAAGCGTAAGGCCTAAACCTAACTTTAGGTCAATGGTAAATTGACAAAACGCACGGGAGATGCCGCATGTACACAATCGGGCAGGTTTCGAAGATGTTTGGGTTGCCCATATCGACCCTGCGCTACTACGACAAGGAGGGGCTGTTTCCAAGCATGTCGCGCGAGGGCGGCATCAGGAGGTTCGGGGACCAGGAACTCGAGGCGCTGCGCGTGATCGAGTGCCTGAAGCACTCTGGCCTCGAGATCAGGGAAATCAAGCGCTTTATGCAGTGGTGCGAGGAGGGGCCGTCCACCTACGCCGAGCGCGAGGAGCTGTTTGAGCGTCGGCGAGAGGCCGTGCTCGAGCAGATGGGACAGCTGAGAAGGACCCTCGCCATGCTCGAGTTCAAGTGCTGGTACTACAAGGTCGCCTTGGCCGACGGCAACGAGGACCGCCTGGACGCGATGGTCCCCGACGGGCTGCCGAAGGACGTGCGGGCGCTGTACGACGAGGCCCACGCCTAGCTTGGCGCGGGCCCGGTGTCGTACGTTGTTGCGGCTGGTCTTCTGTTGCGGCCGTGGCGTGTGCGATCTTCTCGTCCGCGCGGCTACCTGGCCTCGTTGCCGGAGGTCACGGCCCTGGGGCGAAACAGCGCGCCAAACGCGCCGCGCACGGCGGGGCCGGCCACGAAGAACTGCCACAGCAGCGCCATCGGCAGGTTGAGAATGGCCGTCTGGATCCACGTGGAGACGATGTTCGGGGCGGCGGGGCGCTTGATGGCGAGGGTGGCGACCAGGCTCATGAGCGGGCACATCATCTGCACGCTGAGCGCAGAGATCGCCGCGACCATCGTAAACGGCGTCTTGGGGTTGGGGCCAACGAGCTTGGCCGCGCGGCGGCCGACATGGGCGATACCACAAACAGGTCAAGAACGAGCGCGACCGGCCCCATGAACGCGAGCTCTGGCAGACCGGCGACAAAGACGAAGTTGGAAAGACCGCCGACCTCGAGCGAGACGTTGTAGCAGATCATGCCATACACCATAACGAGGACCATCATGATGGTGAAGACGAGCTTCTGAGTGCGGCTTTGCGGCATGTATACCTCCCGGCTGCGTGCAGTGTTGTTCGTTATCACCCGGGAGGGTGTGCGTTTCCAAGGATACCTGCAAGAAATGTGACGCGTGCACGTTACCACGCGTCGCACCATTACAAGAGGCTACGTTTGTGCCGGAGTACAAACACTCCACAACCCGTGCGTGGACGCCCGCGCCGCACCGCGGCGGCAGGGACCTACCGGTTCAGGACCGCCGCTGCCTGCTCGCCCGTCATGTCCGGCGTCACACCGAGCTTTGCGGCCTTGGGCGTCATGCCGGTGATCTTGTTCGCCAGGACGTCCGCAAAGCTTGCACCCGCGACGCGCACGGCAACGTCGCCCAGCTGCTCGGCCTTCTCGAGGCTCAGATAGCCGCACATCAGGAAGCCGCGCGCGCAGCGCACCACGATGAGCGAGGCATGACCTTCCCCCGCCAGCTCGGGAACCATGATGCCCTCGGCCTTCGTCGCGTCCTTGCCCGCCCCGATCGCGAGCGTCTGAAATACCGCCATCGCCACTCCTCCGTTCGTCTGCAGCCCGGCCGCGTGCCGCGCGCTTGGTTGCCAATTCTTGCGCCCGCCCGCGGGCGTGTCAATGGCTCGTGGCACGCTCGAAACGTCCCGTCACGACACTCGTTGGCGCGACTATGATTGCCACGTGGGGTTTGGAGATGTGACGACATGGGGGGTGCGCCATGCGGGAGGACTCGTTTGCGACGTACGAGAAGACCGACCGAAGTCCCCGCGCGGACCTTGCGGGCGAGGCGGCCGGCCTGCGCTGGCTGGGCGCGGCCGAGAAGGACGGCGGCCTTTCGTGCGCGCGCGTCGTGAGCGCGAGCACGCACCGGCTGGTGGAGGAGCGCGTATTCCAGGGCGTACCCACGCGCGAGAAGGCGCGACGGGCCGGCGCGGCCCTGGCGCGCACGCATGCTGCGGGCGCGGCGTGGTATGGCTGCCCGCCGCCCGGCTGGGACGGCGCCGGCTATGCGATCGGCCGCTCGCTCACGCCCGTGGTGCCCGCCTCCGCGCGGGACGGGGCCCGGGGCTGGGGCGCCGCGTGCGCGGAGCGGCGCGTGATGCCGCACGTTCGCGCGGTTCGCGACGACGGGCTGGTGGATGCGGGCGAGGCGCGCCTGCTCACGCGCGTGGCGAATCGCATGGCGGCCGGAGACTTCGACTCGCCGGAACCGGCGCTCGTGCGCGCGGGCGGGCATGCGTGCTCGCGCATCCACGGCGACCTCTGGGCCGGAAACCTGCTGTGGGCGGCGGACGGAACCCGGGCCGCCGCGACGGGGGCGGCACTTATCGACCCCATGGCGTCCGGCGGCCACGCGGAGACCGACCTTGCCATGTTGCAGCTGTTTGGCTGCGCGTACCTCCACGATTTTCTCGCCGCGTACGACGAGGCGTCCCCGCTGGCAGATGGCTGGCGCGAACGCGTCGCCATCCACCAGCTCGTGCCGGTGCTGCTGCACTGCGTGCTGTTTGGCGCAGACTACGTGGGCCTGGCGCTTTCCATCGCGCGTCGGTACGCGTAAGGCCGGGCGCTATGCCAGCCGCGCGTACTGGTCGTCGGACACGGGCTCCAGCCACTCTGCGCTTGCGCCCTCGGCCGGCACGGCCAGCGCGATGTGCTGGAACCACGAGTCGCGCGCGGCGCCGTGCCAGTGCTTCACCTCGGGCGGAATGCTCACCACGTCGCCGGGGCGCAGCTCCTGCGCTGGCTTGCCCCACTCTTGGTACCAGCCGCGACCCGCGATGCAGATGAGCACCTGTCCGCCCTTGTGGTGCACGTGCCAGTTGTTGCGGCAGCCCGGCTCGAAGGTCACGTTCGCGGCTTCCAGCTGCGCATCGCCCAGCGGCGCCAGCCAGCTCTTGCCCACAAAGTACTGCGCGTACGCGTCGTTAGGCTCGCCCATGGGGAAGATGGTCGAAAGCCCGCGCGGCTCGTCCTTCTCGCCCTCGCCCCAGACCTCCTTCACCATGCGGAACACGGCCCAGCCCTTCGGCCAGCCGCAGTACATGGTGGCGTGCGTCACCACGGCCACGATCTCTTCTCGGCTCACGCCGTTCGCCTTGGCGTTCTGCAGGTGGTACTCGAGCGAGGAGTCGGTGATGCCGGACGCCATGAGCGTGACCACCGTCACGATGCACTTCGTCTTGGCGTCGATGGCAGTCTGGTCCCACACCTCCCCAAACAGCACGTCGTCGTTCAGATGCGCAAAGAGCGGGGCAATCGTGCCCAGCTGATCTCTGCCAGCGGTCTGCTTCATCTTTCGCATACCTTTCGCTACATGGCGCTTGCGCGCTTGCCTGGTGCTTCCTTCCCACGATCAATCATGCGGTTGCGCAGGCGAGAAGTACAATGCATCTGTGTCGGAAAGCCATGCCCAGAGTGCATGGTAAAACTAAGGGGAAGCATGAACACCGACCAGGTACGCCACTTCGTCGCCGTCGCTCGTACGGGATCGGTCACCGCCGCCGCGCGCGACCAGCACGTCTCGCAACCTGCCCTCAGCCGTTCCATCCGGCGGCTCGAGGACGAGCTCGGCGTGACGCTCTTCGACCGCGGGAAGAACTCGCTCGTGCTCAACCGCGCCGGCCGCGAGCTGCTGCCGCATGCAGAGGAGCTTCTTGCCGCGGAGCGGCGGATGCGTCAGGCGTCGTTCGACGCGTCGCGTCGCGAGCGCGTGCTGCGCGTCGGCACCATCGCCCCCGCGCCGTTGTGGTACCTCACCTCGCTCATCGTGGAGCGTATGCCCGGTGCGCTCGTGAGCTCGCAGATGGTGGGTGACGAGGCGGATGTGGAGCGTGCCCTGTTCGACTCCCTCATCGACCTCGCCGTCTGCACGCGCAAGGTACCGGGGATGCGGAGCGTCCTCCTCATGAGGGAGAACCTGTACCTCTCGGCACCAGAGGGACATCCCCTTGCGCGGCGCGAAAGCGTCTCGTTCGAGGACCTCGACGGCGAGACCTTCCTGCTCTTTGGCGGCATCGGGTTCTGGGAAGACATCCACCGGCGCATGACGCCGCACGCTCGCATGGTCGTGCAGGAGGATCGCGAGGTCTGGCGCCAGCTCATGCGCACGACCCGCATGCTGGGCTTCTCGTCAGACGCGCCGGTGCTCATGCGCCCGGATGTCGCCGGGGAGGCGGCGGAGGGAGAAGGGCAGGTCCGGAGGGTCTTCGTGCCCATACGCGATGCCGAGGCCCACGCGACGTTCTACCTCTGCGCGAGGGAAGACCAGACGGGTGGGGGAGGCCTTGCCGCCTCCGTGATGGAGCTCGTCGGCCGGCTGTGATCGATCGTTAAGATACTTGCGAGTAAGTTACTTTGGAGTATCTTATTCCGCCTCCAAGAACACTGCCTACAGTAGCCCTCCCATCACATTGACATCGGTGAATGTTACGATATCATCGGTAACAGATAGACAAATATCGATGTGATAGTCCCGCAAGGGGCGGAGGGAGAATGGCATGGCGAGAAGTGCAGGAGCCGAGACGGGGACGGCCACGGAGGGCGTGGGCTCGCGTCTGGGCGTGAAGGACAGGCTGCTCACGCTGTGGATCTTTCTGGCGATGGCCGCGGGCATCGCCCTGGGCGCCGTGGCGCCGGGCGTGTCCGGGGCGCTGAACGCGGTTTCGGTGGGGACCACCAACGTGCCGCTCGCCGTGTGCATGATGCTCATGCTGTACCCGCCGCTCGCGAAGGTGCGCTACTCCGAGCTCCCCAAGGTCTTCCGCAACGTCCGCGCGCTCGGCCTCATGCTGCTGTTCTGCGCGGTCGTGGGGCCGCTCCTCATGTTCCTGCTTGCCACCACGTTCCTGCGCGACCAACCTGAGTACATGACGGGCCTCATCCTCATAGGCATCGCGCCGTGCATCGCGATGGTCATCGTGTGGAACGGCCTTGCCGGCGGCGACGCGGAGTGGTGCGCCGGCTTCGTGGCGGTGAACGCCATCCTGCAGGTGCTGCTGTACGGACCCATGGCGTGGCTGTTCGCCACGCGCCTCACCACGCTTGTGGGCGCGCCCTCGGTCTCCGTCAGCCTCTCCGTGGGCGACGTGGCGGGAACCGTGGCGTTCTACCTCGGCATACCGTTCGCCGCGGGTGCGCTTGGGCGCCTGGCGCTCGAGCGTCTCATGGGTCGCGACTGGTATGAGGGCACCTACCTCCCGCGCGTGTCGCCAATCTCGTTCGCGGCGCTTCTCGCCACCATCGTCCTCATGTTCTCGCTCAAGGGGCAGCAGATCGTGCACCTTCCGCTTGACACCGTGCGCATCGCCGTGCCGCTCGTCATCTACTTCGTGGTCATGTTCTTCTGCAGCTTCGTGCTCGCGCACGCGGCGGGGTTCGGCTACCCGCAGACAAGCGCCATCGCGTTCACGGCCACGGGCAACAACTTCGAGCTCGCGATCGCCGTGGCGGTGGCGACGTTTGGCCTGGCGTCCGGCGAGGCGTTCGCGGCCGTCGTTGGCCCCCTCATCGAGGTGCCATCGCTCATACTCCTGGTGAACGCCGCCCTCGCCATGCGCCGCCGCATGTCCTGGCCAAGGGGCTAGTGGTACCGGTGCGTGCGCTCGGCCTCGAGCGTGTCGATGCACCACAGGAATGCCCTTGCCGTGCGCTCGCCAGGTTCCTGGAAGTGCCCGCCTGCGTTCCATTCCAGCGTGCACGGCACGCCTTGCGCCCGAAGCAGCTCGTGCTGGCGCCGTATGCACGACCCCACGGTCGAGACGACGGCGTTTCTCGTCTTCTCCTCGCGATCCCCCAGGCTTAGGTAGACGGCGCGCGAAAGCGGCTGGCGGCCTTGCGCGTAGCCGAGCCACCCGGGAAACCACACGGACGGCGATGCGGCGGCGACGGCTGCGAACGTATCCGTCTGGTACGAGCACCACAGCGAGAAGAGCGCGGCGAGCGAGTAGCCGCCCAGGATCGCGTCGCGGCCGGGCTGCGGCTTGAGGGCGGATGGCAGCTCGGGCAGGATGCCGTTCAGGACGAGGCCGAGCGTGCGCTGGGCGCCGCTGCCGAAGCCGCGCTTGCCGAACGCCGGCGGCGCCTCCCAGGGCGAGAGGTCGTCGTTCCACTCCGGCACCTCGAACGCGACGAGCGCGACGGGCGTCTTGCAGGAATCTTGCAGCAGCCGGGCCTCGCGGTCCACGTCGTCGAGGTCGCGGTGGTCTACGGGTTGCAGAAGTATGTGCCGCGGGCGCTCTTCGATGTACGTCACGCAGGGCGTGCCGGCGATGGTGCTTGCTCTTCTCTGCATGCGGAGCCTTTCGTCGTGGCTATTTGTCTGGATTGCTGACAGTTGTCTGCCCGCCATGTGGTGTCCGCTCGTCACGCGGCGTCTATGTAGGGCCTGGTCATGGGCCTCCCTATGGCGATGGGCACCGCCGCCAATGCTCTGGCGACAGTGCCCATTCTAGACCTGCTTGCGTGATTGCCCCGCGCTTGCGCCGCGTGTGCGCCGTATGCGTCGCGGCGTGCGGCGCGCTACTCGCCCACGGTGGTGCGGTAGAGGTCCAGGTCCTCCTCCCAGGTGGAGTACGTGGGGTCATCGCGGTGGTCGGGCAACCTGTAGCGCCTGCTCAGCAGCAGTGCCAGCTCGCGCGATACCTTCGTGGCGCCGCTCAGGTTAAGGTGGTCGCCGCGGTCGCGCGTATCCGTGCGCCAGTCGATGTCGACCTTGTGCCGTCCGCGGTTCAGGTCTATGTAGCCAACATGCATCCTGCGCGCAAGGCGTGCGATCCCGTTGTGGCGCGGCGTGCTCCAGTTGACGGTCGAGGGCGTGCTCACCAGCACGGGAGTGGCGCCGTGCGCGCGGCAGTAGTCGACCATCAGACGCAGGTACTCCTGGTTTTCCCGCGGCACGACGCTTACCTTGCGCGTGTGGGTCATGTAGTTGACGTTGTGTGCCGCCTTTGCCTCGCGGTTGGGCACAAAGCCCCTCAGGTACGCGCGCGAGTCGCTCGACTTCGCAAGGTCGTGCGTGAGGATGCGCTTCCAGCGGTCGTGGTATTCGAAAATGGGCACGTGGTCCTGCAGGAATCTCAGCGACGGGTCAAGCGTCGAGAAGGACGAGTACACAGAGTTGGTCTCTATCACCACCACGCGCGGAGAGCTCGTGGCGAGGGCCTCGCGCAGCAGCGTGTAGCCGTACGGGAGCCTCTGGCCGTGCGAGGCGATCACGCGGCTGGCAAACCCGCTCTTGCCCCACATCTCCAGGGGCGAAAACGCGCTGTACGCCTCGCTGTCGCCAATGAACAGCACGTCGAGGCCGCCGTTTTTCTCGCCCGTGGCGTCATGCGAGGTCGCGTCCACCGTTCCTTCCTCGTGCGCGTCCGCCTTGGGCAAGGACGCCCATGACGTCACGGCAAGCAGGCCGGCGACCACAAGGAAGACGGCCAGCGCCGTGAGGGCAACGCCCAGGCGGGCGCGGAGCTTCTGGTTTCTCATGCGTGCCTCCTAGAACTTCGCGTACATGGGAGCGATGGGGATGTAGCTTGCGCCGTACGCGCCAAAGATCACGATTGCCATGAACAGCGCTATGGCCACGGCCCAGCGGGCGACGGTGCCGCGCTCGCACAGGGCGCCCAGCACGTCGCAGCTGCGTTCCCGCGCGATGCCCACGGCGAGCACGCCGGCAAGCGCCAGGCAGACCACCAGGTAGTCCGGGCCGTCGAGTCCCACGGCAAATATGGCGCCGCTTGTGAACGCGCCGAGCGAGAAGTCCGTCACGATCCTGCGGAACATGGCGAGGCCGGCGGCAAGGCCGTCCGCGCGGAAGAACATCTCGCCCACGAAGACGATGACGAGGGTGCGCGCGGTCTGGAACGCGCGGTACGGAGCGGACGTTCGATTGATGCCCAGGCGCAGGGCCGCCTGCGCGGCGATGGGCTCGATGAGGCCGCCCGCCATGATGAGGACGAAGTAGTACATGCCGAAGAACAGGTATTGGCTGCCGGCGCCGTGCCACAGGCCGTTGATGACCCACACGCACAGTAGTGCGACGGAGCTGGCCAAAAGCGGTCCGTAGCGGTTGCCGAACACCTTGCGCGCCCGCTTGGTCAGGCGCTTGCACGGCGCGCTGAGCGAGACGGGGTAGTACACGTAGTCCTTAAGCCACGTGCCCAGCGTGATGTGCCAGCGCTTCCAGAACTCGGACGCGGTGCGCGAGAAGAACGGCTGCCTGAAGTTCTGGGGCAGGCGAACGTTGAAGATCTGGGCGATTCCCAGGGCCACGTCCATCGTGCCCGAGAAGTCGCAGTACAGCTGCAGCGTGTACAGGATGGCCGCGAACGCCGTGACACCGCCGTCGAAGAGGTAGTGACCGCCGAACACCGGACGCACAAACGCGTTGAGCCTGTCCGCCACGATGATCTTCTTCGCAAATCCGTACAGGATGCGGACCGTGCCCGCGTACATGGACCTGCGGTCAAGCGGCTCGCCTGCGGTGAGGGACTCCGCCGTCTGGTTGTAGCGGCAGATTGGCCCCTCCATGATCTGCGGGAAGAAGCTCAGGTACAGCGCGACGCGGCCAAGGCTCCTGTCCGCGCGCACGGACTCTCGATAGACGTCCACCAGGTAGGACACCGCCATGAGCGTGTAGAACGAGATGCCTATGGGGAGGTCGTGCGGCGGCACGTTGACCACGAAGCCGTGGCCGAAGAGCCCAAACAGGCCGGAGAGCGCCTCGCCGAAGAACTTCACGTACTTGAGCGCGACGAGCATGTCCACGTTGAGAAGGACGCCCGCCGTGAGGATGGCGCGCATGCGGCGCTTCGCGCTGGCGCGGATGGCGCGCTTGCCCGACGTGGCGCCGGCGAGCCGCTTGTCCCTCTGCCTGATCTGGGCGTCGAGTGCGAGGGCAAGGCCGTAGACGGAGACCGTCGAGGCCAGTATGAACACGATGAGCCTGCCACTGAGGATCCAAAAGAACGCGTAGCTCGCCACGAGCAGCACGACCCAGCGCGCCTTTCTGGGGGCGATGCCGTACGCGGCCACCACAAGGGGCAGAAACACCGCGAAGAACAGGATGGAAAAATAGGAAGTCATGCTATCCCCTGGGTTGGGACCTACAGAGAACGCCCCCGGCGACACGAGTGCTTGGGTCGGCGGGGGCGTCTTGGCGCATATGGGAGCTAGTCGAGCTCCTCCTCGCGCAGGCGCCTGACCAGCATCTCCATCGCCTCGACTGAGTTGAAGTTATCGGCGACGATCTCGACGGGCGGAACCTCGATGTCGTACTCGTCCTCGAGCTCGGCCACGAGCGCGACCATGGTGAGCGAGTCGATGACGCGGTCGTCGATCAGCGTGGTCGAGCCCTCGAAGTCAACGCCGGGCTTGAGCTCCTGAAGGATTTCGGTAACGGTCCTCATGTTCTTCTCCTTTGTGTTGTCTGCACGTTGCATGCGTGGTCTTGCGATATGTCGTTACGCTCTGTCAGAGCGGGCGAACGCTGTTGAGGGGTGCGGTCTCGATGCGGTCGCGAAGGAGCGTGAGCTTGCCCGCGCGGTCGCGCCAGACGATGGCGGGGAGGTCGCGGCTCAGGAAGAGCGACATGCCCTCTGTCATGCAGTACGCGCCCGCCTTGTCGAAGGCGACGAGGTCGCCCACCGCGAGGTCTCCCAGGGGCATCTGCTTCACGAGGATGTCGTTCGTGGTGCAGAGCGAGCCGCAGACCGTCCAGCGGAGGTCGGGGTCTCCGTGGGGGGTGAGCGCCCGGCACGGTGGCTGCTTCATGGCCATGGCGTGGCCGTAGTACGTGATCTGGTGCATGCCCCCGTCGACGATGGCGACGTTTTGGCCGTCGATCTGCTTTGCGTCCACCACGCGTGTGACGTAGGTGCCGCACGTCGCGGCGATGCGGCGGCCGAGCTCGATGGTGACCTGGCCGGAAAATGACGCGTCGGTAAGCGCGCGGGAGAGCGCGAGCGCAGGCTCGAGCTCCGTCTGGCGGACGGCCTTAGGGTCGCGCTCGAAGTACTCGACGGGAAGGCCCGCGCCGTACTCCATCTCGGCGAGGGGGCAGCCGTAGGCGCGGCCGACCTCTGCCACGAACCCATCGAGCTTCGCGACCTCGCGCGCGATGCGCTTGGACGAGGTCTTCTGGGTGCCGGTGAAGTACTGGATGCCGCGGATGGTGACGTACGGGTCGTTGGCGCATGCGGCTGAGAGCTTCATGATCGTGCTTGCGTCCATGCCGAACTGGCTGCCGTTGCTGAGGCGGAGCAGAAGGTCGATGTGCGTGTGCGTCTCGCGCGCCAGCCCGGAGAGCATGTCGAACTGGAGGCGGGACTCGCAGGTGAAGTGCCCGATGCCCGCGTCGCCCGCGATGAGCTCGCGCATGAGGGCGGGGTCCTTCGCGACGCCAGAGACGACGATCTGGCTGGGGTCGACGTCCGCGGCCTGGCAGATGCGCACTTCTCCCGTGGAGCAGGCCTCGAGCCTGTCGACGAGCTTCGAGATGGGGCCCACCACGAACGGGTTCGCCTTCATGGCGAAGCAGATGTTGGTGCGCGGGGGCAGGACCTCGCGGATGCGGCTGACCTGGTCTGCTAGCTCGCGCTCGTCGAAGACGTAGAACGGCGTTTGGCAGAACTCGCCCACGCGCCTGAGTTCCTCTGCGTTCATGCCGGCTTACCTTCCTTCCTTGGACTTGGTGGGGAAGTACGTCCTGAGCAGCTCTGCCCGGTCGACCTTCCCGTTCTTGTTGAGGGGCATGGAATCCACTCTGGTGATGCTGGAGGGTCTCATGCTTGCGGGGAGCGTGTCTGCCACGAGGCGGGGCAGCGCGGCTTCGTTTGCGGTGCCCTCGAAGAACACACGCAGGCGCTGGCGCCGTGCGTCGAAGGCGCAGCGGCACCTCTGCACGCCGGGGAGGTCCTCGAACGCCTTGTCGACCTCCTCGAGCTCGATGCGGTGGCCCATGTACTTGATCTGGTTGTCACGGCGTCCGCGGAAGACGAGGTCGCCGGAATCAAGCAGCTCCGCGAGGTCGCCGGTGCGGTACACGCGGTCGTGGTACAGGCCGTTGAGCGGGTTCTGCACGAAGGAGCGCTCCGTGGCCTCGGGGTTGCCCACGTAGCCGAGGGCGACGGACGGGCCGCGCACGACGAGCTCTCCCAGCCTGCCCGGCTCCGTCACCAGGTGGTCCGCCTCGTCGAGGAGAAGGACCTCGCAGTGGCCGAAGCTTTTGCCCAAGGGAAGGCCGTGCGGGTATGCGGCCGTGCGATCCACCACGTGGTACAGGCAGTTGCAGGTGATCTCCGTGGGGCCGTACAGGTTGACGAAGCGGGCGTCGGGCAGGCATCTGAGCCAGGCGTCCAGGTGCTTTCTGGGGATGACCTCGCCGCTGAAGAGGACCTGCCTCACGCTCTGGAGCCTGCCGGGCGCAAGCACGTGGTACGCGCTGGCGATGCACAGGGCGGCCACGGCCCAGACCATGACGGTGACCTGGTTCTTCTCGAGGCAGTCGACAAGTGCCTGCGGCTGCATGAACAGCTCGCGCGGGACGAGCACGAGCGTGGCGCCCACGGCGAGCGACCCGTATACGTCCTTCACGGAGATGTCGAAGTCGAACGGGGCCTGGTTCGCGAAGCGATCCTCGCTCGTGAAGCCGAAGGTGCGGACGAACTCGTCCACGAAGCTCGCGATGGCGCCGTGGCTGACGGCGACGCCCTTCGGCGTGCCGGTGGAGCCGGAGGTGAACATGACGTATGCCGGATCGCACGAGAGGGTGCGGGAGCGGGCCGCCTCGAGCGCCGTGGGGTCCACCGGGTGGCGGAGCAGCTCCTCTGCCACAAGCACCTCGCGACCCGGAAGGGCCTGGCGCACGGCGTCCGCGTTCTTCTCGCCTGCGACGACGAGGGCGTCTCCGAGGGTCGCGGCCATGTGCTGGAGCCTGTGGGCGGGCGCGCTGGTGTCGACGGGCACGTAGCACGCGCCGGCCTGCAGAATGCCGAGCATGCAGGCAAGTGCGAGCTCGCTCTTGCGCAGCATGATGATGACGGACGACCCGCACGCGCCGCGCCTTGCGAGCGCGCTGCCGACGTGCTGCGTGTCTTCCAGCAACCTTGCGTACGTGTACGTGCCGGTCTCGTCGATGACGGCGATTGCGTTGGGGTCGCGCCTGGCGGAGTCCTCTAGGTAGGTGAGGACGTTCGTTCTTGTGAGCATGGATGCCTTTCGTCTTGCTGACGTTGGAACCCATGCTATGGGGACAACCTTTTGTCTACCTAAACGCCGCCTAAAGGAACCTTTAGTCTTTCTGCGCGGCCGGGAGGGTCATGAGGACCTCCGTGGAGTACGGGGACTCGGCGTGCTCCGCGAACGAAATCGTGCCGCCTTGCACCTGCATGCACGTGCTTGCGATGGCAAGGCCCAGTCCCGTGCCCTTGCCGGTGGAGCGCGCCTTGTTGCTGGTGACGAACGGCTCGAACGCGTGCGCTCGGATGTCCTTGGGCACGCCCTGTCCGTCGTCCGCGATCGAGACGAGGGCGCCGTCGCGCGTTGCCGCGCATGCGACGCGGATGGTGACGCCACGGGGGTTGTGCTTGTAGGCGTTGTCTATCACGTTGCTGACGGCGCGCCTGAGGAGCTCGACGTCCGCGCGGGCGAGGATGGGCCTGTCCGGGAGCTCCACCACGAGCGTGCCGCCCGCCTGCTCGATGTCGGGCTGCTTGTCGATGAGCATGAGGCGCAGGTCCTCGCACAGGTCGCGGTTCTCGAGCGTCGCCTGGTACGAGGGGTGGTCGGTCTTCGCAAAAAACTGCAGCGAGTCTATGAGCTCGCACGCAAGGTCGGCCTTCGCGGCGATGGCGTGCAGGTACTTCTCGGCGCTTTCCTGCGGAACGCGGCCGTCCTCGAACGCTTGGGCGTAGCCGCGAATGACCGAAAGCGGGGTCTTCAGGTCGTGCGAGACGTCTGCGATCATGCGGCGCTTGTCGTCCTGCGCGTGGTCGAGCTCGGTCATGAGGCCGAGGAAGTCCTCGTAGGTGTGCCTGAGCTCCACGGGCATGGCGGACGGGTCCGGCGCGTTGCCGACGCCGCTGCGGCGCGCGTCTATGGCGCGGTCCAGCGGTCGGGTGGACCTGCGCACGACCCGTGCGAGGACGGCGATCGCCAGGACCGTGAGCGCGACGGCGATGGGTACCGACGCGATGCGGTAGGTGTTCGAGCGGTCGACGGCTGCCCTGAAGTCCTTGCCGGACTCCGTGGGCGAAAGCAGCACGAGGATGCGCCGCTGGCCCTTCTCGTTCTTGTAGCTGTGCTTCGCGATCATCATGCGGCGGCTGTAGACGCCTTGGAGCAGGGACATCTCGCGCTTGGTCAGGCGGGTCTTATCGCCAAAGAGGTCGCCGCCCACGATGGTGCCGTCCGAGAGATACGTGCAGGTGGACTTGACGCTGATGGCGTAGCCGTCCGGAGTGGACTCGGGCTTGCAGAGGTTGATCTCGTGCACGGTCCTTCCGCGGTCGTCCTTGCGGTCCAGCATCACGTACACAGAGCCATCGTCCTCGTCGCCCGCGATGAGCGGGAGCTCCTTTGCGGTGATCTTCTGGGCGACCTTCTGGCTGGTCGAGAAGAGCAGCCCTCCCTTCCCGTCGAACACCAGAAGTGCACTTGGCGGTGAGACAAGCGACGCCATCTGATTGAAGTCATCAGTCTGCATCATGGTCGAGCCGTCGTCGAACATCTCTATGTACGGAGAAGTGCGTTTGAGCTCCTCGGTTGCGAGCTTGTTTGTGACGTGCAGCACTCCCGCCATTGCGAGTATGTAGGCGAGTACTACCAGAAGGCACCTCACGGTGAGGCTCGTCGTAGCGTTGCGAAACGCAGCCCGCAGCCTGGTGTGCCTGGTGCGTTTGTCGTTCTTCTCGCTATTCGTCAAAGCGATACCCCAATCCGCGCACGGTCTTGATGTGGGCCGGCTTGCCCGGGTCGTCCTCGATCTTCGAGCGGATGTTCGAGACGTGCATCATGATGCTTTCCGCTCCGCCGTAGGAGCTGCCGCTTATGGCCTCGTACAGCTGTGCCTTCGTGAAAACGCGTCCGGGAGCGGACATCATCTTGTGAAGTATCTTCAGTTCGGACGCCGTGAGCGGCATCACGTTGCCGCGCTTGCGGAGCACGAGGGTATCGAGGTCAAGCTCGAGGTCGCCGGCGGAAAGGACGTTCTTCTCGCCCGTGGCGGCGCTTTCGCCCCCGTCGTGCTCGGCGGCCATGCCCTGACGGTAGCGGCGCAGCGCCGCGCGCACGTACGCGAGGACCTCCGTGGGGTCGAACGGCTTGGTTACGTAGCCGTCCGCGCCCAGGTCAAGGCCGAGCACCTTGTCCGACGGCTGGTTGCGCGCGGACACGATGATGATGGGGATGTCCGTGAAGGAGCGGGCCTCCTTGATGAAGTCGAAGCCGTTCATGGAGGGCATCATGAGGTCTACGAGCGCCAGTGACACGTCGCTCTTGCGCAGGACGTCGAGGCCGCGCTCGCCGTCGCCCTCGGAGAGGAAGCGATATCCGCTGCTTCCCAGGTAGAGGCGGAGTATCTCCACGATGTCAGGGTCGTCCTCGACGACGAGGATCGTGTCCTGCGGCTCCGGGCTGCCTCCGGTGGGGTGTGGTGCTTGCATCTTGGCCTCTGTTTCCGGTGCTTGGTGATTGCAGCCCATCGTGAGCGATTGGCACGCAATATGCAAGGGAGCGCGCGGACCAGCGTGCAGAGTTCACGTGTGTTACGGCTCCCTGTGCACAAAAGACGGCCGGGACGCCCCAAAGCCCGAGGCGTCCCGGCCGAACAAGTTTTACTCGTACGACTGTGCTGCCGCTAGCGGAGCCTGATTTTCTCCACGTCCTTGCGGCTGGTCTCGCGGTAGATAGAGAACTTGTGGCCAATCACCTGTACCACCGTGGCACCCGTGAGCTCTGCCAGGGCATCTGCCGCCTCGCGCGTGTCGAGGCCGGACGTTCCCTGGACGGTGCACTTCACGAGCTCGTGCGCCTCGAGGTCCTCCTCGGTCGAGGCCACGACGGCCTCCACGCCCGCCTTGCCGATGGAGACGGTTGGCTTGAGTTGGTTGCACATGCTTCGGAGCTGGCGTATCTGGCTGCCGGTGAGCTTCATCTGAGTCTCGCTTTCCTTGCGTGGGCTGACGTCTTGCGCGAGCTCATCCCTTAGGCAGCCACGCATTGACTGTGACCCAGAAACGATAGCGCATAAAGCCGAGACCTGCTAAAACTCCGCAACATTGCCAAGAGCCCCAGGGGTTTCGCGTCGCGCGCGGCATCCCCCCGTGATGGGCGGCCGCTATCCACGCCCCGCCCATCCGAGCTACCCCTTGGCTCTGGCGCGTCCGAGCGCAATGCCAACGAGCAGTATGGCTATGCCAAACAGCGTGCAGACGCCGATGCATCCCACGAGTGGCAGCACGCTCGAGCTGGATACGACCCTCATGCCCGACGCGCCCTCGATGGCGCGATACGCCCAGTAGAGCGGGGTGAAGTGGGCGATGGCGACAAGTGCGTCCGGGAGCAGGGACAGGCCCGTCCACGCCCCGCCAAGAAACGAGAGCCCCATGCCCAGGATGTTTGCGACGGCGTTCGCGGCGTTCTCCGAGACGCCCAGCTGCCCAACGAGGAACCCCACGCTTGCCGACACCAGAGAGTAGGCGAGAAGCGCCAGTCCCACGATCGCAAGCTGCGCGGGGGACCGTGCGATTGCGTCGCGTCCGAGGATGGCGACCTGGAGCCCGAAGTTCCACGCCCAGGCGATGAGGGCCATGCAGACGCACGCGGCCACAAGGGCGACGTTGCGCTCCCTAGGCGATTGCGGGGAGGCGAGCCTGCGCCCGCGTACCGCCGGTGCGTTGAGGGCTCTCATCAGGAGGGCGATGCAGACGGTGACGCTGGCGAAGATGGGATACGAGGAGAAGAGCGCGGCGCTTACGAGGGAGCTGGAGAGCGGCGTCGCGCGCTGGCCGATGGTCGAGACGCCGATGCTCTTGCCCCACGACTCGTCGGTCGCACGTACCGCGTCCGACTGGCTTCCTCCGAGCGATGCCGAGCCGAAGAGCCCCTGGACGTAGCTCTTTACCTCCTGGTCCACGAGAAAACCCTCGCCGGAGCGATACGACACGGAGGCCTCCAGGGCGGGGGCGGCGCCCCCGTCGGCAGCTGCGGCCATGAGACCGTGCCCCCAGCCCCTCGGGATGACGAGGAGATACGAGACCGCGTCCTGGGCGAGCGCGTCCTGGACCGACTTCTTGTCGTCCGCAAGGGGGACCAAGGTGTTGTCCTTCGCCACGTGGGCGGAGAGCGCTCGAGAGAGCTTCGAGTCGTCGCGGTCGACTATCGCGACCCTCGACGAGGTTGCTGTGAAGCGCTGATTTGAGCCCGACGCCGTCGAAAGCCCGATCGCAATTCCCGTTATCGAGACGATGACGAGGTACACGATGATGTACGCGCGGTGGGCGAGGAGAATCCTCATGTACGTCTTAAAGGTGGGCATGGGACACCTTCTTCATGCGCAGGCCCGCAAGGGCAAGCGCGGCCAGGGTCATGAGCAACAGCGCGAGGCAGGAACGCAGAAAGGAGTCGTAGGTGTCGTAATAGAGGAGCGAGTAGAAGCAGTGCGCTATCTGCCGCAGGGGGTTTGCGTGGGCGATTGCGGGCGCGGCGCTCTCCAGCGCATAGGTCAGCTCCTGCGCACCGGGGCCGTAGAGACCCGTGAAGAGCGAGAGCAGGCAGGTTATCCCCGAGACCATTCCCACCTGCATGTGGGGGATCGTGCCGAGGAGGGACCCCATCGCGCAGCTCGCCAGAGACGAGACCGCCACCGCGAGGAAGAGAGGCGCCATCCCGCTTCCGAAGTCCACGCGGGCGACCGTTGCCATGAACAGCAGCGCGACCAGCATGCAGGCAAACTGGCACATCCATGCGCCAAAGAGGGCGCCGACGAGCATACGCCACCGTGGCGTGGAAGAAACGGTCTGCCGCGCGCCAAGGGCGCTTGTGGTGGGCAGGAGGTTCTTCGTGGTGAGCATGGCTGACGTGGCCCCCAGTCCCGCGGTCATGGCAAGGAGGGCGAAATAGAAGGAGGCGTTGCTGTCGGGTGCGTTCTTCGTGGCGGAGAAGTGCCTGATTTGCACGGAATCGCCAAGATAGGCGGCCTGTACCGTTCCCCTTGCCGCAAGCGCGGGGCTCTTCTTCGAGGCGGATGAGATCGCGTCGGACGTTCGGACATACGAGTTGATCGCCGCGGCGAGGACAGTCGCGGGACGCGAGCCGTTGGCGGCTATGCTTGCCTGGCTGACGTGCAGCGCGGGAATCCCGTCCGAGCCAACGGTAAGGTAGGAGTCTATGGCTCCGTCCGCGGCGGCGGCACGCGCGTCCTTCTCGCTTGCGTAGTACCTGAGGGTGCAGACACGAGTTTTCCTGGGAGCCTTGGCTAGGGAGGAGAGCGTTTCGTCCAGGCCCCTGGCGGACTCGTAGCGGGCGTTCCTGACGACGCCGAGCCTTGAGCCGATGAGGGAGTACGCGTCATCAAGCCCGGAGAACATCGCCATGAAGATGCAGGTCATGATGAGGGGGAAGGCGAGCGTCCATACGAGGAGGGACTTGTCGCGCACGAGCGTGAGCACGCTCGTCCTGATGCTAGCGAGCATGGTGCCTCCTAGGACTCGTCGCGGAGCTCGCGCCCCGTGATCTCGAGGAAGACGTCGTTGAGCGTGGGCGGTTCGGAGAGGACGCGGCCGTAGTCGACATGCGCCCGTGCGAGCGCGCCCAGGACCTCCGAGAGGTTGTGCGCGCCATTCGAGCACTGCACGTGCAGCATGCCTCCAGAGAACTCCGTGGCGCGAACGTGCGGGAGCATGCGCACCGACTCGATGGCCGCCTCAGAGATGGTCCCCGTCTCGACGGAGATTCTCTCGCCCGTGCCGACCATCGCCTTGAGCTCGTCTGGCGTGCCGCTTGCGACCGAGCGCCCGTGGTCCATGATGAGCACGCGCTTGCACAGGCGCTCCACCTCTTCCATGTAGTGGGAGGTGTAGATGATGGTGGCCCCCTCCCCGTTGAGCCTCTCGATGCCGTCGAGGATGGAGTTGCGGCTTTGGGGGTCGACCGCCACCGTCGGCTCGTCCATGATGATGAGCGACGGCTGGTGCGCGATGCCGCAGGCAATGTTAAGCCTGCGCAGCAGCCCGCCCGAAAGCTTCTTTGGGCGGAAGCTCTGGAACTTCTGCAGCCCCACGAACTCGATCGCGCGGTCGACCAGCTCGCGCCTGCGGCCGGACTGCGGGACGTAGAGGGAGCAGAAGCTGTCGACGTTCTCCCTTACGGTGAGCTCGTCGAAGACGGCGACCTCCTGGGGGACGAGCCCGATTTTGCGCTTGATGTCGTAGCTGTCCGGTCGCATCGGCTTCCCGAAGAGCTCTATGTGCCCGTGGTCGTAGTCGAGCAGCTGCAGAAGGCAGTTGATGGTGGTGGTTTTTCCCGATCCGTTTGGCCCAAGGAGGCCGAAGACCTCTCCTTGTGCAATGTCGAGCGAGAGGTGGTCCACGGCGACGACCCCGCCGTAGCGCTTGACGAGGTTGCCGATGCTGACGGCGGGCTCTGACGAGGGACGGATGGGGGACTCTGTCGCCTGTGGGTTCGGCATCGTCGTCCTTTCTCTTGACGGGAGTACGAGCCTTCGTCTCAGATTCTTGCACCTGCCTTGCGGATGCGGTAGTGACTTGTGTAACCGATCGGTCTGCCGGGCATGACGAATGTCATGACCTCGCCCTAGGCGCCCGTCGCACCCCTATACTTGCTCCATGGAGAGAATAACTGACAAGATTCTGGTGCTCGGGGCCTGCCTGGCCTTGGCGGCGTCGACGCGGACCGACCTCGCGATGGCGGTGGTTGCGATGCTGGTTGCCGTGTGCGCAAGCGCCGCCTTCGAGGTGGTGGGAGGTCGGCGCCGGAAGGCGGCCCTGGCCCTCGCGCTTGCCCCTCTCGTGCTGTGCGCGTTCGCGCCGGCCGCCTGCGCCGTCGCCCCTCTTTCGGGCTACGACGCCGCGAGGCTCAAGAATCGCTGGCTGGCCTTGGTGCCGCCTGCGTTCGCGGCGTGCATGGGGGCGGCTCGTGGGCTGGGATTGTTCGCTGTGTGCCGGCTCGTGGTGGTCACGCTCTTCTCGCTCGCGCTTTCCGTGAGGACGACGGACGCGTTGGAGGTGCGGTCCCAGCTGCATCGCCTGCAGGACGACCTGAACGACAGGCTCATCGCGTTGGGCGAGAAGAACGCGGAGCTTGTGGATGCTCGCGAGTACGAGACGCATGCGGCGGCGCTGTCCGAGCGCACGAGGATTGCGAGGGAGATCCATGACTCCGTGGGACATCTGCTCACGAGGCTCGTCTTGCAGGTGGAGGCTCTCAAGGTCATCCACGGGGGCGAAGCCGAGGTCATCAGGGATCTTGACGAGGTTCTTGTCGGGCTGAACGATGCGCTTTCGACCATGCGCAAGAGTGTGCACGCCCTGGAGGACTCCGGCTTTGACTTGGGCTGCGAGCTGCACAGGCTATCGTCGGAGTGCGGCATCCAGAACGTGACGGTGGCATGTAGTCCGGACGTCGTTCCTCCGGCTGCGGTGAGCAGGTGCTTTCTGATGGTCGCTCGGGAGGCGCTCACCAACGCGGCCCGCCACGCGCGCGCATCTGACGCCCATGTGGCGGTAGCGTGCCTTCCGGGGCTGTGGCAGCTTCGCATCACGAACGACGGCGTCATGCCGCCTTCGGGGGTTGACCTTGAGCTGCGCGGCATGGGGCTGAGGTCGATGCGGGCGCGCGTGCTCGAGATGGGCGGCGTGTTCTCCGCCCGGGTAGACGGCAGCCAGGGGAGTGAGAGGTTCGTCGTGTTCGCGTCGGTTCCGAGGGAGATGGACGAGGGGGCTTGACAATGAGGGTGATCGTGGTGGACGACGACAAGATCGTGGTCAGGTCCCTGGCCACGATACTGGGCGTGGAGCCTGACGTGGACGTTGTGGGCACGGGTACGAGCGGGCACGAGGCGGTGTCGCTCTTCACGCGCGTCGAGCCGGACGTCGTGCTCATGGACATCCAGATGGCGGACGGAGACGGTCTTACGGCGGCAGAGGAAATACTTGGCATGGAGCCGGCGGCACGCATCGTGTTCCTGACGACGTTTTCCGATGACGAGTACATCGTTCGTGCGCTAAGGCTTGGGGCGCGAGGCTACCTCATCAAGCAGGACGTCTCCACGATCGCACCTGCGCTGAGGTCCGTCATGAACGGACAGTGCGTGCTGGAGGGGGAGGTCCTTGCGCGTGCGGCGGAGCTCTCCATCGGCACGAACGCGAGGGGAGGGAACGCGCCGCGGGCCACCCGAGACGAGAGCGCGCTCAAGGGGCTTTCCGAGAGGGAGGTTGATGTGGTCCGTGCGATTGCGGACGGCATGACGAACGCGGAGGTTGCCGCGACGCTCTTCATGAGCGAGGGGACGGTGCGCAACCACATATCGTCGATTCTGGCAAAGCTGGGTTTGAGGAACAGGACCCAGATCGCCGTGTACTACCTAAGGAAGTGCATGTGATCACGCCTTGCCTGTACGACGGGAGGGCATTGGGGAAACGAAACGTTTACATCTTTACCCTTGCGCCCGCGCGCGTGCTTGGCCTATAGTGCAACGCAACGGACGCGTAGCCGCGCATGCGGCACGAGACTTCGAGGGGAGGGTCACCATGGGCAACGCTAATGCGGTCATGAACAACTGGTGGTGGCACAACTCTCTTTCGAACGGTCGATCGTGAGTCTCACGCGCCATACACCTGCGCAGACTGAAGGACTCCGGTTTCGACCGGAGTCCTTTTTTCTTTTGCGGGCGAGTACGAGCCAGTACGTTCCAGGAGGAAAGAATGAAGTTCCCAAACCCCTTCGCGCTTCGATGGCAGGGCTAGCAAGAGCGCATCACGAACATAAATTACGAAATTTCATGACACAGACAGACACAGCGCCTTTCCACAAGGCGGCGCAAAGGAGAAAATCATGGCTACCGCATCCAACGCCCAGCAGGCCCGCACCGTCAACGTCGTCGACCACGGCAAGCTCGACGTCCGAGCGCTCGTTCTTCTCGCCGTCCTCTTGGCGGCGGGATTCATCCTCAACTTCACCGTGGGCAAGGCGATCTCGAGCCTGTCCGGTGGCGTCATCAGCCCCGAGTTCATCATCTCGGCGTTTTGCCTCACGATCCTGGTCGTCCGCCCGAACGTTCCCCAGGCCCTCGTGATCGGCCTCATCTCCGCCGCCGTCATCCAGATCACCACCACCTCGCCGTTCATCGACTTCGCGGCGGAGGGCATCGCCGCGATGCTCATGGCCGTCATCGTGAACGCCGGCATGCGTGGCGGCGCGAAGAAGTTCGTTCCCGCCATCGGCACCTTCGTCACCACGGTCGTGAGCGGCTGCATCTTCATGGTCATCAAGATGGCGATGCTTGGCGTCGTGGCCCAGCTCGCCGCGGCGATGCTTCCCGTCGTTTTCGCGACCGGCGTCTTCAACGCGATTCTGGTGCAGGCACTCTACATCCCCGTCTGCAAGGCCCTCAAGATCAGCGAGTAGACTCCTGCAGTAGGACATGCGTGCCGTGGCGGCCGTCCGAGGGGGCGGCCCCCACGGGTGCGAGACACGATCGCGCCGGCGGGCGCACATGAGAGGTATCCGATTACATGCAAGAGAGCAAGTCCATCATCGAGATGTCCCACGTCACGTTTCGCTACGGCGAGGCCGCAGCGCAGGGGAAGGAAGTCCCCGCCGCCCTGCGCGACGTGTCGCTTCGCATAGGCGAGGGCGAGTTCGTGGGGGTCATCGGCCCCTCCGGCGCGGGCAAGTCAACGCTGGCCTCCGTGCTGTCCGGGGCGATACCGCACCACTACCGTGGCGAGCTGTTTGGCTCCACGCTGGTGGACGGGCGCGACACCTGCGACGTCACGCTGACGGACATCTCGCAGGTCGTCGGCAGCGTCCTGCAGGACATCGACACGCAGATGGTAGCGTCCGTGGTCGAGGACGAGCTGCTCTTCGGGCTCGAGAACTTCGGTGTCCCGCACGACCAGATCGAGGACCGCATCGCTCGGACGCTCGACACGGTGGGAATCGCGGGCCTGCGGGACCGCGAGATAGCGACGCTCTCCGGCGGCCAGAAGCAGAAGGTGGCCATCGCAGCCATTCTTGCCATGCGCCCGCGCGTCCTCGTGCTCGACGAGCCGACGGCGGCGCTCGACCCGGCGTCCTCCGCCCTCGTGTTCGACACGCTGCGCAAGGTGCGCGAGGAGGGCGTTACCGTCGTTGTGATAGAGCAGAAGGTGGCGCTGCTTTCCGAGTACTGCGACCGCATCCTGGTGATGGACGGGGGAGCGCTCGTGCTGGACGGGACGCCGCGCGAGGTGTTTGCGCACGCGGACGAGCTTCGGCGCATCGGCGTCGACAGCCCGCGCGTCGCGCGCGTGTACAACTCGCTCGCGCGCGACGGCCTCGTGCGCGGCGCGACGCCGTGCCTCACGGTGCCGGAGGCGGCAGAGCTCATCGGCGGCCTGGTGGGGTCCGCGGCCCGCGGCCCCGCACACGCCGCGGACGACGTGCGCGCGGCGGCGATTCGCGCGGGGTCCAAGCACGTCGCCGTGCCGCGTCCCCACGCCGTGGACGCCACCCCCGTCGTGAGCCTGGAGGACGTCAGCTTCGCCTATCCGGGCGGCACGGCGTCCGTCGACCACCTGGACATGCGGGTCTATCCCGGCGAGGTCGTGGGCATCGTCGGCCAGAACGGCGCCGGAAAGACCACGCTGACCAAGCTCCTGAACGGCCTCTTGCGTCCGGCGTCCGGCACGGTGCGCATGGCGGGGCTCGACACGCGCGAGGTCCCCACCAGCGCGATCGCGGCCCATTGCTCCACGCTGTTCCAGAACCCGGACCACCAGCTGTGCAAGGACACCGTGCTGGACGAGGTCGCGTTCGGCCTCACGCTGCAGGGCGTGGGCGAGAAGGACGCGCGCGAGCGGGCCGCAGCCGTCATCGCGCGCTTCGGCCTTCCCTCGGACGAGGCGCCGTTCTCGCTTTCGCGAGGCCAGCGCCAGATGGTCGCGCTCGCGTCCGTCGTGGTCATGGAGCCGGAGGTCGTGCTTCTGGATGAGCCTACGAGCGGACTGGACTATCGAGAGTGCATGACCGTGATGGACACGGTGAGCGACATGGCCGAGCGCGGCTGTGCCGTGATCATGGTGTGCCACGACATGGAGGTCGTGAGCGACTTCGCGGAGCGCATCGTGGTCATGGCGGACGGGCGCATCCTGGGCCGGGGCGGCACGCAGCAGATGTTTGGCGACGCGGACCTCATGCGCAGGGCATGCGTGAGGGCGCCCCAGGTGACGGAGCTTTCGCAGGTGCTCGCGCGCACCACGTCGCCTGAGTTTGCGGGAATCAGCCAGGTGTCCGGCATCGTGGATCTGACGGAGGAGATGATGCGCCGTGGTTAACGTGATCGACTACGTCCCGGGAGACACCGTGCTGCACAGGCTGAACCCGGTCACGAAGCTGGGCGTCGCCGCGGCGATCATCATCGCCACGTTCACGGCGGACACCTACCCCATGCTTCTTGCCCTTCTCGCTCTGACCTTCGCGCTGGGGCTGTACGCGCGCGCCACGTCGAAGCTCGTGAGCCTGCTGAAGCTGCTGGTGCCCATTGCCGTGGTCATGCTGGTGCTGCAGACGGCGTTCATGCGCCAGGGGACGCCCGTGGTTCTGTGGATGACGAGCAAGGGCCTGGTCACGGGCAGCAAGGCAAGCCTCAGGCTTCTGGGCGTCGCGCTGCCGCTGGTGCTGATGCTGAGCGTCACCAAGCTGAACGACCTTGCGAACGCGTGCGTGGAGGTGCTGCACGTGCCGTACCGCTACGCGTTCACGTTTACGACGGCGCTGCGCTTCGTGCCCGTCTTCGGCCAGCAGATGAATGCGATCATGGAGGCTCAGTGCGCGCGCGGCGTGGAGTACGACACGAAGAACCCCATCCGCAAGCTCACCCTGATGCTGCCGCTGTGCGTGCCGCTGCTGGTGAGCTCCGTGGGCAAGACCGACGCGACCGCCCTCGCGGCGGAGCAGCGCGGGTTCTACCTGCGCACGCGCGACAGCAGCTACAAGCGCTACCCCATGCGCGCCCTTGACGTGGTCGTGCTCGCGTGCGGCGTCGTCCTGGTGGCGCTGGGCATCGCGCTGTAGCTCCGGCGCGCCCCTGTCGCAGGCGCTGCGCCCGCTATGCCCGCGCGTGCGAGCCGCGCTCCCTCCGGGCGCGCGGGCGCGGCGTCTATCACACTCTTGCCCTCGGGCACCTTGGGACTCTGCACGCACCTACCTCCGATCGACGCGCGATGGCACTCGGCACGCCATGTTAGTGCGCGTCGCCCCCGTCGTGCTCGTGGAGGAACTCGATGTAGTCGTTTCCCCAGGCCTCGATGGCGTCCAGCACGCCCCTGAACTTCAGGCCGATGTCCGTCAGCTCGTACTCGACGCGCAGTGGCCCGTCCGTGTGCACGGTGCGACGCACCAGCCCCTCGTGCTCCAGGTTCTTAAGCTGCTTCGACAGCGTGCCCTGCGCCACGTCCATGCGGCGGAGCAGCTCGTTGAAGCGCACCGGCCCCTCCGCCAGGTGATGCAGTATGAGGATTGCCCACTTGCCCTGCAGTATCGACTGCGACGTGACGAAGGGGCAGACCCCAAAGAGGTCCGCTCCCCCGTCATGGGCGACCCTGTGTGCCGCCTGTGTGTCCATGTGTCCTCCCGCTACGCGATGAACTCCAGGAACGCGTCCGCCTGTGCGGAGAGCGCGGCCTCGTCCTCGGCGGAAAGCGCCAGCTTGCCAGAGGCCCAGGACTCGCCGGAGAGCGCGACGCCCGTCTCGCCCTCGCGCATTACCTGCACGCCCACGAACTCCAGCAGCGAGTCGAGCGCGGCGCGCATCTCGGCGGTCGCGGTGCGTCCGCCGGCGCCGCTGACCGTGGCCCTCATGCCGTTGGTGGCGGCGGAGTCGCGGCCCTTGCCGGGAAGCGGGCGGCTGAGCCAGTCGACCAGGTTCTTGATGTGGCCGGGGAACGACGCGTTGTACTGCGGCGACACAAACCACACGCCGTCGGCCTCGCGCACGGCCTCGCGCACGGCCGCCACGGCGGCGGGCTCGGGGTTCTCAAGGTCCTGGTTCATGAGGGGCAGCTGCGAGTAGTCGAGCACGCTCACGTTGGCGCGCCCGTCCAGAAGCTGCCTCACGTGGTCGGCAAGCTGCAGGTTGTAGCCGTCCTTGCGAAGGGTTCCCACCACGATCAGCACGTTCTTGTTGTCAGACATGTTCTTCTCCTTACGTTGCTCTTGCACTTCTCTGCGTTGCTCTTGCGCGTCTGCGCCGTCCTTGCGTCGTCTCTTACTTACCCAGCCCGAACGCGTAGCTCGTCATCGAGATGGAGCCAAGGTTGCGGACCTTGTTGAAGACCTCGGCCTGCTCGCCCTCGGCCGCGCCCAGCACCGTGAGCAGCGGGAGGTAGTGGTCCGGCGTCGGCACCGCATAGTCCGCATGGGGCAGGTGCTGGTAGTCGATCGCGGCGTCGTCGTCGCGCGCGGCGACCGCGGCGAGCACGGCTTCGTCGAACGCGACGTTCTGCGGCGTGCCGTCGGGGTTGTCCCAGTCGGCCATGCGCAGGTTGTGCACCACGTTGCCGCTGCCCAGCACCACGAAGCCCTCGTCGCGCAGGGGAGAAAGGCGCCTTCCCAGCTCGTAGGCGTAGCGGGCGTCGGCAAGGCCGTTCACGCTCAGCTCCACGACGGGCACGTCCGCGTTCGGCAGCATGTGGTGGAGCGGCGTCCACACGCCGTGGTCGATCCCCCAGGTGTCGTCCACCTCTACGTCCGCACCCAGAAGCTCCCGCACGCGCCGCGTGAGCTCCGCGTTGCCCGCGGGCCGGTACTTGATGGCGTACAGCTCCGGCGGGAAGCCGTACATGTCGTTTACCTGGCGCGGCGTGGGGTCGCTCTGGACCAGGGTCCCGCGGGTGTACCAGTGCCCGGACACGGCGAGGATCGCCTTCGGCCTGTTCCTCAGCAGGCGTGCGCCCACGTTGCGCAGGCCGCGCGCGATGTCGTCGTCGCGCAGTGCCATCATGGGGTCGCCGTGGCCCACGAAGATGGCCGGCTGCCTGGACTGCATGTTCTTCTCGCCCATGGCCATGCTCCTTCCTTGCAGTACCAAATCGGTACCATGTCTTTGACTAGTACTATAAGAAGAGAAATGTCACTGCGCAAGTAGGATTTTTTTCGGTACCAGGTCACCCGTTTCGTACCGCGCCGGCGCATGCGAGAAGGCCCGCCCCCGCGGGTGCGGGAGCGGGCCAGGTGCCTGCGGATGCGAGGTGCGGGCCAGGTGCCTGCGGATGCGAGGTGCGGGCGGCGTGGGGTGCGGGCGGCGTTCGGGTGCGGAACTAGAACGCGGGGAGCACGTCCTTGTCGTAGGTCTTTGCGAGGTACTTCTTGAAGTCGTCGCTGGTCAGGACCTTTACCAGGGCCTTGATGCGCGCGTCGTCCTTCTTGTCCGGCGTCGTGACGATGTAGTTGGCGTACTGCTTGACGGCCTTGCCGTTCTTGTCCTCTACCGCGAGGGCGTCCTTCACGTGCATGCCGGCCTCGATGGCGTAGTTGCCGTTGATGACCGCGAAGTCCACGTCCTGAAGCTGGCGCGCGACGGCGGCCGCCTCGACCTCGACGAACTTGAGGTTGTGCGGGTTCTTGGCGATGTCGACGGGCGTGGCCTGCAGGTTGTCGGGGTCCTTCAGGGTGATGAGCTTCTCCTGCTGCAGCAGAAGCAGCGCGCGGCCCTCGTTGGTGGGGTCGTTGGGGACGGCGATCTGCGCGCCGTCCTGGATGCCCTTCAGGTCCTTGGACTTGCCGGCGTAGATGCCGAACGGCTCGTAGTGGATGGCGGCGACGCCCACGAGGTCCGTGCCGTTCTCCTTGTTGTAGTTGTTGAGGTAGTTGATGTGCTGGAAGTAGTTTGCGTCCACCTCGCCGGAGGAGGTCACCTGGTTGGGGATGATGTAGTCCGTGTACTCCTTCGTCTTGAGCGTGATGCCCTGCTTCTTGAGTTTGGGCGCGGCGAAGTTGTCCAGGATCTCTGCGTGGGGAGAGGGCGACGCGGCGACTGTGAGCTTCTTGCTCTTGGCTGCGGACGATGCGGAGCCGTTGCCGCATGCGGCGAGTCCGCCCGCGGCGATGGCGGCGAATCCCGCGCGGATGAAGTACCTTCTGCTGAGCATGTTCTTCTCCTTTGCTTTGCGTTGCGCCTGTCTTGCGCTAGCGGTGGTCGATCTTCTTTGCGATGAGGTCGCACGTGCTCTGGATGAGCTGCACGAGGATGACGATGAGGACGAGGGTCGCGATCATGACGGTGTCCTGGTAGCGGTAGTAGCCGTAGCGGATGGCGATGTCGCCCAGGCCGCCCGCGCCGACGGCGCCGGCGATGGCGGTGTAGCCGAGGACCGCGATGAGCGTGATGGAGACGCCGCGCACCATGGAGGGCAGGGCCTCGGGGAGAAGCGCGGACACGACGATGCGCGGGATGGACGCGCCGCAGGCCTCGGCGGCCTCGATGGCGTCGCGCGGGACCTCCGCGAGCGACTGCTCGACCATGCGCGCCACGAACGGCGTGGTGGAGAGCACGAGGGGCGGGATGACGCCGCGGACTCCGGTCGTGGTTCCCACGAGCGCGCGCGTGACCGGGAACATCGTGACGAGCAGGATGATGAACGGGATGGAGCGGCCGATGTTGACGACCCATCCCAGGACGGCGTTCAGCGTGCGCATGGGGCGCAGTCCGCGCGGCGCCGTGACGCAGAGCACGACGCCCAGAAGGATGCCGAGCACGTAGGCGACGGCGGTCGAAGCGAACAGCATCACGAGCGTATCGGCCAGGCCCTGTCCAAGCAGGGCCCCGAACTGGTCCATCAAAAGAGAAAGGCTACTCATCCCAGCTCTCCCTTCCCAACAGCTGGCGCGTTACCTCGTGCTTGGGATCGGCGAACACCTCTGACACGGTGCCCTTCTCGACCACCTTGCCCTCGACGAGGACGGCCACGTTCTTGCAGATGTCTTGCACCACCTGCATGGAGTGGGTAATCACGATGATGGTGACGCCGGTCTCCTCGTTGATGCGGCGCAGCAGCCTGAGGACGGACGCCGTGCTGGCGGGATCGAGCGCCGAGGTCGCCTCGTCGCACAGTATGTACTTGGGGTGGCAGGCAAGCGCGCGGGCGATGGCGACGCGCTGCTTCTGGCCGCCGGAGAGCTGCGCGGGATAGGAGGACGCGCGGTCCGCGAGGCCGACGCGCTCGAGGAAGCCGAGGGCCTCCTTCCTGTCCGCGTCCGTCACCTTTCCGTTGCTGGCGAGGTAGGGGAAGCAGACGTTCTGCAGCGCGGTCTTCTGAGCCAGGAGGCCAAACCCCTGGAAGATCATGGCGACGTTGCGGCGATACTCGCGCAGCGAGGCGCCCTTGAGGTTCGTGACGTCCGTCCCGTCCACGACGATGCTGCCGGACGTGGGGCGCTCCAGCAGGTTGAGGCAGCGCACGAGCGTGGACTTGCCCGCGCCCGAGATGCCGATGATGCCAAAGACGTCGCCGTCGGGGATGGTGAGGGTGACGTTGTCGAGCGCATGGACCCCCGTGCTGCCCCCGAAGCGCTTTGATAGGTGCTCTACTGAAATCAAGTCGATGCTCCGATCGAACCAAGCTGTCTTGCGTGCATGTCTTATGCGACGAGCAAATAGTCGCCGCTTGGTTCGCCAACAGGGAGAACCAGCAAGAACATGCAGTCTGTATAGGGTAGCCTCCGAGGCTGCTGATAACAAATTGAAAATTGTGGCAAGTCGTTATCGAAATACGACATAACACCGCTCGCACATGGGCTTCCGCCGCGTGCGCGCATGACGAGAACGCGGGGGCAAGGACCAGCGGGCGAGAAGGGCCACTCGGGCGAGAAGGGCTACTTCTCGGCTGGGTACACAACCTTGCGCATGCCCGCCCTCTTCAGGCGCACGATCTCCTCCTCGTCGGAGTTCTCGTCCGTCACGAGGATGTCCACCTGTGCGGCGCTGCCGTAGCGGAAGCTCGAGTTCGTTCCGATCTTCGTGCAATCCGCAACTAATATATGTGCGTCCGAATGCTCCAGCATGAGCGAGTTGATGCTCGTCTCGTGCGAGACGAGCGTGGTGATTCCACGGTCCGCGGAAAAGCCGGAGCAGCCGAGGATGGCCTTCGCGGCGTTGATGTGCTTGACGGTGGAGAGGGCGAACTCTCCCGACATGGACCACTTGGGCTGGCGGATCTCGCCGCCGGTGAGGATGACCGAGACGCCCGGGGGAGGGGTGAGCTGCAGAGCCTTGCCGTTGTTCGTGACGATGGTCACGTTCTGACTCGTGATGTGCTCGATCACGGAGAGCGCGGTGGAGCTCGTGTTGATGAAGATGGTGTCGCCGTCCTCCACGAAGCGCGCCGCCTCCTCGGCGATGCTGCGTTTCGCGAGGATTGCGGAGGAGTTGATGGGGCTGCCGAGGGGGTCTATCAGCTCCACGGAACCGTGCAGCCTGCGGACCATGCCCTTCTCGACCAAGAAGTCGAGGTCGCGCCGTATGGTGAGCGTCGAAACCCCGAACTCCTTCGCAAGCTCGGTCACCTTTGTGTTGCCTCGTTCGCTCAGCGTCTCGACGATTTCGGCTCGCCGGCTCTCGACAAGGCTCCTCGATGTGCCCATTTAAGGCCCTTTCTACCGTTCACCAGAATAATTCTACCGTTCACGGACGATAACAAGCAAATAAAACTGCGTTCGTACGTTCATGCGCACATTCTATGGTCGCCGAATCCAAGGCTCAAGAGAAAATAGGAACGTTCAAACAAATACACATAACGTTCAATACAATCACTAATAACGTTAAATACGAAATAGTTAAACGTTCATAACAAAATGAAACCGGCGTAGTATTCACCTCGAAATCGGAGGTGGGAACACCTCCAAAGGGCGGCTCGCAGAGGAGAGGCGAGCAGCCCGGAAGGCCGGTCGCAACGCTGTGCCGGCATTTCAGCGAGCAGAAGCGGAGGAGGTGAAACACATGCTACTTCGTCAGTTGTTTGAGCTCAAGCACTACAACTTCGTGGACGAGCCGATGAGCTGGCAGGATGCCCTTCGCAAGTGCATCGATCCCCTGCTGGCAGATGGCAGCGTCGAGCCCGAGTATGCCGACTGCCTGATTGAGAACGTCGAGAAGCACGGACCCTACATCGTCCTGCTTCCGGGCGTCGCGATGCCGCACGCGGTCGAGGGCGCCGTCGGAACCAACCGTGAGGCCATCAGCTTCATGCACGTGAAGGAGCCGGTCCACTTTGGCGCCGAGGACGATCCCGACACCACCGCGACGATCTTCTTCACGCTCAGTGATGTCGACGCGGACTCCCATCTGCAGAACATGCAGCACCTTGCTGCCGTCCTGTCCAACCCCGAGGTTGTCGAGCGCCTGAAGAGCGCCGAGAAGCCCGAGGATCTTCTCGAGATCGACGCGATCGTCGGCGACGAGTAAGCACAACCCCCGCGTGGGAGTTCATTATCAGAAGGAGTGTACATGGACATTTTGCTGGCAGCAGTGAATTGGTTCTCCAAGACCATCCTGTCCCAGCCTGCGTGGATCATCGGCATCATCGTCGTGATTGGCTACGCACTGCTTGGCAAGAAATGGTACGAGGTCCTCGCTGGCTTCATCAAGGCTTCCGTCGGATACATGATTCTGTCCGTTGGTTCCAGCGGCCTTATTAACGTGTTCCGCCCGGTCATCGTTGGCCTCAAGGGTCGCTTCAACCTCTCTGCAATGGTCATCGACCCCTACTTCGGCAACAACGCCGTCGACGCGGGCGTCAAGGCGGCTCAGGCGGGCGACTTCTCGCTGGCGAACGTCTCGTTCCTCAAGGGCGCGAACATCTCGCAGTACATGCTGCTTCTGCTCTTCGCCTACATCCTGAACATCGTTCTGGTCGCCGCCAAGAAGCACACCAAGCTTCGCTCCATCTTCACCACCGGCAACGTCCAGGTTCAGCAGGCCGCGACCGCACTGTGGCTCATCATGTTCTGCTTCCCGGGCCTCGTTGGCGTTCCCGCCCTCATCTTCATGACGATCATCCTTGGCCTGTACTGGGCCGTTGGTTCCAACCTCACCATCGGGCCGACCCAGGAGCTCACCGATGGCGCCGGATTCGCAATCGGCCACCAGCAGATGTTCGGTATCTTCCTCGCCTCCAAGGCCGCTGGCTGGATGAACCGCCGCGACGAGGTCCGTCGCGCCAAGAAGCCCGGCAAGACCTCCGTCTTCGACAAGAAGCTCGAGGACATCGAGCTTCCCGGCTGGCTCTCCATGTTCAACGAGAACATGGTCTCCACGGCGATCCTGATGACCCTCTTCTTCGGCATCATCTTCATCGTCATCGGCCCGGACTACCTCATCAAGCTGACCAAGGAGGGCACCCTCACCGGTAGCGCCGCGCTTGTCGAGGGCCAGAGCTTCGTCTTCTACATCCTCTACAACTGCTTCCAGTTCGCCGTCTACCTGACCATCCTCCAGCTTGGTGTCCGCACCTTCGTCGCCGAGCTCACCGTCTCCTTCACTGGCATCTCCAGCAAGCTCCTCAAGGGCTCCGTGCCTGGCGTCGACTGCGCCGTCACCTTCGGCTTCGGCTCCAGCAACGCCGTCACCCTCGGCTTCATGGCCGGTGCCGTCGGTCAGTTCATCGCGATCGGCATCCTCCTCGTGACCAAGAGCCCCGTCCTCGTCGTCGCCGGCTTCATCCCCCTGTTCTTCGACAACGCCGTCCTCGGTGTGTATGCGAACAACAAGGGTGGTCTCAAGGCCTGCCTGATCATCCCGTTCATCTGCGGTCTCTGCCAGGTCTTCGGCTCCGCGCTCATCGCCTCCTGGGTCCAGATGTACGCGTTCGGCGGCTACCTCGGCATGTTCGACTGGGCAACCGTCTGGCCTATCTTCACGGTCATCATGAAGTACCTCGGCTGGATTGGCGCCGCCATCGTCATCGCCTTCCTCATCATCATCCCGCAGCTCCAGTACAAGGCTGCCCCGAAGGACGAGAACGGCAACTCCGCCTACTTCCTCGAGGTCGAGGACTACGAGAAGTACGCCGAGTACCGTGACGCCGCCGAGAAGAAGGCAGTCGCGGAGGCAGAGGCCAAGTAGGCCACCCCTCCGGTCCGTATGGTTCCAAGCGGCCGGCAACACGACCTGAGGTTGTCGGCCGCACTCCCACTCTCAAGTCAAGACGCGGCATTCGTCCGCAAAGCGAAAGGTCGTAAAAATGGCAGCAAAGATTCTGTGCGCGTGCGCTAACGGCTCCGGTACCTCCCTGATGATGCAGCTCACCGTCGAGCGCGTCGCCAAGAAGCTCAACATGGACGTCTCCCAGGTTCACCACTGCGCGCTTGCGGAGGGAACCTCCACGGCAACCAACTATGACATCGCCTGCTTCCCGCGCAACTTCGAGAACATGTTCAAGTCCGCCGCCGATACCGGCAAGGTCGTCTGCATCCCCCTGAAGAACGTCCTCTCCGACAAGGAGATCGAGGAGAAGTTCGTCGAGGCCGGTCTGGACAAGAAGTTCGCAAAGTAGGTCGTCCGCAATCATCGCGTTCGCATCGAGGCTTGAGGAGGCCTATCAATGAGGTACGAGAAGAAGGTGCTCGCTACCGACATGGTCAAGTGCTATGCCATCGGCATGGTCGAGGCGGCGGGCGAGAAGAGCTTTGTCGTCGCGACCGAGAAGGACGGTCCCATCCGTCGCTTCGCGCTCGATGGCACCCAGAGGGAGAACGTCTGCGACGGCCCTGGCGGCGTCATGACGGTCATGCAGACCCCTGGCCGCACCGACCAGCTCATGAGCACGTACAAGTTCTTCTCGCCGAACTTTGGTGGCGACGACGCGAAGATCGTGACGTACACGCGTCAGGGCGACGGCTCCTGGAAGCGCCAGGTCCTGTGTGACCTTCCCTACGTGCACCGCTTCGGCGTGCTCGAGGGTGCCGACGGACAGAAGTGGCTCATTGCCTGCACGATCAAGTCCGCCTGTCGCGAGTTCAAGAACGACTGGAAGACTCCGGGCGCCGTATACGCGGCGAAGCTTCCCGGCAACCTCGAGGACTTTGACGAGGACCACCAGCTCGAGCTGACGTGCATCGCGAACTGCCAGCTCCAGAACCACGGCTTCTACACCGCCCCCGACCGCAGCTACGCGCTCGTGGGAACGGCCGCCGGCGCCTTCCGCTACGTGCCGCCCGCGTCCGACGGCGACGAGTGGCAGATCGACTGCCTCGTCGTCCAGCCCACGAGTGACATGTGCATGGTCGACCTGGACGGCGACGGCAAGGAGGAGATGGTCACCATCTCCACGTTCCACGGCGACACCCTGTCCGTCTGGCACGAGGGCGCGGAGCCCGACACCTACGAGAAGGTCTGGGAGGACCCGCAGAAGCGCGCCTTCCTGCACGCGATCTGGTCTGGCAAGCTCGCCGGCGAGTCCTGCGCGCTTCTGGGCAACCGCAAGGACGGCCGGGACCTGCTGAGGCTGTATTACGAGAACGGCGAGTACCGCGTCGAGATCATCGACCACGACTGCGGCCCCGCGAACGTGTGGGCCTTCGAGGACGGTGGCGTCGACCACATCATCTCGGCCAACCGCGAGACGAACGAGGTTGCGCTCTACGCGGTCCACGCCGAGTAGGAAAGCGGCTTTTCTCGCCCAGGCGTCTAAACGAACGTATTTAGAGGAGATTTCAATGTCTGCTATCGACGAAGTCACCCGCGAGGGTTGGATCATGAACACGTTCCCCGAGTGGGGCACGTGGCTGAACGAGGACATCGAGAACGCTGTCGTTCCCGAGGGCAACGTCAAGATGTGGTGGCTCGGCTGCACCGGAATGTGGGTGAAGACCCCCGGTGACGCCAACATCACCATCGACCTCTGGACCGGCAACGGCAAGCGCACCCACGGCAACGGCCTCATGAAGGTCGGCCACCAGATGGCCAACATGGCCGGCGTCCGCGCCATGCAGCCCAACCTGCGCAACATCCCCTATGTCTTCGACCCCTTCGCGTTCAAGCACGTCGACGCCGTGCTGGCCACCCACTACCACCAGGACCACATGTCCAAGGAGTGGGCCGCCCACGTCGTGAAGTCCGGCATGACCACCACCGACGAGAACGGCAACGAGATTCCCGTACCGTTCATCGGCCCGGAGAAGTCCGCCGAGTTCTGGCGCAAGTGGGGCGTGCCCGAGGACCGCATCAGGGTCGTCAAGCCCGGAGACAAGATCAAGATCAAGGACATGACCATCGTCGCCATGGACTCCTTCGACCGCACCTGCATCACCACGACCGACTCCACGGGCCCCGACCGCGAGGACCTCTGGGGCAAGTGCCCGATGGACATGGACGAGAAGGCCGTGAACTACCTGCTCGTCACCCCGGGTGGCAACATCTACCACTCCGGTGACTCCCACTACTCCATCTACTTCGCGAAGCACGGCAAGGACATCATGAAGGAGTACGGCGGCGTCGACGTCTGCTTTGGCTCCTTCGGGTGCAACCCGGTCGGCATCCAGGACAAGATGGAGGCCAGCGACATCCTGCGCATGGCCGAGGCCCTGCAGGCGAAGGTCGTCATCCCCATCCACTGGGACGTCTGGACCAACTTCATGGCCGACCAGCGCGAGATCGAGGTTCTCTACCAGATGCGCAAGGACCGTCTGGGCTACACCTTCCACCCGTACTACTGGCAGCCCGGCGGCGACTACACGTACCCCCTCGACAAGGACAAGAAGGAGTACATGTACGATCGCGGCTTCCATGACTGCTTCGACCACGAGCCGAACGTCCCGTTCCGCTCTGTCCTCTAAGGGGTCCTGCAGATGATGCTCAAGGAACTGCGCGAGAAGGTCTACGAGGCCAACATGGACCTTCCCAAGCACGGGCTCGTCGTCTTCACGTGGGGCAACGCCTCTGAGATCGACCGCGAGAAGGGCCTGTTCGTGATCAAGCCCTCCGGCGTGGCCTACGAAGACCTCTCGCCCGAGTCCATGGTCGTGTGCGACATGGACGGAAACGTGGTCGAGGGTGACCTCAACCCGTCCTCCGACACCGCGACCCACGCGTGCCTGTACCGTTCCTGGGAGAACGTCGGCGGCATCGTGCACACGCACTCCACCGTCGCCACTGCCTGGGCGCAGGCCGGCCGCTCCATCCCGTGCTACGGCACGACCCAGGCCGACTACTTCTATGGTGAGGTTCCCTGCATGAGGGGCCTCACCAAGGAGGAGATCGAGGAGGCCTACGAGCTGAACACGGGCAACGTGATCGTCGAGGGCTTCAAGGGCAAGGACCCCATGGCTCAGCCGGGCTGCCTGGTGCGCAACCACGGCCCCTTCACGTGGGGCAAGGACGCGGCGGCGGCCGTGTACCACGCCGTCGTAGTCGAGGAGGTCGCGAAGATGTCCCGCGACGCGGAGCTGCTCTGCGTCGCCGCCGGTCGCGCGATATCCGAGGCCGAGGCTCCGCAGTACCTGCTTGACAAGCACTACATGCGCAAGCATGGCCCCAACGCCTACTACGGACAGAAGTAGCGCATAGGACTGATAAGGCGCAGTACGAGAGGAGGGGCGCTCTCATGGCACGACCATGGGGGCGCCCTTGTAGAAAGGGACCATACATGAGCAGGCAATACAGGCTCGGCCTATACGAGAAGGCGACTCCCGCGGAGCTCTCGTGGGAGGAGCGTCTCCAGGTTGCGGCCGAGTGCGGGTTCGACTACATGGAGATCTCCGTCGACGAGTCCGACGCACGCCAGGCCAGGCTCGATTGGACGCCCGCGGAGCGTGCGGCCGTAGTCAAGGCAATGCGCGACACCGGGATCCCCCTGGGCTCCATGTGCCTTTCCGGGCACCGCAAGTGGCCGTTCGGCGCCAAGGACCCCAAGAAGAGGGCTTATAGCCTCGAGATGATGGACAAGGCGCTTGAGCTCGCCTGCGACCTTGGGCTCCACGTGATCCAGCTCGCCGGATACGATGCGTACTACGACGAGGACAAGTGGGACGGCTCGCGCGAGTGCTTCTCCGAGAACCTCGCGAAGGCGACCGAGATGGCCGCCGCCGCCGGCGTCGTCCTCGGCTTCGAGACCATGGAGACGCCGTTCATGGACACGGTTCGCAAGGCCATGGTCTATGTCGACGAGGTGAACAGCCCCTATCTGGGCGTCTATCCCGACGTGGGCAACCTCACGAACGCATCCCTCCTCTACGGCAACACCGTCGCCGACGACATCGCCTGCGGCCGCGGCCACATCTTCGCCGCGCACATGAAGGCGACGAAGGCCGGCCAGTACCGTGACATGCTCTTCGGCGAGGGCACGACCGACTACGAGGGCGCGCTGAGCCAGCTGGTTCCTCAGGGAGTGCGTCGTTACGTGTGCGAGATGTGGTACCTCGGCTCCCCCGAGTGGAAGCAGGACGTCGCACACGCCTCAAGCTTTGTAAGGGAGAAGATCGACTCCGCCATGGAGGGACTCTCCTAAGCATTGGGCAGGCCCCGGCAGCCCCCCTCTGCCGAGGCCTTGCTTTAGACAACCACGCCGGCCGTCAGGTGGTCTGCGCCGCCGACGCTGGCTCTACTAGAGAAGGAAAAGGAACATGAAGTTCTTCATCGACACCGCGGACCTGGACGACATCCGCGAGGCGGCGAGCTGGGGAATCCTCTCCGGCGTCACCACCAACCCGAGCCTGTACGCCAAGACCGGCGGAAAGCTGGCGGACTTCGAGGACCACATGGTCAAGATCTGCCACATCTGCGAGGGCCTTCCCGTCTCCGCGGAGTCCACGGCCGAGACCACCGAGGGCATGATCGCCGAGGCCGAGCACCTCGCCTCCCTCGCGCCCAACATCGTCGTCAAGCTCCCCGTGACCGAGCAGTCCCTGCCCGCGATCCACCACCTCGCGCAGGAGGGCATCCGCGTCAACATGACACTCGTGTTCTCCGCGACCCAGGCGCTCCTGGGCGCCCGCGCCGGCGCGCGCTACATCAGCCCGTTCGTCGGCCGCTTCGATGACATCGGCGACGAGGGCCTCGACCACCTCGCCGAGATGGTGACCGCCGTCCACAACTTCAGGTACGGCTACTGGGACGAGGAGGGCGGCCCCGAGATCATCACCGCCTCCGTGCGCACCCCGCACCACGTGACCCAGGCGGCGCTCCTCGGCGCGGACATCGCGACCGTGCCGTTCGGCGCGCTGAAGAAGTGCGTGCACCACCCGCTCACCGACCGCGGCCTCGAGCTCTTCGCCGCCGACTGGGCGAAGGTCACCGCCGAGAACTAGGGTAGACTTAAGCGGCAGGACGCAAAAGGTGCGTCTTGCCGCTTTTGACGAAGAGGGAGGTACCACCACATGACCAACGAAGAATTGGCCAATATCGCCCGGGAGGTCCGCAAGGGCATACTCGTGGGCACGCACGCGGCGAAGTCCGGCCACCCCGGCGGGTCGCTGTCGGCCGCCGAGATCTTCACCTACCTCTACTTCGAGGAGATGAGCGTCGACCCGAGAAACCCGCGCGACCCCGGCCGCGACCGGTTCGTGCTCTCGAAGGGCCACTGCGCGCCCGGACTGTACGCCACCCTCGCCCAGAGGGGCTTCTTCCCCGTCGAGGACCTCGGGACGCTGCGCCACATAGGGTCGCGCCTGCAGGGCCACCCGAACATGAACGACACGCCCGGCGTCGACATGTCCACCGGCTCGCTCGGCCAGGGCATCTCCGCGGCCGTGGGCATGGCCATCGCCGCGAAGCACTGGGGAGACCCCTACCGCGTCTACGCGCTCTGCGGCGACGGCGAGATCGAGGAGGGCGAGGTCTGGGAGGCCGCCATGCTGGCCGGCAACCACGCCCTCGACAACCTCTGCGTGATCGTGGACAACAACAACCTGCAGATCGACGGCACGCTCGACGAGGTCAACTCCGCCCAGCCCATCGCGGACAAGTTCCGCGCCTTCAGGTTCAACGTGGTCGAGGTCGCCGACGGCAACGACTTCGGCCAGCTGCGCGGGGCGTTCGCGGCCGCGAGGGCCTGCGAGGGCGCCCCGACCTGCATCGTCGCCCACACCGTCAAGGGCAAGGGCGTCTCGTTCATGGAGAACCAGGTCGGGTGGCACGGCAAGGCCCCGAACGACGAGCAGTTCGCGCAGGCCATGGCAGAGCTCGAGAGGGAGGCGTAGGGAATGGCTGACGTTAAGAGGATCGCTACCCGCCAGAGCTACGGCGAGGAGCTCGTCGCCCTCGGCGCCGAGCACGACGACTTCCTGGTCCTGGACGCGGACCTCGCGGCCGCGACGCAGACCGGGAGGTTCAAGGCCGCCTACCCGGACCGCTTCGTCGACTGCGGCATCGCCGAGCAGAACCTGATGGGCGTCGCCGCCGGCATCGCGACGACCGGCCACCGCGTCTTCGCGAGCACGTTCGCGATGTTCGCCGCCGGCCGCGCCTTCGAGCAGGTTCGCAACTCCATCGGCTACCCGCACCTGCACGTGGTCATCGGCGCCACGCACGCCGGCATCTCCGTCGGCGAGGACGGCGCCACGCACCAGTGCAACGAGGACATAGCCCTCATGAGGACCATCCCCGGCATGACCGTGGTCGTGCCCTCGGACGACGTGGAGGCCCGCGCCGCCGTGCGCGCCGCCTACGAGGCGGACGGCCCCGTGTACCTGAGGCTCGGGCGCCTCGCCGCTCCGGTCATCCACGGCGACGGCTACCGCTTCGAGGTCGGCCGCGGCGTCGTGGAGCGCGCGGGCTCCGACGTCACCGTCGTCGCGACGGGCCTCATGGTGTCCTCAGTGCTCGAGGCCGCCGAGGCGCTCGCCGCCGAGGGGATCGACTGCGAGGTCGTGAACATGCACACGGTGAAGCCGCTCGACGTGGACCTCGTCGCCGAGTCCGCGGCCAAGACCGGCAGGGTCGTCACGGTGGAGGAGCACTCCGTCATCGGCGGCCTGGGCGGCGCCGTGTGCGAGGCGCTCGCCGAGAGGTGCCCCGTGCCGGTCAGGAGGGTCGGCGTGCGGGACGTCTTCGGGGAGTCCGGCCCGGCCGTCGGCCTGCTGGCCAAGTACGGCCTCGACGGCGCCGGCGTCGCCGAGTCCGTCCGCTCCTTCCTGAGGTAGCGGGACCGCCCCGTCGCGGGGCGTGCGAGGGGGCGGGGCCCGCGGGCGCCGCGGTGCCGGGATCGGCACTCGCGGCGGTCGCGGGCCCTTTTTACGTTTGGAAGACGGCCCCGACTGCGCCGCCTGGCTTTTCTCGCCTGGGCGAGAAAGACGCCTTATGTGACGAAAGATGCATCTTATGTATTGAAAGAGAAAATAAACAAAGCAGTTATGTATGCATCAAGCACATGCTCAAATCTGAGCGCCGAAGTTCGATGCACTTTGATGTAGTAAGATGCGTTATGTTCGATGACCTGTCAGAGGCAACAGAGCATGCAATATACCAGTTAAAACGCGCTCTCTTCCTTCTTTCCATGGCTTTCGTTCTTATGAAAATTGCTTGCCATGATGTGAAGTCTGTTTCGGTATTCTGAATTGAAATGCCAGAAATATAGCATTGTATATACCGCTCGCATAATTGTACTTTGCAGGCAGTAGAATAAATATTAATATTTCGAAATTGTTACGAGCAATGGTGAGGGGCCATGCCAAAAGGCGTGGCCCCTGCCTGTGCCGAAGAGGGAGGCCGTATCAATGGAGGTTATCGACCGGCTGCTTGAGTACATAGCGGTCAAGACGCCGAGCGACGAGGACAACGACGCCGCGTGCCCCAGCAGTAAGGAGCAGTTCGAGCTTGCGAACCTGCTGGCGGGGGAGCTGCGCGAGCTGGGCATCGAGGACGTCGTGGTGAGCGAGAAGTGCTTTGTGTACGCGAAGGTGCCCGCGACCGCCGGTTGCGAGGGCGCGCGCAAGCTGGGGCTCATCGCGCACATGGACACCGTGTCGCAGTTCTGCGACGGGAAGATCACCCCGGTGCTGCACGAGGACTACGACGGGCGCGACCTCGTGCTTGGCACGAGCGGGCGCACGCTTTCCGTCGGCGACTTCCCGCACCTGGCGGAGCTGAGGGGTCGCACGCTGCTCACGAGCGACGGCACCACGATTCTGGGCGTGGACGACAAGGCGGGCATCGCGGAGATCATGGGCGCGCTCGAGCGCGTGCTTCGCGACGGCACGCCGCACGGTGCGCTGCGCATCGCGTTCACGCCGGACGAGGAGATCGGCACCGGCGCCGGCAACTTCGACGTGGAGTACTTCGACGCGGACGTCGCCTACACCATGGACGGCGACGCGGAGGGCGAGATCCAGTACCAGAACTTCAACGCGTGCGAGGCCGATTTCGAGGTCAGGGGCGTCAGCGTGCACCCGGGCTCCGCAAAGGGGATTATGGTGAACGCCATGCAGGTGTGCTGCGACATCAACAACATGCTCCCGTCGCTTGAGGCGCCGCGCTACACGGAGGGCTACGAGGGCTTCTACCACCTGCTCGAGATCCACGGCGACGAGTCGGCCGGCGGCATGTCCTACATCGTGCGCGACTTCGACGCGGCGTCGTTCGAGTGCCGCAAGCAGACGCTCAGGCACATCGCGAAGGTCATGAACGAGCGCTGGGGCGAGGGCACCGTGACGCTTCGCATCAAGGACGAGTACCAGAACATGGAGAGCGTGATCGAGGGCTGCATGTTCACCATCGACAACGCGAAGGTCGCGTGCGAGCGCGCCGGCGTCGTGCCCAGGGTCACGCCCATCCGCGGCGGCACCGACGGCTGCCAGCTGTCGTTTTGTGGACTGCCGTGCCCGAACCTGGGGACTGGCGGCGAAGGCTACCACGGACCGTACGAGCACGCGACGGTCGAGGGCATCAACGCGGCGACCGACGTCGTGGTGGAGCTGATCAAGGTCTACGCAGAAGCCTAGGCGAGAAGGGCTTCTCGCCCGGCGCCATGTCCATATCGTGAAAGGAAGATCATCGTGGCAGAAGAAGTGGCCGTCGAGGAGACGGCGCCCTCTCCCAAGAAGAGGCACAAGCTGCACTTTCCCACGGCAATCACCGTGCTGTTCATCGTCATGCTGTTCGCGGCGGCGCTCACCTACATCGTGCCCGCCGGCGAGTACTCGAAGCTCACGTACGACGCGAGCCAGGACAAGTTCGTCGTGACGAAGCCGGACGAGAGCACGGAGCTCATGGCTCCCACGCAGAAGACCCTCGACAAGCTGGGTGTCTCTGGCAAGCTGGAGAACTTCAAGAACGGCTCGATCTCGAAGCCGATCGCCATCCCCGGCACGTACGAGCGCGTTACGCAGGCGCCGCAGGGGGTCGTCGAGTTCCTGCTCGGGCCGATCCAGGGCGTGTACGACACGATCGACATCATCCTGTTCGTGTTCCTTTTGGGCGGCTGCATCGGCGTGCTCAACTACATGGGCGCCCTGAACGCCGCCGTGGCCGCGCTGTCGCGCATCACGCATGGCAGGGAGTACCTGCTCATCATCATACTCTCGCTCCTGATGGTCATCGGTGGCACCACGTTCGGCTGGGCGAGGAGACCATCGCCCTGTACCCCATCCTCATGCCCGTGTTCATAGCGGCCGGCTACGATGCCATGACGTGCATCGCCGTCATCTTCGTGGGTGCGTCCGTCGGCACCATGTACTCCACCATCAACCCGTTCGCCACGGGCGTCGCCACCAAGGCGGCCGGCATCGCCATGTCGGACGGCATGAGCTGGCGCTTCATCGCGCTCGTGGTCGGCACGGTCATGGCGGTTGCGTACATCATGGTGTACGCGCACCGGGTGCGCCTGGACCCCTCGAAGTCCGTCTGCTACGACATGAAGGAGAAGATCGAGGAGCGCTGGGGGCAGCAGGGCAACCAGATCAAGTTCACCTGGCACATGAAGCTGTCGCTCGCGGCGTTTGGCCTCGCGTTCGTGGTGCTGGTATACGGCATCGTTGCGTACCAGTGGTGGTTCGACTACATGACGGCCGTGTTCCTGGCGTGCTCCATCATCCTCGCGTTCACCTCCGGGCTCGAGGAGGAGGTGTTCTTCGACAAGTACATCGGCGGCTGCGGTGACCTCATGAGCGTCGCGCTCGTCGTGGGCGTCGCGCGTGCCGTCAACATCCTGCTGGAGAACGGCCTCATCTCCGACACCATCCTGCACTTCTTCTCTGGCACCGTCACGGGAATGGGGCCGATCCTCTTCATCCTCGTGATGCTCGTGGTCTACATCATCCTGGGCTTCTTCATCAACTCGTCCTCCGGACTTGCCGTGCTCTCGATCCCCATCATGGCGCCGCTCGGAGACGCCGTAGGCGTATCGCGCGCCGCGGTCATCGCTGCGTACAACTACGGCCAGGGCCTCATCTCGTACATCACGCCCACCGGCCTGATCCTCGCGTCGCTCGCGATGGTGGACGTTCCGTTCAGCCGCTGGCTCAAGTTCATCAACCCGCTGCTGATTGCCACGATCGCGCTCAACGCGCTGCTCCTGGTGGCGCAGGTGCTCGTGGGGTAGGGAAGCGGCACACCTACAGAGACACTGGGGCGGGTCCGTCGCATAGGCGCGGGCCCGCCCCTCGCGTTCGTGCTGCGCATCCGCACCTGGGCGGTAAATCGCGCCTTCCCGCCTGCCGCGCGACGCCCCAAACAACAAATCGCGATTTGTTGTTTGGGCAGTTTGCGCCTCTAGCTGCGGAAACGTGATTTTGGGGCTTACAACAAATCACGATTTGTTGTTACGGGGCCACGCAGCCGCGGCCAGGGACCACGCGCCCGCGCGGCTAGTGGCCGGCGACGCTCGGAATGTCCTGCAGCTCGAAGCGGTAGCGCTGCGTGGCGTTAGGGTACTTCTCACGGTCCACGGCAGAGAGGAACAGCGCCTTCGGCCGCGCCCACAGCGAGCCGTCGCCGTACAGCTTGCGATATATCACGAGCTCCTCGCCGGTCTCGGAGTGGCGCGCCACGTCCTCCACCAGATAGTAGTCGCCCTTGAAGTGACGGTACACGCCTCCGCGGCGGACCTCGCGGACATCGCCTTCCTCCGCGGCGCGTCCGCCGGGCGAGAAGGGCGCGGCGGCCTTGGCTGCGGCCTTGGTCGTGGGTGCGCCGTCCGCGGCGGTGCCCGCCTTGGCCGCGTCCTTCTCCACCTGCTCCGTGAGCAGGCTCTTCACGAGACTCTTCACCGCGGGCTTGCACTTGCCGCACTTGCTGCCGGCACCTGTCGCCTTGCGCACCTGTTTGAAGTTGGTGGCTCCGTCGGCGACCGCCTTGCGTATGCCTTCCTCCGTCACGTGCTTGCACGGGCAGATGTACTTCGAGCTGGCCATGCGCCCTCCTGTCAACGCGTTTTCGCACCATGGTACGCGAATTTCGCGTACGTGGGGGGCAACCTCGCGATGGGTTGGCGTGGCTAGTCGGCCTTCGTGGGACCCATCACCGCGGCGAGCTGTTCCACGCGGAAGTGCTGCGTCCCCACGATACCTCTCGGTTTGGGGCGCTCTCTTCATCCCAGGGTAATCGTATCGTTAGGCGTTGTCGCCGTGGGGGCGAGCCAACGGCTCCGGCTACGAGCTCCAGAACGAGTGTGTGAGCTCGGTGCGGTTCTGCGCACCGCACTTCTTGAGCACGTTGTGCACGTGGACCTTGACCGTGGACGGAGCGATTCCCAGTGTGCTTGCCATGTTCTGATTGTCCATCCCCTCGAGCACCAGACGCAGCACATCGCGCTCTCGGGGCGACAGCCCGTGCTCTTGCGCGTACGAGGGGAGCTTGCGCCCGCCGGCCGCGATGGCGTAAGGTGAGCGCATGCAGAGGGACCTCACATACGATGACTATGCGCGCTTCTCGCGCCTGTCCGCGGACGAGCTCGCGCGACAGTGCCGCGCGGAGGCGTTCCACGCGTCGGGCCCGGGCGGGCAGGGCGTGAACACGGCGGACTCCGCGGTGCGCATGCGGCATGTCCCCACCGGCATCACCGTGGTCAGCCGCGAGTCGCGCAGCCAGCTGCAAAACCGCGAGCGCTGCCTGCAGAAGATTCGTGCGGAGCTCGCCCGACGAGCTCGCAAGCCAAAGACCCGGCATGCGACAAAGCCCACGCGCGCCTCCGTCCGCAGGCGTCTGGACGAGAAGGGCAGGCGCTCGCAGCTGAAGCGCATGCGGCGCCGTCCCGGTATGGACGAGTAGCGGGTATCTACGACGCATGCACGCCGCAGCGACGCACGCCGCGGACTTCACTCCAGGTGGTACTCCCTCAGCAGCGCACCGAGCCTGGCCTCGTCGCCGAGCGCGCCGGCGAGCTCTCCCGCGCGACCCGCGTCCTCGAGCGCCCGCGCGAGCCTGGCGAGCTGCTCGTCGCGCCTCCGCGCACCGATCGCCTCGCCCTCGGCTCGGCCCTCGTCCATGGCGTCGGCAATCTCGTCGCGGTACTTCTCGGACCAGAGCATCCTGTACCTCCTCCACTGGGGGTTGTCGCGAACCCCTCGGACCGCGTCGTCCACGCGCCTTACATAGTCGCTTTCGATAACAGTATCATTCGAGAGATAGTGCAGGAAGGCATCGAATCCGTCGCCGTAATCCCCTCGCTCGCCCGCTGCGTTCACGAACACGATGCTGGTGCCGTCGTCCAAGGGCTGCCCGTCCTGAGCGCAGGCCCGCGTGAAGTCGTAGCGCTTCCAGCCCCGGCCAAACGGGTCGTTCGCGCAGATGAAGATAACGATTGCGTTCCCCGCGTCCTCAAAGCGCTGCCCGCGGTCAAGCATGTTCGTATCCACGAGCGTGAGGTAGCGCCGCGCGCGCCTTGCGATGCCGGGAGTGGCGACGTTCTGCATCTCGACGTCGTACTCGTTGCCGGCGGCATCCCTCACCAGCAGGTCGACGATGCCCGCGCGCGAGAGCGGGCCCGCGTCCAGCAGGCCCTGGCGCTCCACAAACTCGATCTCCTCGACCTCTATGCCCAGCAGCAGCTCTATGAGACCCTTGCACAGGTTCGGGTCCTGGAACACCGTGCCAAACATCAAGTCGTCGGTGATCCCCAGCCTGTCAAAGTCGATCTTGTCGCGCATCGTAGGTCAGCCTCCCTCGTCGCAGGGCCAAAAGGTGAGGCCACATGATACTCGGAGGCACTTGCAGATATTTCACTTTTATATGGTAGGACTCTTATATTGCAGAGGCCTTTACCCACGGAACCCCTGTCTCGCCATGCGGTGGCGCAAACTAGTGCCTACTCCTTTGGCTCCTGCTGGGACTCGTCTTCGGCCAGAAAGTCGAGCAGACGGACAATGCGCAGGTCAGGCACTATCCACGGCGCAAACGCGAGCACCATGGCCACCAAGGCAAGGTGCGTTGCGGGCAGGGCGAGCGCCAGCACGAACGCGGCCAGCTCGAGCCCAAGGGTGAAGCGCTCCTTGACCAGGGAGCGCTTCTCGACCACCGCGCGACGCGAGAGCTCTTCCTCGGAAGGCGCCGTCGTCCGGCAGCCGTGGCCCAGGGCGTGGCGGATGACGCGCTCGAGGTTCATGTACGTGAGTGACACGAGCATGTTGAGCACGACGTAGCACGTTGTTGGCAGGGAGGCGAAAGACGTCTTCTGCATCCAGTCCGTCGCGAGCGGGAAGAACGACAGCACAAAGAGAAACGCGAGGTTGGACCAGAGCATGCGCCCGTCCACGTGGCGGACGAGCTTCAGGAGGTGATGGTGGTTGTTCCAGTACGTGCCCACGCCGACGAAGCTCACGGCATACGCGGCGATGGCGGGCAGCAGCCCCAGCAGGTCGCGCAGCGTCGCCCCCTCGGGCGCGGCAATCCCCAGCACCATGATCGTGATGATGATGGCGATCACGCCATCGCTGAACGCCTCCATGCGCCCTTTGTCCATGCGATGCCCCCTCGGCTCGTCCTGCGCACATTCCGCGCACACCCTGTGCGCCGTGCGAAGACAGGATAGCGCACGACTGGGCCGCGGTGGGGCAGGTGCGATGGGAAAGCCGTGATGGCCGGGGTGCCGCGCCCTTCTCGCCCGGCGCCCTTGTGTAGAAATTTAGACAAATATCTAAATACAGAGGAGAAGAACGCACCCTCGGGGTAGCATCTTCGTGACGAAGGGAGGGGTGCCATGGTGGGTGACGCGTTCAAGGCGCTGGGAGACCCGACGCGCCGGCGCATCCTGGAGCTTCTTGCGGACGGTGACCTCACGGCCGGGCAGATTGCCGACAACTTCGAAATATCGAAGCCGTCCGTGAGCAACCACCTGGGGGTGCTGCGGTCGGCGGGGCTCGTGACGAACCGGCGCAGCGGGCAGAGCATCATCTATCACCTGAACACGACGGTTTTCCAAGAGCTTATGCAGTGGATCGCGGGGCTGGGCCACGCGTCCGGAAAGGATGGGGGTCATGGTCGCTCGTGAGCGGAGGGACGGTCGCGGGGGCCGCGGAGGTCGCGTGCCGCGCTTTGACAGGCGCTTGGTGGTTGCCCTCGTGGTCATCATGGCGGCAAGCGTCGTGGGGCACCTGCTGGTGTACCCGCACCTGCCGGACGTCGTTCCCACGCATTGGAACGCGGCCGGCATCGTGGACCAGCGCAGCCCGAAGGCTCTGTCCCTTGTGTTGGACCTGCTGCCGCTCCCGATGGCGGGGCTGTTCTGGCTTGTGCCGCGCATCGACCCAAACGGAGGCAACTTCGAGGACTTTTGGGGCTTCTACCAGGGGTTTGTGGTGGTGCTGACCGTGTTTATGTGCGCGCTTTCGTGGATGGCGGACCTGGCGGCGCTTGGGGTGATACCCCACGAGGGCTCGGGCTTCGTGGGCATCGCGGTGCCGCTGGGCGTGGGGCTGCTGTTTGTCTGGGTCGGCAACTACCTTCCGCGCGTGCGTCGCAACTACACGTTTGGCGTAAGGACGTCGTGGGCGCTCGCGGACGAGCGCACCTGGCAGAAGTCGCAGCGCATGGGCGGCATCACGTTTGTGATCATGGGGATTGCGCTCATGGCGCTGGGCCTGGTGTCGCAGGCCATGCCAGGCGAGGTCGTGTTTGCGGTGCTGCTGGCCGTGGTGCTTGGCGGCAGCGGGTGGACGATGCTCTACTCGTATTTGGTGTGGCGCGGCGGTGACCGTTAGCTGCGGCGTTGCGGGCGGCGCGCGCCGGGGCGCACGGGGAGGCGCGAGGTGCGGCTACGCGTTCCTCTCGCCCGTCTGCATGCGCCGGACGCGCAGCTCCAGGCGCCGTCCCACCGCCACGAGCGCCATCACAATCACGTAGTACACCACGGCGATGGCGACGAACGGCTCGAACGCGCGGTAGGTGAGCGCCTGCACGCTCTCGGCCGCGCGCATCATGTCCGCGAGGCCGATGGTGGCCACGAGGCTGGAGCTCTTGAGCACGGTGATGACCTCGTTCACGAGCGCCGGCGCCACGGACATGAGCGCCTGCGGAAGGATGACGTGAACCATCATGGGCACGTAGCGCATGCCGATGGAGCGCGCCGCGTCGTACTGGCCCTGGCTCACGCCCTGGATGCCGCCGCGCAGCGTCTCGGACACGGTGGCTGAGCCGTTGAGCCCCAGCGTGACGACGGCCGCGACGAACATCGAGATCTTGTACCCCGTGATCTGCGGAGTTGCGAAGTATGCAATAAACAGCAGCACGATGAGCGGGATGCCACGGAAGAGGGACGTATAGAAGTCCAGAATCGCGCGCAGGGGGCGGTTGCCCGCAACCTTGAGCAGGGCAATCACGAAGCCCAAGACAAACGCAAGCACAAGCGCGGCCGCCGTCACCTCGAGGGTCACGGCGAGGCCGCTCAAAAACAGTGGATAGTATGGCTCTATTATCGAGAAGTTCAGGTCCATTGGCTCTTCCGCCCGCGGGATGCGCGCCCGTCGTCGTCGCGTCCGGCCGCCCCACGCGCGGGCGCGTCCGGACGCCGTGCGACGCCTATTCTACTTCACGCCCTCGGTCGCGGTGCCGGCGGCGCTCACGTCGTCTCCCCAGGCGAAGTCCGCGCCCACGTACCTCTTGATGTACTTGTCGAGCGTGCCGTCCTTCAGCATCTTGCCGATCTCCTGGTCGAACGCCTTCACGAACGTGGCGCCCTTCGTGGCCATCACGCGGTAGACGCCCACGTAGTCCTGGGTGTCCTTGCGGTCCAACAGGCCAAGCACCAGGCCCTTGTTCGCGTTGCGCATGGACTGTCCCTCTGCGCCGTCGCACAGGTACGCGTCGATGCGGCCGGCAAGGACCTCCTGCAGGCACTGCGTGCCGCCGTCGTAGGTGTGGATGTCGCCGTCGGGCAGCACGGCCTCGATGAACTTGTTCTGGACGGTGCCGGTGGTGCAGGCGATGCTCTTGCCCTTGAGGTCGTCCACGGAGGTCACGGCCCTGCCGCCCAGGGTCAGCACGCCCACGCGGGGCTCGTAGTAGCCACGGGTGAAGTCGAAGGTCTTCTCGCGCTCCTTGTTCGAGGACATCGCCATCGTGAACGACGCGTCGCTCGACTGCACGGACGCGAGCGTCGCGGAGAACTCCTGCGCCTCGAACTCGTAGGTGAAGCCCAGGCGCCGCGCCAGCTCGTCCGCCACGGCGATGTCGAGGCCGACGACCTTCTTCTTGCCGGACTTCGTCTTCTGCACGTAGCGGTAGGGGGCGAACGCGTCGTCTCCCACGAACGTGAGGTGCCTACCCGAAAGCGCCTTCTTCGACGTGCCCGCCGCGGATGCGGACGAGTCCGCGGCGGAGCCGCCGGCGCCGCAGCCGGCGAGCGCCCCCATCACGGTGACGGAGCCTGCGGCCACGAGGCCGAGGAATCTCCTCCTGTCAAGGTCGATGCTGCCGATGCCATGCTGCGAGCGCGTCATGTGGTCCTCCAAGCTGGTGCGAATGCCGATGCACGGCCATTGTAGGCATCGGCCCGCCAACACATATTCCTACCATAAAGATGGGATATTACTTGTAACAAAGCGGCGCCAGCCTGCGGCGCGACGGTACCGCCGCCGCAAAGCGGTGCCGGCCGGCGCGACGGCGCCGTCGCGGGCCCGCCGCGACTACGAGCGCAGGACCTTCTCCAACGCCTTACCGTGGGCAAGCTCGTCCACCATCTTGTCCAGCACGCGAACGTCGCGCATGAGCGGGTCCTCGATCTCTTCCACGCGAACGCCGCATATGCGGCCGGTCACCTGCATCCGCGCGGGGTTCATCCGCGGGGCGTTCCGGAAGAAGTCCCCATACGTGGCGTCGCCCTCCGCCATTGCCTCGATCGCCTGGCGCGAGTAGCCCGTGAGCCACTCCGCGACGGCGAACACCTCGTCCGCCGTGCGGCCCTTGCGTTCGGCCTTCCTTACCAGCAGGGGCCACACCTTGCCAAAGCGCATGCCAAAAACCTTGCCGTCGTCTGCCATGGACACCCCAATCGACCCGATGGACACCGCCTTCGCGGCACGCGACGACCTCGTGCGGCCGCGTCTGATGATAGGCTAGCAACACGCGCGCCGTGCGCAAGGTGGCGCGCGGGGCCATGGACAGACAACGCCTTGGGAGGCGAGCATGGGATACGCGTACACCAACGGGACGATCCTGGACGGCACGTGGGCGATGGAGCCCCTCGAGGGAATGGCCCTCCTTCAGGAGGGCGAGAAGATCGTGGACATCGTGCCCGCGGACCGCGTGCCGCAGGGATTTGCCCCCATCGACCTTTCCGGCGCCTACCTGCTGCCCGGCCTCGTGAACCTGCACGTACACCTTGCGATGGACGGCCGTCCGCCAAAGGCGAGCAAGAGGCCGGTCGACTACGCCAGGCTCTACCACGCGCTCACGTCCAACGCGCTCCTGAGGGCCGCGGCAAGGCGCAGGGTGGCCGGCTTTGCACGCACGGAGCTCATGAGCGGCGTCACCACCATCCGGACGGTCGGCGGCGTGCTGGACTTCGACGCGCGGGTGCGTGACGAGATAGACGCCGGCAGGCTCGTGGGCCCGCGCATCCTCGCGTCCAACATGGGCATATCCGTCCCCGGCGGGCACTTCGCGGGCTCGATCGCGACGGAGGCCGACTCGCCGCAGATGGCGGTGGAGCACGTGGACAAGATCGCCCAGACGAAGCCGAACCTGATAAAGCTCATGGTAACCGGCGGCGTGATGGACGCGTCGGAGGAGGGCGAGCCCGGCGTGCTGCGCATGCCGCCCGAGGTGGTGCGCGCCGCCTGCGACGAGGCGCACCGGCTTGGCTTCAGGGTCGCGGCCCACGTGGAGAGCTCCGAGGGCGTGCGCGTCGCGCTGGAGGGCGGCGTGGACACCATCGAGCACGGCGCACCCCTGGACGCCCATGCCATCGCGCTGTTCAAGAGGCGTGGGGCCGCGGACGTCTGCACCATATCGCCCGCGCTCCCGTACGCGGAGTTCGACCTGGGCGAGTCGCACGCGCAGCCCGTCGCAAAGCGCAACGGGCGCATCGTGATGGACGGCATCGTGGCGTGCGCGAGGACCTGCCTCGCGGAGGGAATTCCCGTGGGCCTTGGCAACGACGTGAGCTGCCCGTTCGTGACCCATTACAATTTCTGGCGAGAGCTTTGCTACTTCCACAGGTACGTGGGCGCCTCCAACGCGCAGACGCTCCACCTGGCCACGCTCGGCAACGCCGCGATCGCGGGCGTGTCGGACGTGACGGGAAGCCTCGAGCCCGGCAAGAGCGCGGACCTCCTGGTGGTCGGCTCCAACCCGCTCGAGGACCTGTCGGCCCTGCGCGACGTGCGCATGGTCGCGCTGCGCGGCAGGCTCCAGCGCCACCCGCGCGTCAGGCGCTACGCAGAAGTCGACGCCCTGCTCGACAGGTACATGTAACGGGAGGAACTCATGAGGGAACTAGAGGAGCGCATCATCCAGGAGGGCATTGTCCGCGAGGGCGAGGTGCTCAAGGTCGACAGCTTCCTGAACCACAAGTGCGACGTCGCCCTGTACGACCACATGGGCGCGGAGTGGGCGCGCCTGTTTGCCGGCAAGCCGGTCGACAAGATCCTGACGATCGAGGCCTCGGGCATCGGCATCGCCTGCGTCGCCGCCCGTCACTTCGGCAACGTGCCCGTGGTCTTCGCGCGCAAGACGGAGTCCATCAACCTCGACGGCTCGCAGTACCGCACACAGATTCACTCGTACACGCATGGCCGCGACTACCACGTGATCGTGGCGAAGCGCTTCCTCATCCCGGGCGAGCACGTGCTCGTGATAGACGACTTCCTCGCAAACGGCTGCGCCCTCGACGGCCTGCTCGAGATCTGCGACGCGGCGGGAGTCTCGGTCACCGGCATCGGCATCGCGATCGAGAAGGGCTTCCAGCCGGGCGGCAAGAGCCTCCGCGAGCGCGGGTACGACCTCCGGTCGCTGGCGATCGTGGACGAGATGGACCCGAAGACGGGCAGGATCGTCTTTCGCGAGCAGTGATTCTGCCTAACCGCTATTGTGAGGTTGAGAAAAACGCACGGCCTTATAAGGAGACTCCTCATGTATGACAAGCTTCCGGTCCCCGGACGCAACGATGCCTGCTGGTGCGGCAGCGGCAGGAAGTACAAGAAGTGCCACGCGGCGGAGGACGACCGCCTCGACCAGCTGTACCACGCGGGCGAGGAGGTCCTCCCGCGCTCGCTCATCAAGACGGCGGCGGACGTCGAGGGCATCAAGGCCTCGGCCGCGGTGAACATGGGCGTGCTCGACTACGTGGGCGAGCACATCTGCGACGGCACCACGACCATGGACATCAACCGCTGGGTGGAGGAGTACCTCTCCGCCCACGACGCCGTCTCCGCCGACCTCAACTTCGAGGGGTACCCGTTCAGCGTGTGCACCTCCATCAACGACGTCGTCTGTCACGGCTTTCCGGACGAGAACGCCGTGCTGAAGGACGGCGACATCATCAACGTGGACATGTCGACCATAAAGGGCGGGTACTTCTCGGACTCCAGCCGCATGTACTGCATCGGCGAGGTGAGCCCGGAGCGCAAGCGTCTTGTGGACGTATGCCACGAGTCCGTCAAGGCGGGCCTTGCCGCCGTGAAGCCGTGGGGTCACCTGGGAGACGTGGGCGCTGCCGTCCACCAGGTCGCGCTGGACGCGGGCTTCTCCGTCGTGGAGGAGTACGGCGGCCACGGCATCGGCTGCGAGTTCCACGAGGACCCGTTCGTGAGCTTCACGAGCGAGGCGGGCACGGGCCCCATCCTCATGCCGGGCATGTGCTTCACCATCGAGCCCATGGTGAACGCGGGCGACCCGGACATCTACATCGACCGCGGCAACGGCTGGGTCGTGCGCACGGTCGACGGCAGCGACTCCGCGCAGTGGGAGGTCCAGCTCGTCGTGACGGACACGGGCTACGAGCTGCTGTCCTGGTAGGTGATGCAGCGGCAGCGCCAGGTGGCGTAGCCTACCAATCGATGTGGTGAGCACGAGAGGTGCCGGCCGTCCGCTTTTGGTGGCTGGCGCCTTTGCGTTGTCAGCCCAGCCTCACCCGCTTCGGGACGTCCTGCTCGGCACGGATCCGGCACCTCCGCCGCGCACCCGGGACTACGCCACGTCGTTCTGCGCGAAGTGGTGGTCGGCCGGCACCTGGCGCGGGCCGTACTTCTCGTCCGTCTTGCCCAGGACGATGGAGCCCAGCGGCGCGAAGCCCTCCGGCAGGTCGAGCTGGGCCAGGAGGTCTGCGTCCTGCGCCAGCGCGCGCGTCGCCCCATAGATGTAGCAGCTGCCGACGCCCTGCTCCACGGCCGCGAGCGACATGTTCTGGATCACGGCCGCCGCGTTCGCGCTCGCGACGTTGCCCTCCGCGTCGCTCGATACCACCACCAGCATGGGCGCGCCGTACAGCGGGTGCGCGTCCGGGTTGCCAAACATGCGCGCCGCCGCGGCGTCGATGGCCGCAAGCAGGCCGGGCCGCGTGACGACGGTCAGGTGGATGCCCTCGTACCTGCCCATGCCCACGGGCGCCTCGTACGCGGCCGCGAAGATCGCCTCCAACTGGTCCGGGTCTGCGAGCTCGCCCGTGTAGCTGCGGATGGACCGACGGCGGTTCAGTGCCTCTCTCAGTTCCATGATGCCTCCAAGTGACGTGTGCCCTGCCACGGAGTATGCCCGTTTTGCCGCTGGGAAAATCCCGCGCGCGGCCGCCCGGCGCCCCGCCGCAACCGCGCGGGTCGCCTGGCGAGAAGGGCCGCGCCCCCGGTCGGGGGCACGCGCAAAACCCCGGCCCGCATGGCGTAGAATCGACGGCATCGGCAGGAGACGCTCCGGACGGGGAGGCACGCATGAGGGTCGCGGTAGTCGGTACGGGTTTCATAAGCACGCTGGTGGCGCCCAAGATCGCGCGGTGGGGCTACACGGTGACGGACGTGGTGTCGACGCCGCGCTCGCTTGCGAAGGCGAAGGAGCTTGCGGGGCCGCTTGGCGCCCGCGCGGGCTGCGACTACGACGCCGTGCTCGCGCGCGAGGACGTGGACGCCGTGTACCTGGGGGTCCCCAACGACCTTCACCACGACTACGCCATGCGCGCGCTTAGGGCCGGCAAGCACGTGATCCTAGAGAAGCCGATGGCCTCGAACAGCGGGGAGGCGCAGCAGATCCTGGACCTGGCGCGCGAGCGCGGCCTCCTGCTGTTTGACGCCACCACCACGTTCTACCTGCCCACCACGCGCAAGGTGGCGGAGTGGCTGCCGCTCGTGGGAGACGTGAAGCTCGCGGTGGCGAACTACAGCCAGTACTCCAGCCGCTACGACCGCTTCAAGCGCGGCGACATCGCCCCTGCGTTCGACCCAGCGCACGCAGGCGGCGCGCTCATGGACCTGGGCCACTACTGCGTGTCGTGGCTGTGCCGCATGTTTGGCGAGCCGCGCGGCGTCACGTACGCGGCGAACGTGGAGCGCGGCATCGACACGTCGGGCGTGGCGCTTTTGGATTACGGCAACTTCAAGGCGATGTCCATCGCGGCAAAGGACTGCGACGCGCCCAGCTACCAGATCGTGCAGGGCACCGCGGGCTACATCCGCGTGGACGGCAAGCCCAACGGCCTGGGCACGGTGGAGCTTCGCCTGCACGACGGCTCCGTCCAGACGTACGTTCCGCCGGAGCAGGACCAGTACCGGGGCGAGTTCGACGCGCTGCGCGCGTTTGCCGAGGGCGGCGACGAGGGGCTCGAGGACTGCTGGCGCATGGCGGAGCTCGGCCTGGCGGTGAGCAGGGTGCAGACGCGGGCCCGCGAGTCCGCGGGCATCGCGTTCCCGGCGGACGCGCGCTAGCGGCGCCGGCCACGGCCGGCGGGGGTGACCGGTGGCCGGCCGCGGCC